>NIUT01000202.1 GCA_002254365.1 Nitrospira sp. UW-LDO-01
GAACCCCGATGTCCAAATAATTGACCTGACTCGATGTCGGACTGATGACGTGAAAATCCAACCCCGCCGGAATGATCCATGGCTGGAAGTCGGTCCCCTGCCTAAACTTCACCTTGGGTGCCACGCTCGCAGTCAACATGGTCATCTGTACCTTGGCTAGGGTTAAATCACTAACCGGCGTCAGGGCTTCTCCGCTCACGACGCGACTGGAACTCCATCGCTTGAATTCCAATCCGATCTCACCCACGAGCGCGACCCCTGGCAGCATACCCCACAGGTCCTTGGTGACCATGAGCTCCGCTCCACCGCCGATGTAATAGCCGCCGGTCCCAGTATTTTTAGGCCCACCCCCAAGACCACCATGGACATCGGTAATAAACTCGCCTGCACGATCGCTCAGCATCTCGCCATAGCCCCCGCGAAAGAACACGCGGTTCCCTGTCGCAGTGGTGTCTTCCGCGGAGGCTGGGCCGCCGCTAAAAAAAGCGGACGCCGCCGCGAGCGATACCATGACAACCCACACTCCGATATTCCCCTTGCTTCTCACAACCTGCATGTCGCCCTCCCTCCCTGGTTACGCATCGAGGAGCACGGCCCTCCTTCGAGCAATCAACTGCCAAGATCCGATTGCAAGCGCTTCGTCCGGCTTGCTCAATCTTTCGACCGACCACTCACATATTCACATCCCCAATGCGCAGGTTCGGACACCAATCCACTTCCGCCCGGCGCGCCACTTCCAAGAGCTGACTCGACATCGGAGGCGCGCCTTGATCGCGTGACAGTCCTACACACCGCGAGCAAATAAACCGACAGTGGGACAAACAGGCTTGCTCAGAACATCCTCTGTCAGCGCCAACTTTCTCCGCCTGCTGAAAGCAGTACGCTTTCGCGTCCGAGGCACTCAGGCTTTCTTGATAGCAGCGGAGGGCCGCATAGAAATTGATCCGGCTCACGACGGGTCGTCCTTCGAGTGTGATGTGGACATCGTGCAGGTCCCAGGCCTCCTCAATCATTCGCGCCACGATCCCCACCGACGTCGGAAAATCGTCAAAGAACGCCACATACTCGGCCCCTTGTTCATCCCCCTCGGCGTCACAAACAGGCGCCATCCGGATCAGCCGTAACAGTGTCGGGGCATCTACAACCTGTGCCTCAGGAATTGCGATTGAGAGATGCACCACCAGCTCCTGTAAGAAATAATTCGGTAGCCAATACTGCCCGCAGAAAAAACAATGAGAGGGCCACTCTCACCTGTGACCCCCTCATTGCGACAATGTGGCGGCCGGGACAGCCGCTCACAATGAGGTGGACTCTGCTGGATAGCGATAGGGCGAATCACTATCCAACTCTCAGAGAGAGCGAGCTCTCTCTGCGCTGCCCCAACTGTTCAGCAACTGTCGTGCCACTCCTGCTCGTCCTTTCTCATTGAGTTATTCTCACGGCAAAAGAGCAGATGAATATTTTCCAGCGATCTCGATGTCAGCTCCTGCTACAGGGTGGACTCCAGGCTCTTGGACAGTGATGGACTAAATTTCCCCATTCACTCGTATCTCCTTCGCATCTGTGGTCCACATCAACTGGACGTTGGTTCCAGAGTGAAGGGGAGAAAGGGGGCATACAAGCCATCACGACCCATTGCAGGTTGTAGGATGAGAACACTACGGACTGAAGGCAGATATCGTTCCGGCGCCGTCTGATTCGCACTCCACATTCATGGATGCATGAGATGGATCCGAACAATGCGTACAATTGCGCCGGTGAAGAACTGTGGTGGGTGAACCCTACCCGATCGTTGCGAAGGTCCAGAAGTTCAGGTGCCTGAACGATCGATCCTCACCTGGCGGGCTTTATAAAGCCAATGGCGAACCAATCGAGCATAGCAGTGCGTGGTCTCTGATGTGATGAGGTCACTCTGTGGAGTGTGGTGACCCAAGAAGGGAAGCGGATAAGAGGAACAACTGATACCTATTCGATGCTATACGCGCGAAGTTTGTTATAGAGGCTCGCGCGACTGATTCTGAGCAATTTGGCTGCTTTCAATCGATTGCCTGCCGTTTTTTGCAGAGCATCAACGATTCGCGTGCGCTCTGTTTGAGCCACCGCCCCACGCGACGCCGAGCGTAAACTTTCGTCCTCTTCCCCCAAAGGTTGGTCGAGCAGATCCTGACAAGGCAGTGATGGGCCGACCGTCGTCACCACAGCCCGCTCAATATAATGCTGTAATTGCCGGACATTCCCCGGCCAAGGAGCGTCCCGTAACAAGCGCAAAGCCCGCTCATCCACGGATCGCACCGGCTGATGATGTCGTGCACAAGCCCCCGAGACGAAATGCCGAACAAGCAATGGGATGTCGTCCCGCCGCTCCCGAAGCGCCGGTAAATACAGCGGGAGGACAGCTAATCGATAATAGAGATCCTGACGAAATGTTTTGGCTTTCACGAGTTCGGCCAGATCTTTGTTTGACGCCGAGATGACCCGCGCATGGATCTTGACGGTTCGGGTCCCACCCACCGGCTTGATCTCGCCCTCTTGTAGAACACGCAGTAATTTGGCTTGAAAGGTCGGCGTCGTGTCGGCTATCTCATCCAAGAAGATCGTGCCTCCGTCGGCCTCATCAAACAAGCCTCGCTTGTTCATCACTGCTCCGGTGAAGGCTCCCTTCACATGTCCAAATAATTCGCTTTCGAGCAACGTCTCAGGCAATGAGCCGCAGTCAATCACAACGAACGGCCGATCCCTTCTGGGACTGAGCGCGTGAATCGTTTTCGCCAGAAGTTCTTTCCCCGTTCCGCTCTCGCCTTGAATGAGGACGGTCGCCGAGCTCTCCGCAACCAGACGGGTCATGTCGAAGAGCTGCTGCATGATCGGACTTTGACCGATCAAGCCACCAAGACCATTCGCAAGAGGTGTGGTAGGGCTGTCCTCCGCCGTAGCAGCCTGAACAGACTTCACTGTCGGCTGGAAAAGCACCAACATGGACATGACTGATCCCTGTGCATCCGTTAACGGAAAGGCTTGATGCATCCCACAGGCCGTACCGTCACCTCCCCCCGAACAAGAAACGCACTGCACCTCAGGCGTCTCGAACACTTTGTTCGCCGGGCAGCCCCCACAGGGATCGGTTCGCTGGGCAAAGGCTTCATAGCATTTGGCGTGAGGCCGGCGAGTGGAGGTATTCTCCTGCACTGACCAGGCTGCTTCGTTCGCGTAGACGACATTGAAGGATCGATCCATGACCGCCACCCGATCGGATATACCTCCGGCCACCTGCTTGATCGCTTCGACTCGCGCAGTAATGATGGGATCTTGGGGTACCGGGTTGCTGGAGCGTTCTGGGTCAGACAAGGTGGTCTCGTCCCTTAGGCCAGTCATTCGTATCTCGCAACCAACAAGTCGGAAATTTGACGAGATGCACTTCACATCCCTTTGTGGTTGAGCAATTGTTGCACACAGCTCTTCAGCTCCGCAATATGAACCGGCTTGTCAAAGTAGGCATTCGCGCCCGCTTTAAGTATCTGTGCTTTCAATCTTGCATCCCCGAACCCCGCCATGACGACAATCGGGCACTTCGGCGCGACAGTCCTCAACCGACTGATGTAGGCATCTCCCCCTCCCGGCATCCGTAGGTCGGTCAGAATCGCATCCGGTACGGATTGCCGAACCGCTAGAAAAGCCTCATCACCATCCCGTGCTTCGCGGAGTTGATACCCCATTCCACAAAACTCATCACACAATAGACTCCGCATCTCTCGGTCATCTTCGACAATCAGGAGTACCGCCGTCTTTCCATTTGCCACGGTCGCCATCCTCATCTCGGTTTACCCCGGCCTAGTGATTTGACAATACAACACGCAAGGGTGATGCCCCCGAGAATGACAACCAACTGACCAATTATTCAGAGAAATTTCAACGGAAGAAACCGTGAGCAATACTTCAGTGGCGAGAAAGACCACAGTCACGAGTATATCTGCTGATGCGGGATGCTACAGCGATCAGGCGTGAGAGGTGAACGCGTACAAGGTGAAACCATAGGAGAAAGTGAACAAGAATGTACGTGGGAACCAGTTGGGAAATAGTCGATTCACCTCTTGCTGTCGGCCATCGGCAGAAGAATCGTAAACGTCGTCCCCATCCCTTCCCGACTGTCAACGGCGATGGATCCCTGATGTTCTTCAATAATGCCCTTGACGACTGTCAGTCCTAACCCTGTCCCCTTGCCGAATTCTTTCGTCGTGAAAAAAGGATCAAAGATCTTCTTGATCATCTCTCGTGGGATGCCGTGGCCCGTATCAGCAACGGTGAGTCTCACCATCTGTGGTTCAGAGGCCAGGCCGACACGGAGCGTTCCGCCATCCGGCATCGCATGTACGGCGTTCATGACGAGGTTGATCATGACTTGGCTCATCTGGTCCGCATCGGCCAAGACCATGGGGCACGGATCGGCTAACGGCATCTCAAGCTGAATACGGCTTCGTGCAAGACGTTCGTGAAACATCTCGAGACTGTCTTCAACCACTTGCCTCAGATCAAGCGCACAGCGCTCCGGAATTTTCCGTCGTGCAAAAGAGAGCAACTGGTTCATCACCCTCGTAATCCGCTCGACTTGGGTAATGATGGTCTGGAGGCCTTTCTTGATCGGCTCGTCCGTGACGCGATCCATGAGATATTCCGCGCGGCCAAGAATGACGTTCATCGGAGTCCCGATTTCGTGGGCCATACCCGAGGCCACCGTACCGAGCTCGGCGATGCGTTCGGTTTTTCGTAACTGTTCTTGTAGTCGCTTCCGTTCACTGATATCCCGCAACATGACGAGGATCGCCGGACCTTCTTCATCTACGAATCGCGCCGCGCTGACTTCTGCGTCCACGGATCTTCCGTTCAGGGTGACGATCTTCTCCTCGAGCATGGGCACTTGTGCGCGACCTTCCACCAACTCGTGGATATGCTCTCGAATCGCCGAGTGATAATCAGGATGGAATAAGTCCAGAACGGATCGTCCCAGGATCTCGTCGGCCTTCACAGCACCGAACAGTTTGATCGCCTGGTCGTTGGCGAAGAGGATACGGTCGCCTCGAATCACCACAATGGCGTAGGGCGACACAGCGATCAGCCGTCTGTAGCGTTCTTCACTTTGCCGCAACAAGTGCTCCGCTCGCTTCCGTTCCGTGATGTCGGTGACGAACCCTTCCAGGTAACTCAGGGTGCCGTCCGTGGCATAAATCCCTTCACCCCGTTCCCAAACCGACTTGACCTCCCCCAGCTTGGTGAGGATGCGGTACGTCGTTTCGTACGGGCGATGCTGCGCCACCGCTGCCTGAATTTCTTGCCACACTCGCTCACGGTCACCCGGATGGGTATTGTCGCCATACGAGATGGATCGTTGCACAAGGTATTCCTGGGCGGTGTACCCAGTTAAGTCTGATACCCCTTCGCTGAGGTAATCGAATGTCCAGTCTCGATCATTTCGGCAACGATACACAAAGCCCGGGAGATTGCTCATCAGGGTTGAGAGTTGCCTCTGGCTTTCTTGGTGGGCTTCTTCGGTCCGCTTGCGGTCGGTGATGTCTCTGAGGATGACGGTATAGTATTTCTGATGTTCTGCGGCAATAAGGGAGATTGCCGCTTCGATCGGAAACTCTTCTCCATTCGACCGAAGCCCCATCACCGTCCCCAGTTTCCCCATCTTTCGGCTCGTCGCGCCGGATTGGCCGAACTCACGTATATGGTAGCGGTGACCTTCGCGATACTGAGCGGGCAAGAATCGATCAAGATGTCGGCCTACCGCCTCATGAGCGGAGCAGCCGAACATCTGCTCGGCCGCATGGTTGAACAACACCACATGCTGAGCTTCGTCAACCGTGATGATTGCATCCATCGCAGATTCAATGATGCCCTCGAGCCTCAGCTGGCTGACCAGGAGCTGTTCTTCCGCTTCCTTGCGACCGACGACGGCACGGACCGCCTCCCGATCCGCGTCGTCACGTGCCTGTTGCGCCTCCATCATCAACCCCTCGGCATGGGCTCGCTCCACACGTTCCGACATCAGCTCTCGTTCTGCCTGCACTGATTCTTGTTGCAGCCGTCTGAAGTGAATCAATCCCAGGGCTAAGATCCACAGAACAGAGGTTCCCAATGTACGATTGAGCACGCCATAGGGGAGCGAACTACCGGGAGGCTTGAAAAACAACCCGAGCCAGAGGAGACTGGTGGCAAGGACACAAAAATAGAGCGAGTCTTGCTCCTTCGACCTGAACACTGTGAGCAACAACGGAATGACGTAGAGGATCGACACCGCAATGCCCACTGGAGTCAGCAGGTCGACAACAAAGATGCCGATCGTGAGGAGTGGGATCGCCCAATGCACGACACGCATGGCTAGACGGTCGACATCCTTCATGTGATCAATCCCGGCCTGAAGCGGGACTGTTCATTCACGGTCCCGCTGCGATGATCCGACAGTGGCGGCTATTCCTCTGGGTGAGACTTACCTTCGATTTCGGCGAGTTTACGATACAGGGTCTTGCGATCGATTCCAAGGGCATGGGCGGCCTGATATTTGTTGCCACCGGTCTTTTCGAGGACCTTCTTGATGTACTCTTTTTCAAGCTCGTGTAAGGGTAAGGTGTGTTCGGCCGCTTCGTCCAACACGCGCCGATCTCCCCGCGCTCCCTGTACCGCCGGAGGCAGATCATCCGGCGAAATCTTCTCGCCACGGCTCAGCGTCACGGCCCGCTCGATGACGTTCTCGAGTTCCCGCACATTACCGGGCCAGGCATAGTCCATCAACATCGCCAGTCCCGCCTCGCTCACACCCTTCACGTCTTTCCCACGCGCAGTCCCGCATTTCTTGAGAAAGGCCTCCACCAGCAGCGGGATATCCTCCCGCCGTTCTCGAAGCGGCGGCAACTTCAGTTCGATGACATTGAGTCGATAGTAGAGGTCCTCACGAAACCGCTTGTGCTTCACTTCCTCATTGAGATTCAGGTTCGTGGCCGCGATGATCCGGACATCCACCGAGATCGGCTTCGTCGCACCCACCCGCCTGATTTCCTTCTCCTGAATCGCACGGAGAATCTTTGCCTGGAGCATGAGCGGCAATTCGCTGATCTCGTCGAGAAACAAGGTGCCTTTTTGAGCCTCTTCAAACAAACCCCGCTTGTCGAGCTTGGCGTCGGTAAAGGCCCCGCGCATATGTCCGAAGAGCTCGCTCTCCAACAGTTGTTCTGGAATGGCTGCACAGTTGACGGGCACAAATGGGGCATCCTTCCGGTCGCTATTGAAGTGAATCGCCTTTGCCACCAATTCCTTGCCGGTGCCGCTCTCTCCGGTAATCAGAACATTGGTCGGACTATCCGCTACTCGGCGAATGAGATCGAAGACCCCTTGGATCGCCTTACTCTTTCCCAGGATCTGATGAAAGCTGTATTCCTTATGCACTTCTTTTCTGAGTCGGCTCACCTCCCGACGCAGGGACGCCTCACGGACGACCCGCTCAATCACTCGAACCAGGTCATCTTTCTTCACGGGCTTGGTGAGGTAATCGCTGGCTCCGTGTTTCATCGCTTCAACCGCCGTTTCCACCGATCCGAATGCCGTCATGAGAATGACGTTGATGTCCGGATATCTGCGCTTGATCTCGGCCAACAACTCGATCCCTTCCATCCCTTTCATGCGGAGATCGGTCAGCACCACCGCATAATCTTCCTCACTCAACCGTTTTAGGGCCTCTTCTCCGCTCCCAGCCATCGTCACTTGATGACCACGGTCCTTCAGCATGTCATAGGCCAGTTCCCGCATATCCGCGTCATCATCCACGACGAGGATCGCACCCCAATCTTCTGTCATGCCATACTCCAAGGGATAAGAATTAGGTGAACAGGACCCAAACTGCCCTCTATTGCCACAGAGACCTACCATCTTTGGGGCATTATGCGCCACTTTTTCATGAAATGACTGTATTAAGCGGGTAAATGTGCAAGGGCAGGACCACGGAACTACTGACCCCGGAGCACCTCTGCTCCTGGTTGGGTCATCGTGTCGTTCTGACCCAGTCCAAAGGAAATATCCGTTGCGGCAACCGCTTTGATCGGTGGCTCGTTCCCCTCATACCTGCTTGGAAACACATACCACCGCTCCTCAGCTGCAAACAGCAGCTTGTAGATGGTCGCATCATCACGAAGATAGACGTTCAGGAGAGACGATGAGTCCTGCTGATCCAGTCGTGCCCAGTTTGTGCCAAGCTGTGCAGGAACAACATAGAGCGCCGTGGTGATCACCGCGAGCGAGAGGTATGCTCTCGACAAATCGATACCCCGATCTATCTTGCTGAATCTCACGACAAAGAGTTCGAGTGTTGACGCACAGACGAAGAGAAGTAGAGGGATCGCAACCAGTAAGAGATCGATCGCAGCAGATACGAAATCGAGTGAGCGGAGTAGACTGGTGAGGCCTAGCAGTCCAGCCAGTAGCCACGGACCATGTCGGACCGCCAAGACCGAAATCTTGAACCCTGTGGTCGTGGTCACATGGCCGGGCTCCTCGATCAGCGTGAGATTCGTGGTAACCACATACCCGAAGAAAAGAATCAGCAGCAGTGGGATCCAGCTCTGACTGAAGTAGATCGCGATCGGAACCTCTTCCAGGACCCATGAGGCTCCGAATGCTGAGAAGTATGATCTGGTATACACCGATCCGGACAGATACGCCGCACCGGTCAGAATGAACAAGCCAATGAATACTTTTGGACCCTGCTCGATCAGGCGGCGAGCGTTGGCACGAGCTTCCTCGATTTTCTTGCTGTTGCTGGACGGCATTGGCTCACGACGCAGAACAGTCGAACGGCTGCAAACTTTTTAGGTGCTGTATTCTAGAAGCGATTCAGTGGGTGATGCAATGCAGCACAAGGGGAGATCATGAGTCGAGAGGCAGAGACATGAGTTGAGTGGAACGGCTACTACATGGATCGGAGAGAAAACAGGATGCAGCGGCTGAGACCGGGGGCTGGAGGGGATGACATTGCGGGAGTGACAGGATGGAGGAAGGCCACGGTCAACTGTACGATGATGGGGAATCACTTTTGAGGAGAAGATTCCCTCCGGCTCATGAGTTGGAGTCTCTTGTTGGTAAACCAGGCCCTCCAATCCAGTTTTGCGAAGAGCACCACCAGTGCGAGCATGAGAACCTGCGTCACGACAAAATACCCGCCGAGATAGGCAAAGACCGATCCCTCATCGACAACGACCTTCTGTGCCACCTCCATGGCCATGACCACCCAAATGCTATAGGTCAGAAAGCGGCCGATGAAGGAAGCGGCCGCCACCGGAGCCAGGGGCAACGACGTGAGCCCATAGGCCATGAACAGTGAGGTCGACGGCAAGGGGCTGCAGGTATAGGCGAGAACGGCCCCGAATGTCATGGCGCGGTGCTGTTCCAGACGGGCCTTCACCAGATCTACATTCTCTTTGGTACGTGCGCTCAACCATCGTTGCCGGACGAGAAGAAACGCCATTTTTGCGAGGACCAATCTGCCGGCAGTCGCCGCGGTTGCTGCCACAAACGCGGTGAGCCATGGATTCGCGCCAGGACTGGAGAGGGTCATCGCAGACACCACCATCCACGTCGGGGGTGCGAACGCGGGCAGACAATTGAGCACAAAGATGATCGCAAAGAGAAACAGCGTGGTCATCGATCTATATCACAGCACAACCGGCTAAGTGAGCTGAACTCCATCCCGACAGTGACGCGACTGCGACACCAATCAGGCGAGCCAGTCGCTTCCATTGACTTCACAGTTTGATGGATTGCCTCATCCGCAACCGTTGAATTGTATCGCGTGGGCTAATTTATAGACAGCCTGTCGGAGAATGACGGATCAGTGGCCCACACAGTGCTTCCTCGTTGTGTCGGCTCAACATATGATTCTTATAAGAGAAGGAGAGACACCGAACTGGTACTAGAGGAACCATGAGGCGGCAGCCAACCGCGATGGGCCGGAGAGGGGGAGCAGCGTACGAGCCGTTCGGCCATCAGCAGGAACCAGATAGGTGCGACTATGAATCCATGCTCTACCGGTAGACATCTCCGGGAAAAGCCTCCTGCTGGCTTTTCTCCGGTTCGATCCGACTGATTGACCATTCACTATTCGGTCTCTTCACCGCCTTCAATGCATGCTTCGCATTGGTCTAATTGGGATGTGCCGTGTTCACTACAGAAGTACCGGCGACAGCGGCTGCATGTCATGAAGGTCATCCTGACTCGATCGACGGCTTCGCATTGATAGCACTGACCGGCACTGCGGGCTTTGGGCATCGTTATATCTCCATGACAGGTCGTTTAAGTTTCCAGGACATCCTTCGCATGATGTGGTGACTCCTACGGAACGTGACCCATGTCCGCCACACGGTGAACCCTCCACTACTAACACATCGCTGCTCGGCGCTCCAATTTAAAACGGACATGGGTTGCTCGCGATCATTCCGATGGCGACGGCCCCGATGAAGGCTCTTTTGAAAGTTCTTCGCTGGCCTAGAGTCATGAGCCAGTTGAGACTCTAACCCAGGGCCCTCGAATTGCGCTTACTCTCAGCATCTCCATCGATATGGGTCCCGCTGATCCGCAGTGATGATGGGTTGGTGAGAAGCGTCGTTGAACGAAGCAGCGGTCGGAAAAGAAGTTCCAATGGTGCCGCCTGGTCTTCCTCGTGCTAGAATACCCGCGATCTCATCGAAGCGCGACGTGTCGCATCCAATGTCAGGACCTGACGCAAGGGCGAGATCAAGCCAGAAGGAATCCTTCAGCGATGCTCACAAGTCGAGACGAAGTGCTGAAGCTCGTTGAGCAAAATCAGGCGACTCTGAGAAGGTTGGGAGTTCGCCGGCTGGGCCTGTTCGGGTCCTATGCCAGAGACGAGGCTATGCCAGGGAGTGATCTCGATTTTGTCGTCGAGCTATCGGAGAAGTCCTTCGATGCCTATATGGATACGAAAATCTTCCTTGAAGACCTGTTCCGGTCACGCGTAGACCTGGTCACGATGAGTTCCATCAAGCCCCGCCTCCTGCCAATTATCCAACGAGAAGCCGTCTATGCCCCGGGATTCTAGGATCTACCTGGAAGACATTCTGGAGGCTACTCGGAAGATCGCATCCTATACGGCGAGCCTGTCTAAAACCGCGTTTCTGGGTGATGAGAAAACCTTTGATGCGGTGCTCCGGAACCTGGAAGTAATCGGTGAGGCCGTCAAGAAACTCCCGGAGGATCTCCGAACCCAGCATCCGTCAGTGGAATGGAAGAAAATTGCCGGGCTTCGCGACATTCTGATTCATGAGTATTTTGGTCTCGATTCAGAAATCGTCTGGGACATCGTGAAGAACAAAGTACCGACGCTCAACCAAGCGGTTTGAGCGATGTTGAATCAATAGACTGCATCTGGACGTGCGTCAGCTCTCGATTACCTGACAAGTTCCTCTGCTTACAACACCTGTGTACAGAAGCTCGGAAACCCCCGGTACCCTCCCTAGACACGTTCGAGTTGCCTTCGGACTTTATCCAGAAGAAGGAACCTTTGACAGGTGGCGTGCTAGAAAAGCTATTCGAGGTTGGCACAATATTGAAGCGAGGAATGCGGATGGCGTAGGCCGATGCACTAACTCGTTGATGTTTAGCAGTCTGCTGAAAAACCCTCTGCTCATCCTTCGAGAGCCTCAGGATCAGCGAGAAGAGCATTGAACCTATGAGGGTTTCCCGTTCGTGCTGAGCTTGTCGAAGCACACATGTTGAGTTTTTCAGCAGACTGTTAGTGGTGNGAAAAACCCTCTGCTCATCCTTCGAGAGCCTCAGGATGAGCGAGAAGAGCATTGAACCTATGAGGGTTTCCCGTTCGTGCTGAGCTTGTCGAAGCACACATGTTGAGTTTTTCAGCAGACTGTTAGTGGTGAGCCGGCTGGGACTCGAACCCAGGGCCCTCCTTAACTTCATGAGTGAGCCTGGGATTGTCGTTCCGGATCATAAGATAAGAACTGAACAGGTCTACAATGGTTCAGTGCCCTCACTGAGAATCTGAATATAACGATCATAGGCAAACAGCCTATTTCGGTGCCGACCGGTGAGTTCTCGAACTGTCCCCAGTTTTTGAAGCAAGGCCATGCCGTTTGTCGCCGCTGGGAAGGAAAGACCTGTGCGTCGGCAGATGTTCGAAAGGGAAACAATCGGGCGTTCCCGAAGGGCTGCGTGGACACGAAGTGCCGAACCAGCAGCCCGTCCGGCTGTCTGAATCTTCGCTGCATCGGCATTCAATAATTCCACAACACGCTGTGCCGTTGTGACAGCTCCTTGTGCGGTCGTCCGTACACCCTCTAGAAAGAAGTCGATCCATGCCTCCCAATTTCCATCTGTTCGTACTTGATCGAGCAAGCCATAGTACGCGACCCTGTTTTGTTTGAAATACAAGCTTAGGTAGAGGAGCGGCTGTGTGAGAACACCAGCCTGACAGAGGAGGAGGGTGATGAGAAGCCGCCCTACACGGCCGTTGCCGTCTAGAAAGGGGTGAACCGTTTCGAACTGGACATGTGCAAGAGCGGCCTTGACGAGCATGGGTAATGGGATCGCTTCATCATGAAGAAACCGCTCCAGTTGTCCCATGCAATCGTCCACGACTTGATGTGGTGCTGGGACAAAATGGGCGTTCCCAGGCCGCGTACCGCCAATCCAGTTTTGCGATCGGCGGAACTCCCCAGGAAGTTTGTCACTCCCTCGTCCACGTGAAAGGAGTTGCGCATGAACCTCGCGGATCAGCCGATTGGACAAAGGAAACCCTTCACGCAATCGCTTGAGCCCATACTCCAGCGCCGAGACATAGTTGGAGACGTCCGTGACTTCGTCTTGTGGAACCCCTGGTGCTTCCTCCAGTTCGAATAGAAGCAGCTCGGATAATGATGATTGAGTGCCTTCGATCTGGGAGGACAGCAGGGCTTCTTTCCGAACATAGGTGTAGAGAAATAGATGCGGATCAGGCAGTAGTGTGGAAACACTGTCCAAACGTCCCAATGCCAACAGAGCGTGTTCGAGAAGAATCTGGCGCGTACCTGTTAGATCGAGAGGCGGTACGGGAGGAAGCGGGTTTGGAATGAAGGCTTGTACCCGCTCCCCTCCAATTTGAGAAGACTCATACCGTCCAGTCAGGCCACGGTTCATCGAGAGCTTCCTATTCAACAAGTCTGAATAGGAGGATAGTTTATTAATACATAGGTGGTCAACGCTTAATAGAAATGGAGTTCGCTAAATATAAAAGTATTTACAATGACTTAGGAGTTGACATGACTTTATCTATAGATGATCTGAAGTGATTTCTGGCTGGAAAGAAGGTCTTGTCTCATTAACCTTCACCATCGCGAAATCAAGATTAGATGGATGGGATGGTGAGCCGGCTGGGACTCGAACCCAGGGCCCTCGCCTTAAAAGCTCGAAAGAAGCGGTTTTGACAAGTGCTCGCTATGGCAACGGTTTCCCCATTATCCGCCGCGATTTCGAGGGGTTAGCGTATTCTATTAGTTCTATGTGTTCCCGTGCCTTCCCTTCCATTTCTGCAGGGTTTTGACACAAAATTCACCACAGTGCTGGTACGTAGAAAGGGCGAGAGAGTCGGTTCCTGCTCCTGATGCCTTCGGAGGTGATGGAAAGGCCCAGCTGATTCATGAGTATTTCGGCCTCGATTCAGAAATCGTCTGGGACATCGTGAAGAACAAAGT
>NIUT01000203.1 GCA_002254365.1 Nitrospira sp. UW-LDO-01
AACAGAACGCGGGAGTTCAGCGGGTGCTCTCACCGATTGATGGGGTAGTGCGGCAACTTGCGGTTCAGACGGTGGGCACGGTGGTGACGCCTGCACAGCCGATGCTTACCGTTGTGCCTCTGAACCGCTCACTGGAAGTCGAGGCCCAGCTCGAGAGTAAGGATGTGGGTGTCGTCCACAAGGGGCAGTCGGTTGAGATCACGCTTGCCACGGTTCAGCCGGCGCGCCACGGGACCATTGCCGGTCATGTAATGAGGGAGCCCGACAAAAGCACGTCGAACACACACGTCGGGCTTGTTTCGGCTATCAGGGTTGGTCTGGATCATTCGACGACTCGCGTCGGGAGCACAGAGGTCAAGCTTGTTCCCGGTATGGCGGTCGCGGTTGAGATCAAGACTGGTCAGCGCCGCATGATCGAATACCTCCTGGAATCCGTATATCAACTCATGAACGAACGTGTGCGGGAATGGACCGCGTTCATTCATACTCTGCGCAGTTTCATCGAGCGCCGGAATCTATCGTGAGATCTGCTGAGAGAGGTTCTCTAGCCGGTAAGCAGGCGAATGAGGCAGGTGTGAGAGGACTCATGTTAGGTATGAAACTCAAGATTGGCACGGGGATCGTGCTGCTGATGGTGGTGAACGGATGGGCCGCTGAACCGGTGACGGGGATCGGTTCTCTCCTAGTCAATCCCAGTGCTGTGCATCGAAAGGTCGTCAAGTTGGAAGGGGTGGCGAAGAACGTCGTGGTCCATTCCGGAAGTGAACTGGCGACTAAGCAGTCGTTGTGCGGAGCTGAATTCGAACTCGAAGATAGCAGTGGAACCATTACCGTGTTGTATCGCTCCCGATGTCAAGTCGGAGCGTTGCGCGCAACCGTGGTGACAGAACGAATGCCGTGCGTGGTGGAAGGGTATATGGAAGCACCGCCGCCGGTGCTACGAACGCCGGATGGAAAAGACCTCGGTGTTCGCATTATCGCCCATATGGTGACCCCGATACAGTAGCAGCGAGAAGCACAGGCGATGTGGGGATCGCCCCCAAGCAAGTCACTGGGGGCAAATGGGCGTTTGTGCGGGTAGTAAGGGTGAGACGGAAGACGCGGCAAACTAGGAAACCGAAGGTCAAGGCTCTCTATGCAGTAAGCGGTTGGTCCTTGTGATCGATGGTTCCATGATCTCTTCACAGAACGCCTAACCTATATCTCTGTTATTCTGATCCCCCGGCTTTTGTAGGATGGTGATGTCGACGGGGCAAACCGTATGCTGCCCTGCATGACACATCAGCACGAACCCCTCCCGTGGCGAGCCATTGTACGCGGAGTCACCATTGTCTCTGGCATGACCTTTCTGGCGGGCATGCTGCTCGCTGCTCTTGGGATTACGCCCAAGATTGACCCTGGGTTGTACCCGCTGCTTGCCCTGCTGGTGGGAGGGATCAGTGTCGCGGTCGCACTCCATATGACAGACACCACTCGCCCCGTCTGTCTCGTCGCAATGGGCGTAGGCATCTGGCTCTTTAGTGGGACCGCCGTACTTGTGGGTGTGCAGTCACTCGCGGGCTGGTTCCAGAGCAGTCTATCCATCGCTGCCACGGTGCTCCTCGGGCGGCTGTTACTGGGTACCTTGCACGAGACTCCCGTTCAATCGTCCTATGCGCCCATCGTACGGAGCATGACGCAGACCCGCCGACACGTGTAGGACAGTCATCACCCGGTATTATGGCGGGTGTACATCTTTTCCATCTTGTCTAGCCGCATGAGTCCATCGCCTAGCCCCAGTATTCATGATGGTCTCGTTACGAACCATGATGAATCATGCGGGCCAGAAAACTGCAAGTTCGAAGTCAGAGACCTCTGAGCCGCTCCGACTCCAGGGAGTTCACTCTCAGAGGGCCGTGATATTAGGAATACTTGTAATAAGTTATTCAGAGCCGAATACTATCATTATTACGTCTTGTACTTTGCCGGTATTGCTCTTAAGATGCCGCCATTCTCCATTTCAAACCTGACTCCAGAGCCTGACGGTGTCCTGACGCCACTGTAACCACCTTTAGTTGGTGTTTCATGTCAACGAAGCCTATCAGGCTAGGTGATAAGGAACAGAAACGGAAGAAGAGTCTCCAGCGTCGAGTCTTGCAACACCTCAAGCACCACGGACCGAAACACTATGATAATCTCTCCCTTCTCTTTGACCCACACAGAACGGGAGAGACCGGCCTCGCAGTAGAGGCCCTCAAGAAACGGCACTATGTCAAGATAGACCGAGACGGAATGGTTCAGATTACAGAATCAGGATTGCGAGTTCTTGAGCAGCAGATCTAGTTTCAATCTTGTAGTCCCCTCATATGTCCCGTCGCCCCCCTGCAATAGGTCCCACTTCCACTACGGGGTTTTCAGAATGTCTCCGGTGTCGTGAATGTTCAGGTGGCCGATGCGGTAGCCCCTGAAAATACTGTTGACCATCAGGCTGTACGAGTCTAACTCATTCGCCCCTTCACGTTCAGGGAGCGACTCAGCCGTTTCTGACGCAGTCCTGTCGAGCGTTTCCCCCTCTTTGGAATACTGTTCGGGATGGTTCACGTTCCTGTAGATTCCGGCAACGATGCCGCGCAATGATCAGGCCGTTCGGCAGCTCATGGTACTCAAGCGGTTAGAATCCGCACGCCATGGACTGACGCTGGAACAACTGTCAGAGGGGCTTGAGCATGCGGCGACCCGACATCCCCGAACGCTGCGCCGTGATCTGGAGGCGATTGAATCGGCCGGGTATCCGCTGCTGACGGAACGGGTTGATGGGCGGACACGGTGGAAACTGCTCGACGGGGTACGGCAGGCGCCGGCGCTGCGTCTGTCGCCCACTGAGCTGATGGCCCTCACCCTCAGTCGTCGCCTCATTGCCCCACTCGAAGGCACCGCCCTGCATGCCTCGTTGCAATCAGCGTTGAGCAAGGCCGCTGCAGCGCTGCCATAGGAAGGGCTCACGCTGGTCCAGCAGCTGGAAAGCACGTTTTCCATTGGGCTTGGTCCGCATAAGCGATACAAGCGGCACCGGGAAGTCATCGAGCGTGTCACGCACGCCATCGCCGACAAGACGCGGATCCAAATGCGCTACGATTCTGTTGCACGTGGGCGGGTCACCCGGCGTGAGGTCGATCCCTACCGGCTCTGGTATGCCTCCGGGGGCCTCTACCTGATCGGCTACTGCCATCTTCGCAACGAGCCGCGTATGTTCGCCGTGGAGCGCATCAAGTCCGTCACCCCGACCGAGTTGCCCTATCAGATCCCGCTGCACTTTGATTTTGACGCCTTCGTGGAAGACTCGCTGACCGTCATGAGGGGACCGCGCATCGAGGTCGAGCTGGTCTTTGAGAAAGGGACGGCGGCCTGGGCGAAAGATCGTGTCTGGCATCCAAGCCAACAATTGAAACGGCTGCCTAGTGGGAGGCTGCGGATGATCAGCACGGTCGCCGACAGCCGTGAACTCGTTGGCTGGATTCTCAGTTTTGGAAGCGGCGTCCGGGTCGTGCGGCCGGAGTCGTTGTGCACGACAGTTAAGCAGGAGGCGGCCAAGATATCAGCCAATCCGTGACCTCGGATGTCCGGAGTGTGTGTGAAGCGTTAGTCTGGGGAACGCTCCACAACGAGGAAAACGCGCATCTAAGGCAGGATAAAAATTATCCCAGAGCGTGACCTCCGATGTCACAGTTATCCGGTATCGTATGCCGTGAGGTAGCCATAAGGAGGCTGTGATGAAACACCGGATATTGCTAATCATGGTACTCCTGACGTGGACGACAAGCAGTTATGCGGTGATGGGCTTCGATGAACGGTACGAGCGCGATTACAACATCTTCACCCCGGTCAACCGGTATCAGGCCGACAATCCCTTGAACCCGATCAACAAATACGATCCGGACAGCGCCTTCAACCCCGTGAATCAGTACGATCCCGGCAATCCGAGGAATCCCATCAATCAATACAGCCCGAACAATCCGTTCAATCCGGTGAATCGGTACCACCCAGATAATCCGTTGAATCCGGTGAACAAGTACAACCATGACGTGCCGTTTGAGCCGTTGGACGGAGGGAGCGGGACGAGAAGACGATGACTGGTTTTTAGAATCACGGTTAGATGAAGGCTACGTGGGTCCTCATGGAATATGATGTGCAAGATTCAATGGGGCTTCCCCAGATTGCGCCATGCTATTCATAAAGATGAGTGCCGACTTGTGACAAGACTCGAGTTTTCAACCCCTATCAATTCCGCAGCGTAATCACGAGACTCAATGGCGCCCTGCTGCTGGCTATCGGTACGGGTTCTGGTTCAGTAGCGGCAGTTGGGTGGCAATGTGACATGCGCGTGATCTGCACGCGCTCACCCGCATGTCGGGGAGGAATGTTGGTAAGTGATTACGTACTTCGCTGACAGACACTTTTATGCTAGCCTCCTGGGGAATGTACCAAAAGAGGTATGGCACTAGATAAAACAGGGCAACAGGGATAAATGCCTGCATGGCGGTTACATCTTTTGGATGAGAAGACCAGGAGGATGGGCAAATGAGAGATGACTATGCTTTGGAAGCACCCAGCACATGACAACGCGATACCTTGCCCATGTGTGCCGGAACGACGACGGATCGTTTGCGATCCATGATCTCGAAGAACATCTGTGCGCGGTAGGTGATCTCGCTGGCGAGTATGCCTCGAGCTTTGGAGCGTCCGAGTGGGGGCGGCTAGCTGGGTTGTGGCATGACCTGGGAAAGTATTCCTCAGCCTTCCAGTCCTACATCGCTCGGGAAAGTGGGTTTGACCCAGAAGCACACATTGAGGGTGGGAAAGGCCGGGTGAATCATTCCTCAGCAGGAGCGCTTCATGCCGTTGAGAAGCTTGGCGGGAAGGGAAGGCTTTTGGCGTATCTCATCGCAGGTCATCACGCAGGTTTGCCAGACTGGCACTCGGATGAACATGCCCTTGCCTCGCTCTCTCAGCGTTTGGAGGAGAGGCAACACCTCCAGTCCATTTCTAGGCTGACCATCCCTGCCGAAGTTCTTCATCCTGCGATTACTCATTCCTGCAAACCGTTGGGTGGAGAAGCAGGCCTCGCGCTGTGGCTGCGCATGCTGTTTTCCTGTCTGGTTGACGGTGACTTCCTCGACACAGAGAAGTTTATGGATAGCGAGAAAGGGCGGTCTCGCGGAACATTCTCTTCCGTCGCGGAGCTTCTCGGTAAATTGGACGAGCACATGACACAGCTCATGGCTAAGGTCTCCTCAACATCTGTGAACCGTGTGCGTGCAGAGGTTCTCCGGCAGTGCTGCGAGCGGGCATCAGATCCGTCTGGCATTTTCTCGCTTACGGTTCCAACCGGTGGCGGCAAGACGTTATCCAGTCTGGCCTTCGCTCTCAGGCATGCGGTTCAGCACAATAAGAGCCGCATCATCTACGTTATTCCTTACACCAGCATTATCGAGCAGACAGCAGGGGTTTTCAGAAGCATCTTTGGTGAAAGCATCGTTGAACATCACAGCAACCTCGATCCTGAGAAAGAAACCGCCAAAAGCCGCCTGGCAACGGAGAACTGGGATGCATCAG
>NIUT01000204.1 GCA_002254365.1 Nitrospira sp. UW-LDO-01
CTTCAATGGCGCTTCCATGCAGCTCCAGAATTCGCTTCGTAATCGCAAGGCCGAGCCCTGCTCCGGTATCACCTGTTTGATGCTGGTTCCTGCCTTGATAGTACCGGTCAAAGATATGCGGAAGGTCATTCGGTGTAATTCCGCAACCGGTATCCGAAACTTGTATCTGAACAGTCTCACCCTTAGGGGTCAGGATCACCGTGACGCGACCTTGTGGAGGCGTGTGCTTGAGTCCGTTCTCAATCAGATTGTCAAGAACCCGTTCGATCAGAGCAATATCGGCCCATACCAGGGGGAGATCTTCTCCCCATTTTGCCTGAACCGTCACCTGCTTAGCCTCGACCGTGACCCGAAACTTTTGGACCACATCCTGCACCAGTTCGCCAAGAGCAAATGACTCGCAACGAGGCTTCATCTCCCGCGAGTTCAGCTTGGCAAGTTCAAATAGTTCCTCAATAAGTTCACCTAATCGTTTACTTTGCGAGACGGCAATGCCCAGATATCGTTGGCGCTCCTCAGGCGAGAGCATCCCCTCCTTCAGCACCAAGGTCTCAAGGTATCCCTGGAGACTGGTGACAGGGGTACGGAGATCGTGTGAAACATTGGCGACCAGTTCCCGCCGCAATTGATCGGTTGCCTTCAACTGACGGACTTGTTGACGGATGAGCCACGTCATGTGTGAAAAGGTCGCCTCAAGCTGATCGATGTCATCTCCTCGACTAGCGACGGAAGCCTGGGCATCGGCCGAAGACGAGATGCCCGGCTGTGCAACCAATTCAGCTCGCCGAAAGGCCTCCATCGCGGACGTCAGGGAGTGGAGTCTTCTCGTCAAGAGTTTCAAACAGAGCAGTCCGGCCAGGAGAGTCAGGACGAGGATGGCTCCGACGGTCCATACACTTAATCGGAGGATATGACTCTGCTCCAGCATCTGCATGACTGAATCAAACTCCTCACCGCCCAGAATAATGTACAGATAACCTTCGATGGCCCCTCCCAACGTTTCAATCGGATAGACCGAAAATACTTTTTTGCGCGTGAGATCACGCGGGTCATCTCCTAGGATCGGGAAGTCCTCGCCGCCAGACAAGAAGCGATTGAGTGGGGCAAGCGAGATGCGCTGCCGCTTGACCTTCCCTGGGGAAGCCGAAAAGGTCAGAATGGTGCCCTGAGGATCAAGCAGGTACAGTTCAATGCTGGGATTGATCACCATGAGCTGGTGAAAGATGTCCTTCAGCGCCGCATCATTGACGCGTCCCTCCTTCATCAGTACCTGTTCTGACACCATCCGTTCGGCGAGCGTGCGATTCAGCTTTTGGCTCACCTCTTGAAAGTACAAGCGCGTGCTATACAACGTGAGCACAACAGCCACGGCGCCGATCACACAAAAAAGCCCGAAGAGCACGGCCGCCAGCTTTCCGTACAGCGTGTGGAACATGACGCTACCGTTCTGACCATTCCTCAGAAAAGCTATAGCCGACCCCCCACACGGTCAAAATATACCGGGGCCGGCTGCTGTCATCTTCGATTTTAGCCCGCAACCGATTGATATGAGAGTTCACGGTATGTTCATACCCCTCATGCGAGTATCCCCACACATCATCCAAAAGCTTCGCACGCGTATAGACCTGGCCAGGGTGCTGGGCGAATTGGAGCAAGAGGTCAAACTCTTTAGCCGTCAACTCGATCGGTCGACCGCGCAGCTGGACCTTTCGTTTATCGACCTCGATCACGAGATCGCCCACGCGAATGGTCAGAGACTTCCCGAGAGGAGCCTGTGCGCGAAGGGCCTCCATACGCCGAAACAAGGCTTTCACTCGTGCCAGGAGCTCCAAAATGCTGAACGGCTTGGTGAGGTAGTCGTCCGCCCCGACTTCCAAACCCAGCACCCGATCCAGCTCCGTCGACTTGGCCGTCACCATCAGGACCAGGCTATACTTCGACGAAGCGCGCAGTTTCCGGCACAGCTCCAATCCATCCATTCCAGGCAGCATCAGATCGAGAATGATCAAGTCATAGGATTTTGCAAGGGCCTGCTGAAGACCTGCCGGACCATCCTGCGCGACATCTACGTCATATCCCGTATCGCGCAGATGGAGATGCACGAGCTGGGCGATGTCAGGATCATCTTCAACGACAAGAATCGTGCGAGGTGCCATCTGCTCTCCGTCCTGTCCACCGCCCATCAACAGACAATGACCCGACCCACGCCGCTGCCAGCTATTCAGTACTCCCCTGGGCTTGGCCGTTCTCACACACTCAGAAGCCCCGCCGACGCGAGGCTTCTGAGTCGTCCTGAGACCAGGAATCGGACACAGCAGACAATTACCGCGCCAGAAGGCCATTCGCGCCATTGGGGAGACCGGAGACACCGGTCCCTGCGGTCAAGCGCCCATTGGCCCGATTGACCTGGAAGACCTCGATCGAACGGGCCCCTCCATTGAGCACATACAGAAACCGACTGTTCCGATTCAAGGCCATATCAATAGGACCGGCACCGGTGGGGGTTGCCACAGATTCCTGCAACACCAACCGTCCGCTCCGGCCGACTCGATAACTCGAGATATTGTTACTACCGGTATTGCTGGCATAGGCAAATTTGTCGTTCTTCGTGACGACAATCCAGCAGGCAGCCGTTTGGGAGGTGGGCACCGACCCACTCCGGACGTTCAAGGTCCCGTCACGAAGCGTATAGGAGGATACCGCTGAGGCATTCGGCGTGCCGCCAAACGCTTCACTGACCACTAATACCCCACGCCGAGTAAAGGAAAAGCCAAACGGGGTGGCCCCACTGGACGGCTGCGCCACAGGACCGGACGCTACACCATCCTCGTCGACCGCATAGGTATCGATGATCTGGGTCGCCTTTTCCGTGACGACCAGCGTATCGCCGGACGGATTGAAGGAGATTTGCGCCGGAGCGGTGTTCGCCCCGCTGAGCGGCCGAACGGAGCCGGCGATCGGCTTCAACTTATCCTGATGCGTCAGTTCAAACCCTGCGATATTGCCGGCCCCTCCCGCGTTCAACACATAGACGTAATCATTATGCGTGGCAAGGCTGATGGGGCGAGTCCCCCCCGATGGCACGCGATCCGTCAGCCTGAGATGACGACCATGAATCTGAAACACCGAAACATCATTGCTGCCGGGATTCACTACCAAGAGCTCATCTCCATCATCGCTGAATGTCAGGGCCCCTTGATTGCCCAGACCGCCGCCTGCCCCCTTGCCACCAGTTGGAAACGATCCGGCCGGAACCAGGGTGTCCCCATGCTGTCTGAAAACCAAGACGGCATTGGCATCCGGATCATTCGACATCGTATACACAATGGGCGATTGCCACTCATCGTCGGCGAACGCCGAGCCGGTCACCCACCCGGAAAGAGTGATCGCCGTTACCAGCGCACCCATGATTAATCTGCGTATCATCCCATCCTCCTTGGTTTATGGATAAATTGCAAGAAATCGACTCTCCCACAATAACGCCGCCATCTCACGCCGCTCTCGCGAAAGCATCACATTTTTGTCACGGAACCGAGGATTGGGATGTCGGTCTCTCCCCCCGGAGGAAGTCATTGGCCAGAACATCGGAAGAACGGGGGGAATCTATGAGTAAACTGCCGTTGTGTTTCCGCGGAGCTCGTTGGGCAAGCTGAGAATGGGAATGAAATCGAGAGGTGTTTCGAAACAGGTCTTAACGTGATGTCATGAACACAATATCACCGTAATAAGCGATGGCTCGTTCCTTCGTATTGTCCGTATCGCTCATGATGGCGATACCATTGATCATCGGAGGCTCTTCTCCAAAGGCCCTTTTGTAGTCGTCATAGATGTTTCGTGATTCATCAATCCAGAGCCCGATCTGACTCGGACCACTTTCCACTACGACCATTTTCACAAAATCCGTATAGGCATTATCGAGAATCGCACCAACTGAGGCCTTTGTTTCCCAGACATAAGTGATGGCGCCAATCGGAATGTTTCCAAACAGGGCCTGACCAGCCTTGTACTTGAGTTTCTTCCCAAAACTCACCTTGTCGGGGTCGTATTCAAAGGTAATATAGAGTCTGGCCGGGTAGTCGTCGCCGTCCTTGCGTGTCGCGTCACCTTTCTGGACCAAATTGTCGACCTTCCACCGCCATCGGACGATGGGAAATTCCTTCGGATCGATCCTGACCTCTCTGGTCAATCCAGATGCCGAGGAATCACTCACAGCTTTAACGACGACTTGCGTCCCGTCTTTCACGAGTTCATAGGTCGTCAGCCTCGGGATCTTCTTGAAAGTCAGCGGTTTCCACCCGTCCGGCAGATTTGCCCCCGGTTGATTTGTAGAGAACTTTCCCACTTCAAGCACGGGTATATTCTGCGCCCAAAGCCATGCCGGGGTCATGAATACCCATAGGGTCACACATGCACCCATGAGGATCATCCTCATGCATTTCCCTCCAGACTCCATCCATTATCTCCTTCTCATCCAGGCAAATAGCTTGGTCAGGAGATTCTTGGTTCCCTGTGAGAAATGCGCTTTTCGCCAAAGATTGATCACTTTCTTGTTCACTTCAGCCTGCGTGGGGTAGGGATGGATGGTCCCGGCGATCGTTTTGGCCCCGGCTCCTGCCTTCATGACAACCGAAACTTCACTGATCAAGTCCCCCGCATGACGTGCCACGATGGTCGCCCCAAGAATCTTGTCGGTCCCTTTTCGAATATGCACCCGAGCAAACCCTTCCTCCTCCCCATCCAAGATCGCCCGATCCACCTCGTCGAGTTTGTACGTGTAGGTTTCAACTTCGAATCCCTTCGTCTTGGCATCTTTTTCATACATCCCAACATGGGCAACTTCCGGCTCAGTGAAGGTACACCAGGGCATGTTCAATGCCTCCACATCGGCATAGCCTACACCCAGAGGATGTGGAAAGAGGGCGTTCTGAATGACGATCTGCGCCATGGCATCAGCCGCATGAGTAAACTTGTAGCGCGAGCAGACATCACCCGCTGCAAAAATTTTGGGATTCGTCGTTTGCAACCGACGATTCACCACAATTCCATTCCGATCGTAGTCGACTCCAGCCGCCTCCAAGCCGATCCGCTCCACATTCGGGGTCCGCCCGACGCCAAGCAGAATCTCGTCGACAATGACCGCGTGCTGTTGAGCATGCGACTCAACGGTCAGCCGTTTTCCTCCTTCGACCTTTTCTACCCGCAGATCCTTCCCACAACAAAGAAGCTGAACTCCATCACGACGCATCTGGTGTTCGACAATCTCCGCGGCGTCTCGGTCCTCATTGGGCAGAATACCGTGGGTCGTTTCGATCAAATAGACTTGGCTTCCAAACCGTGCGAAGGCCTGCGCCAGCTCGCATCCGATCGGCCCCGCCCCAATGACTCCTAGGCGCTGCGGGAGCTGCGTGAGAGAA
>NIUT01000205.1 GCA_002254365.1 Nitrospira sp. UW-LDO-01
TCAACGAGGCAATCAGAATGGCCAGTTTAGCGGCGTTGGTCGTCGCCGGGTCTCCGGGAAACGCCAGATTGTTCCAAGTAAGTTGTGTCAGTGCATGAGTATTGACTTATTATATTGCAAGACCTACCTCACGCCGCCCGACGAACCTTGACGGTCAGGCGAACGGTCGCGCCAAGCCGTGCGAGCATCACTGGGGTCACATCTTGTTTTTTTCATAGGAACACAAAGCTGAGTGATACTTCGTCAGCTTCACCCCTCCTGGTTCTGTATTAAATCAATCTGTCCTTACGATTCCATAGCACGTGAAACCTCAATGCTAAACCGCATCAGCAGATAGTGCCGTGGCTCGATTGCGGCCTGCCCCACATACTCTTCATTGCACGAATGACCGCCCCATACAGGTCTCTCCTTACCAATAAGCCGAGCCAAGTTGACAGGTTTCACGAGCCCTCATAGAATCAGCTCAACACTCCCACCTACGCAGAGGAACAGGAGAGACCATGAGACACGTCCCGGCACACTATGATGGGGAGAAAGTGGTTTTGGATGAACCGGTGTCGCTTTCCGCGAACACGCCGGTTGAAGTCGTTATCCCCGACTCTCAAGAGGAACTCATAGCTCTCAAGACAGACGTCTCCCTCGCCTCCTTATCCAGCCTTACACGCATCTGGAATAATCCTCGCGATGCCGAATATGACAAACTATGACCGGGGCGATGTCGTCCTGGCCACCTTGCCCTTCTCGGACCTTACGGGAATTAAACAGCGGCCAGCCGTTGTCGTCAGTGCTCCTCACCCATCCGTTGACCTTTTGCTCCTTCCGCTGACTTCCCAACTTGATCATCTACAACCCGGCGAGTTTGCCCTGGCTGATTGGAAAGCTGCCGGACTCCTGTTTCCCAGTGCCGTCAAGCGAGGACTGTTTACACTCGACAAGACCCGCATCAATCGGCGTTTTGGTCGTCTCACGACTACTGATCGAGAAAGACTGGATGGAGCCTTGAGACTCTGGCTCGGACTGTAAGGGTTTGCTGCCCATACGGACACATGTCGTAAAGTGGCATTAGCAGTGGATAGCATTCCTGCCGTCGTCTAACCGCAAGCACCTCACAAAATCCTGTAGACCCGGTCAATTTGCACTCTCCCCGCCTTTCGTTGTCCGCCAGGCAATCACGACCTGCCTCACCTGCTGCTCTTCATAGTCCGACAAATCGGTCGCGTACTTCCCGAGCTGGAACTCGACAAGTCACCGCTCGTCCCATCCACTGATACCGATGACGCGCCGCGAAATCATAGACCACATCGCGTAGGGAAACGGGCACCAGCACACAGACGTAATACAGGGGCCACCATCCGGAGAGTTGTCGTAGTACCCGTAGAGCCGCTGTGGACTTGGTAGAGACATGGCCCTCTTCCAGCAAGAGAAAGGTCTGATAGTCCAGGGTGGACATATGCAGATCCTGGAGAATGCGTTGCGCCGGCTCGGACTGAAGTGTTGCGAACTTGAACTGCCGACCTGGATCATGGGCGATCGCGAAGTTTACCCAGCCATTGCACCAATTGCAGACGCCATCGAAGAGAATCAGCCGTTCGCACTTGGTCCATTCATGTACGGAAGGATCAAGCTGGTCGTTCATTGAACTGTTTGGCCATCCGTCTGCCAGAGCTTGCCTAAAACTCTGAGCCAGAGAAACCCAGCGGTTCCTGCGATCAACGAGGCAATCAGAATGGCCAGTTTAGCGGCGTTGGTCGTCGCCGGGTCACTGGGAAACGCCAGATTGGCAATGAAGATCGACATCGTAAAACCAATGCCGCCAAGAATTCCCGCTCCGGCAATCTCGCGCCACGTCAGATCCGCTGGCAATCGGCAGAGACCACTAGCCACGGCCATAGCACACAGCATGATCACACCCACCGGCTTTCCAAGCGTCAACCCGGCGATGACGCCGACGCTGTTCGGGCTGGTCAGATTTTCAAGCCAGTCAGCGCCTACCGCGATGCCCGTATTGGCCAACGCGAAGATCGGTAGGATGATGAAGGCCACAGGTTTGTGTAGGAACCGTTCGAGTCGATGCGACGGGGACGCCTCATCCTCCTCCCTGGCAGTGAAGGGAATGGCGAAGGCCAGTGCGACTCCGGCAATAGTCGCATGTACGCCCGACTGAAGTATGAGCCACCAGAGTAACAGGCCACCGAACAGGTACGGTACGAGGGACATCACGCGAAACGCATGATTCAACATTGCCAAGAGAATCCACACTCCGGCGGCACCGGCCAAATGCCATATGGACAGGTGTGTCGTATAGAATGCCGCGATCACGACGACGGCACCCAAATCATCCATAATGGCGAAGGCCACGACAAACACCTTCAGTGAGGCTGGAACGCGGTCGCCGAGAATGGCCAACACCCCAAGCGCAAAGGCGATGTCCGTGGCCATCGGAATCCCCACCCCTGGCTGAGTGGGGGTTCCCCCATTGATCCCCAGGTGAATCAACGCCGGTGTGATCATTCCGCCTATGGCTGCACAAATGGGAAGCAGCGCGTTCTTGAGCTGAGCCAGTTCACCGTTGTACAGCTCCCGCTCCAGCTCTAAACCGATAAGCAGAAAGAAGATCGTCATCAGCCCGTCGTTGATCCAATGCTCCAGACTCGCACCACCAATCGAGCTCTGCCAGAGCGCCGAATAGCTTGTGCTGATGGACGAATTGGCAAGTCCAAGCGAAAGCACTGTGCAACCCATGAGCACGATCCCACTCGCCTTCTCAGAATCAACAAATGCGGTAAACGTGTTGGATAGGCGTTGCTGGATGAGGCTCATGATCGCCTCGTCGTCCGCCACGCAATCACAGCGGCGCTGAGGAGCATGAGCGAGGCGAGGATGAACGGGGCGCCCGGAAGATCCAAGGACGTGGTGAAGGTTGAGTGCTGAGGACCCAGACCGGAATCAGATCGGATAAAGAAGGCAAAGGTCTGGGTAAAGAGAGTTGGTCCAATCATGCCAGTCATGCCATTGATGCTGGCGATGGCGCCTTGGAGCTGGCCTTGTTCTGAACTGCTAATATGGCGTGTCATGAGTGATTGATTTGAGGGACCGGCCAGTCCCCAGAAGGCCATCACAGGAATACCGAGACAAAAGATCCAACCTTCCGGGGCAAGGCCGTAGACGGAAAAACCAAGCGATCCGCAGAGTAAGCCGATCAAGAGCGTCCTCCGTTCGCCGACTCTCGCCGTGATCGGACGAATCAGTCCGCCCTGCACGATCATGGCCGCCACGCCAACGCCAGCCATCATCAGCCCAACCGATGCCGGTCCCCATCCGTAGCGATAGCCCATGTATAGCACAGACACGCTCGGCAGTATGGCATGGGCGAGATAACTAAAGAACGCCACGGTCGCGAGGCCGAACAGTTCATGGTGCGATCGCAACAATACGAGCGAGCCGACCGGATTGGCCCGCGCCCAGCTGAACGACATCCGTTTGTGAGACACCAGTGACTCAGGAAGCACAAAGTATCCGTATCCAGCGTTCATGAGGCTAAGGGCTGCCGCGCCCCAGAATGGTAGTCGAGGATCGATCGCACCGAGCCAGCCACCCAAGGCAGGGCCGATGATGAAGCCGAGACCGAAGACCATGCCAATTTTGCCGAACGCGGCCGCGCGTTGCTCCGGCGGTGTGACGTCGGCAATGTAGGCGCCGGCCGTACTGAAACTGGAGGAGGCCATGCCTGAAATGACCCGGCCTACGACAAGCCAGCCCACGTTCGGTGCCAGCGCCATCACAATGTAATCGAGGCCCAGGCCCAGATTGGACAGCAACACAACCGGTCGCCGGCCAAATCGATCTGACAGTGCGCCCTGGATCGGCGAGCAGAAGAACTGCATAAAGGCCCAAGCCGTACCCATCAGGCCGTAAAGGACTGCTGCCTGAGCCGTATCACCGAAGAAAAATCCCTCGACGAGTTTCGGCAATACCGGAATGATGATGCCGAACGACAACATGTCGAGCAGGACTGTGATGAGAATGAAGAGAACGGCGGCTTGCCGCGGTGCGGAGGTCGCCGACGAATGGCTCATTTCTGCATCCTAGCAGACTGACGATACCCAACGTTGTTTGCCTGTACATCCACAAAGCGATAAAGGACGTTCACCCCGGATCAGTTAGTCTTTCGAGGCCCGCGAGGCTTCCATGATGAATCTCACCAGCAGATAGAGTCGCGGTTCGATCGAGTCGAGATCCACGTACTCTTCATCGGACGAATGAAAGCCAAAGCCGATTAAACCGAAACTCTCCACGACGGCCGGCCTGCCGGACACAGCGGCGAAGGCCGCATCGGTTCCTCCACCTGCGCCGCTTTCATCGACTTTCAATGCACGGCCGATCTCCGAGTAAATCACCAGAGCCTTACGACCAAGCACACGCGAGGCATCCGTGACCTCCAGTGGTGGACGGCGTTGTTCAAAACCCGCCTCGACGGTAGTGTCCGGCACGAGCGATGTCTGCGTCGCAATGCGTTCGCGATAACGCTGCTCGATCAACCCGAGATCCGCCAGCCGATCGACCCGTACGTCGGCCCAGGCAGTTGCCTTATCAGGGATTATGTTGCGCACCTGACCACCGTTCATGAGGGTCCAATTGAACTTGATGCGCTGTTCAGGATCGGATAGATCGTTCGCCTGAAGTATACGATGGGCGAGTTCGATGATCGCGTTCCGACCGAGTTCCGGATTCACACCGGCATGAGACGCCTTGCCTTTCACAGTCAGCGTCGCCAGGCCGATGCCACTTGTGGCCAGTGTAATTTCATCCTGCTTACTCAGGGGTGGCTCACAAGACAGCACCACGTCCTGCTCAGCGGCCAACCGCTGAATGAGCGCACGTGAGGCCGGCGAACTAATTTCCTCATCACCATTGATCACCACCGTGAGTGTTCCAAATTCACGGAAGGCCATCGCTTGTAGGATTGAAACGGCATGGAGGATCGCCGCGATACCGCCCTTGTCGTCCGCGATTCCCGGACCGTACGCGCGGCTTCCTTTAATGCGAAACGGCCGCGTCGCAAGCGTGCCATGGGGATAGACCGTATCCATGTGGGCCATGAGCATGATGTTGCGGGAGCCGTTTCCCTGGAAGCGCCCGATGACGATCTTGCCCAAGACACCAGGCGTATCGTAGAGACGGAAGATCTCGGCCGATGACGGTTCGTGATAGTCAACCCGCGCCCCGAGCACCGCCAAACGTTGACCGATGAGCGCTGAGAGACGGTCGAGCCCTTCCTTGTCTCGGCTACCCGATTCAACATTCACCAGCTGCTGCAACGTCTGCACAAGGGCTGGTTTTTGCTGCTGCACGAGAGACCAAACCGGTTCAACCGGTGCAGCAGTCGTCGTGGTGGGAAGTCCCATCACGAAGGCGAGAACAGCAATTCTGAGTAGTGCGATCCTCAGAATGGAGTAGCCCTGTATCATGGAGACTCTTTCACCGAGGCCCCTTCCACGATTCCCGAAATAGGAGCAACGTTGGACTGCCCTATCAGCACAAGTTCAGCGCCTCAAGTTGCTGCAACCTATGGACACAATTCCCGTCGTGCAGCACACGCACATCGTCAAAAAAGCTTGGTAGAGACGCCGGCAAACGGCAGCAGATAATTGAGGCCACTGTTGGGAGTATCGAGGCCACTATTGGAGATGTGGCTGAAGCGGACACCAGCAGTAAGAGCCCACTGCCTGATCAAGTCGTAGCTCACACCTGCCCCACCCCAGACCAGAAAGTTGAAGTCTGATCCCTGCTCACGAATTCGTCCGTCAAAATTGGTCCATAGTGGTCCACCACCGCCTTCGATATAGGGCTTCAGTCGACCAAATGACGAAAAGGTGTAGATCAGCTTCGGCGTGAACCCGATACCGTAAGCGCCGGTCGGTCCTGTCACTCCTAAGAATGCGGCTTCCGCCCCCAGTGCAATCGTGCCGCTCCACCAGCTTGCCCCAATCGGATCAGTCAGTGTAATCTGCCACGAAGGGTGGACCGCAACTCCATTCAGTTTTGATGTCTGCGACTCCAACAAGCGAACCGGCAACATTCCGCCCGCTACGAATCCGACCGTCTGGCTCCCTACCCACGACTCTTCCGCTGCCGCGGGACCCATCCATACCACGCTTGCACAGAAGAATAGGACAACACTGGAGACTCGCCCGACGTGCAACAGGAGGTACAACCCGATAGTGGTTGGTGGCATGGGTCGAAGGCTACAGGGCTTCAGGCCAGTTGTGATGTCGACAGAGGATGGACGTCGATAGCTGAGAAGGCACAATCCGTATGGTGATGATCAGCCTGCTTCGCGGTAACCGCATTCTTGATTACGGCATTGCACGCTCCGGCCATCTTGTTTGCTGACTTTCTCCACCAGGAACGGAGCCTGGCAGGTGGGGCAGGCCTTAGGGATCGGACGATCCCACAAAGCATATTCGCACTTCGGATAGTTACTGCATGCAAAAAATGACCGTCCTTTTTTCGTCCGCTTCTGCACCAGATCGCCGCCGCAATCGGGCTGCGGACACTTGACCCCCAACGCCAACGGTTTGGTGGTCTTACACTGCGGATAGGCTGAGCAGGCAATGAACTTCCCGAATCGTCCGGTCTTCACCACCATGGGACTATTGCATTTATCGCACTTCTGATCCGTGGTAATTTCTTCTTTCGGCACGATTTTGATGGTCCCGTCCGGCAGCTTCTCGAAGTTTTGGGTGTTCTTGCACGGTGGATCGTCTTTATAAGCCGGGCACGCGAGAAACTTGCCGTTACGCCCCCACTTGATTTCCAGCATGCGACCGCACTTCTCGCAGGGGATATTGGTCGGTGGCTCGACGATATCTTTAGGACCGGGAATCGTCTTGGCACGTTCCATTTCCATGGTGAACGGGGCATAAAAATCTCGCACTGCCGCCACCCACTGTTTATTCCCCTCTTCCACGGCGTCCAGCTGTTCTTCGAGCTGTGAGGTAA
>NIUT01000206.1 GCA_002254365.1 Nitrospira sp. UW-LDO-01
TCGTGGGATGGCCTGTTCCAGGTCCGCGAGTTCCAAATCATGCGTGCTGACCAAGCCGAATCCTTGTCCCCTCGAGAGCGCAGTGATATAGGCCTGGCTCCCGATAAGCCGTTCACGGTTGTTGGTGCCCTTGAAGATCTCGTCGATCAGAAAAAGCACGGGAGCCACGGTACGTTCCTCGGTGGCCTCGAGGATCGTTTTGAGTCGTTTCACTTCCGCGTAGAAGAACGACAGACCGGCATCGAGCGAGTCGCCAACACGGATGCAACAGGCTAACCGGCTCCAGGTCCACTCAAACGACTGGGCACACACAGGGGCACCGGCTTGAGCTAAGCAGAGATTAATGCCGATGGTTCTGAGAAACGTACTCTTGCCCGACATATTTGAGCCGGTGATGAGGTAGATCGAGCCTAGTTCGGTCAGCTGCACATCGTTTGCGATACGTGTACCTGGAGGCAGCAAGGGGTGTGCGAGTCGGTGTGCGCGGAGGGTCGGGGGAACGCTCTGTTGTCCATCAGCGACGGTGAGTGGAGTCGGCCAGATGTAATCATGATGCAGATAGGCAAAGGTCGCAAGCGCCGACGCGGCTTCGACTTCAGCCAGGGCATCGAGCCATTGCGGGAGCGCCTGTTGGATCTGGTCTTGGATATGGATCAGTCGGCGCAGAAACCAGAGGTCCCATGGGCCAATCGCATTCATCGTCAGGTGGACGAGGGGATGGGCTTTAATACTGATGGCGTGCAGCGTGCGCGCGGCCTGCTGGAGTTGTCGTGTCGGACTAACGGTGCCGATCAGGGTGGCCCAGGTCGACGCCAGCGTGGTTTCCCGCCGCGCGGCGTACCGCTCGATCGAGCCAAGAACCGTGGCGAGACGTTCAGTTTCGTGATGGAGGCCGACCGCATGCTCGAGCAACTCCTCTCCCTGATCGGTCATAAAGTAGATGGCTACATAGGCGGCGAACGAAAACATCCAATAGCCGGGCAGCAGGTCGAACAGCGTGGCGAGGCCCAATCCGATCGTCGTCGAGGCAAGGAGTGCCTGAACGACCAGGATGGTATTGAGGTGAGGGAGGCCGAGCCGATGCTCGATGACCGCAGCTAACCGTTTACCATTGATCTCCTGGTCACCCGTGAGCTTGGCATCGAGTGTGAGCCGGTCTCGCAATAAGGAATGAGAAGTTAATTCCCTGACGAGCGCGTGCCTGCTGTGCCATTGTGTGGGGGAAGGAGGCTGGTTGAGGAGCCAGCTGTGCAACCGTTCCCGGCCCTGGTCAGAGATGGTGGTGTCGAGCAGATGGGTCAGAGAATGGGGGCCAAAGAGATCGAGGTCCACCGCGTAGGGGTGAGAGCTCGGTCCGACCGCCGATCTTGTCGGGATGTTTGCCCAATCTAACGCGATGCGGGCCAGATGGGTCTGCTTAATGTGCTTCCACTGGCGGAGCCGATGAATCTGGGTCTCCACCTTGTTATGATAGGCCGCCACGGCGACGAAGATGGCGAGGAAGAGCGCGAGTGACAGGTTACCGCTGTTGTACCAGTTGAGTTTATAGAGGGTGACGGTACACATGAGGCCGATCAAGAAGAGAGCCAGCCGCCATCTGGTGAACGTGGCGCTGGTTTTCGTGCCGTGAGCAATGAGGCGGTCTGCTCGCCTGATGATCGTCTCAATCTGGAGGGTGCGTGGCCGTACCATAACAGGCGACCTTACTGGAACGGGTGGGGGACGTCAAATCATGAAGCGTAACCCGTGAAGCGTGACAACTCAGATAAACCATAGAGACGAAAAGCGGACCATTTTTGACAATGCCGAATGATTGGGTAGATGTGTGCATTCATGGTTCTCTCGATACCGGCGAATTGCTGAGCCGCCTGGACGATGCAGAGGTGCAGGGAGCCTGGGAAGATGAAGGGAAGGTCCATCTCTATTGGGCGGAGGCTCAGTGGACTGAGGCTCGGCTTTCATCGCTCCGTGCAGCCCTTGCCGATGTGACGGAATCAAGTCAGGAGCAATCGCTGTCCGTAACGCTGGTACCGGCTCAAGACTGGAACGACGTCTGGGCTCGTTCCGTCAAACCGCTTCGCATCGGTCGATTCGTCATTCGTCCCAGTTGGGAACCGGTGACGCTTACTCCTCGTGATCTCGAGATCATCTTGGATCCCAAGCAAGCCTTCGGCACAGGGCATCACGCGACGACACGCATGTTGCTGGAGTGGTTGCAAGAGCATATTCGCGGGGGTGAAGAGATTCTGGATGTGGGAACTGGTAGCGCGATTCTGGCGATGGCGGCGGTCAAGCTTGGTGCAAATTCTGCCATCGGTATCGAAATTGATCCGGTTGCCGTCGACTGCGCGAAAGAATATGTCGAGCAGAACGGGTTGCTTGATCAGATCGACCTTGTGTGTGGAACGCTGGCTGATCTGCCGCAAGAGAAACGGGAGTCTATCAATTTAGTGCTGGCGAATCTTGATCGGCAAACTGTCTTAAGCCTTGGGGAGGACTTGGCATCCGTTGCGTTTGGAGGGGCGAGGGTTCTAGTCTCCGGCATTCTTGTGGAGCAAGAGTCTGAGATCGTCGGGCAGTTTTCTAACTTAGGTCTAGTCTGTGCTGACCGGCGGGATGATGAGGGGTGGGTGGTGATGCAGTTCTTGAAACCAGAATCCTGCGAGGGAGAAGCCTGAGGATGTCGACCGGACCACCGTATCCACATGTGCATCAGATCAACATTTCCGATGGCGGTGTGCCGAAACTTCCAGTCTTGGAAGCCAAGGTGAGCGAACAGGGTCTGGATGGCGATCGGCAGCGCAATCTCAAGTTTCACGGCGGCCCAGACCGTGCCGTCTGTTTGTATTCGCTCGAGCTGATTGAGCGGCTTCAGGACGAGGGGCATCCCATCGATCCAGGAGCTACCGGAGAAAATCTGACCCTGTCCGGCTTGAACTGGGACGAGGTGTGTCCTGGCGTGCGGCTCACGATTGGTCCGGAGCTCCAGCTTGAGGTGACGAGCTATACCACCCCCTGCCACCACAATGGTCGATGGTTTCGCGATGAGGAATTCTCACGCATTGCACAAAAACTGAACCCCGGCTGGAGTCGGGTCTATGCGAAGGTACTGCGGGGTGGGATCGTCAGACCGGGAGACGTCGTAGAAATAAAAAGCGAATAGCCGATGGCATATAGCCTGCGGCAGGAAGGCCCCCGTCTTGCACGTCTATTTGTTGTGCCATAAGCCATACTAGGCCATATGCTCTTGGAGGTGTGGAGTGGATCGAGTACTTGAGCCAGAATTGATGGATGATCTGAAGCAGGCAGAAGCCTATGCGTGCGCCGACTTCGAAGAAGAGAATCAAGGATTCGTCGAGCGGTTTAAAGAATACTTCCCGGAGTTTTCGCAAGGGACCGTGCTGGATCTCGGCTGCGGCCCGGCGGACATCCCGATTCGATTCACCAAATTGTTTCCAGGTTGCCAGATCATCGGAGTTGATGCCTCGGTTCCCATGATTCAGCTGGGGGAGCAGGCGGTAAAGGAAGCGGGCTTATCCGATCGCATTACGCTGCGCTGTGAACGGTATGAAGAAGTCGCTGGGGCGAGGATCGCCGATGCCGTGATCTCGAACAGCCTGCTTCATCATCTGCCGAACCCGTTACAGTTCTGGCAGAAGATTCGCCAATTGGTGAGGCCTGGAGCGCCGGTGCTGGTTATGGATCTGCTCCGTCCGGAGTCTCCGGAAGCGGCACAAGCGATCGTGGATGAGTACGCCGCCAACGAGCCGGACATTTTACGCCGTGATTTCTACAATTCCCTGCTTGCCGCCTTTACCGAAGATGAAATCGGTTCCCAACTGGCCCGCATGAATCTCACGCGATTGCTGATCGACGTGCCGGATGACCGGCATTGGGTGGTGGGAGGGATTATTTATTAGGCGTGGTAAGGAAGGGCTGTCATTCCTCGCCAAGCTCAGATAAACCAGACCCCCAGGGCTTGACCCAGAATAGGCGGTCAAGGAGCATTTAAAGGGTGGTTCTTGGCGGAATCTGATTGATTGCGTAGTATCTACCATGTAGATACTTACCGGAGTATGCAGCATGAAAACGAGAGCGCAGAAGTGGGGGAATAGTTTGGCGGTACGAGTCCCGAAGAGCGTCGCCACGCAAATAGGACTCAAGGCACAAGACGATTTAGACATCGAAGTTCGAGATGGCAATGTCGTCTTGAAACCACAACTTCGCTGGGTATATCGGCTCGACGATCTGCTTAGACGAATTACCAAGAAGAACGTTCACAATGAAGACGATTCAGGGGGACCGGTGGGGCGCGAGAGCTGGTGATGAAGAAGTCCAAATATGTTCCGGACCGTGGCGAGATCGTCTGGCTGCAGTTCAACCCACAAGCTGCTCACGAATAGGCGGGACATCGTCCGGCACTCGTTCTCTCGCCGGCCAGGTACAATAAGGTCAGTGGCCTCACGCTATGTTGCCCGATGAGCAGTCACCAGGAGGGCTATCCCTTCGAAGTTGCGGTCAGTGATGACCCCCATCGAACAAGTGTCGTTTTGGCGGATCAAATCAAGAGCCTTGACTGGAGGACTCGACAAGCGGTCAAGAAAGGTGTCGTCTCATCTGCCGTGCTCGCGGAAACCTTGAGTAAGCTGCAGACGTTGCTCTAAGTAGGGTGCTCAAGCGATGAAAGACGACCGAAGGTGTTTCCGGATTCGGCTTCTGTAAACCGAGCCTTGCGGATCTTATGTGACGCGGCTGGTAAGTCCACTCAGGCACCTCGGCGCTCCATTAAAAAGTCATCACATTAGAAGCAATCAGCTGCATAGTTGCCCCGCGTGTTTTTGGTCCCCCTCTCAGGAAATAGAGTCAAAGTGTCGGAATCATGTCTCCTGGTAAGTCGCGTTTACCGAAGATGAGATCGGATCACAACTAGGGCGTGTCATCAGTTGAGTCAGATGACAGAGGCGGCGAGGTGGACAGCGCCGAGGAAGTTGGCAACACGCGTATCGTATCTGGTGGCAAATGCGCGGAATTGCTTCAGCTTGGCAAAGAAACTCTCGATCAACTGTCGGGCTTTCTACAGGTTCTGATCGTACTCGTGCTGTTCCGTGCGGTGTGATTTGGGCGGGATGACGATGGTGACCTCCGCGTGTTTGAGCACATCCAGCACGTGCTCCTGAATATATAGGGTCGCCCATCTCGAAGGCTCCGGTCAAGAGGGCACAGCCGATCATGCCCTCCGTATCCTACAAACGGGGCGAGGTC
>NIUT01000207.1 GCA_002254365.1 Nitrospira sp. UW-LDO-01
CACCAGCTGGAAGTCGAACTGAGTGATCGAGAGGCCGCCCATCGCGGCACCATCCAGCAACTCGAACAGGCCCTGACGGAGCGCGACCGTCGCATCAGTGAGTTTGATTCGCTGGCGGCCGCGCAAGCGGACGAGGTTCAGGATGCCTTGGAGGCCTGTCGAACGGCGGAGCAGGCCCGTGATGTCCAGAAGGAAGAAATCCGCGTCCTCCGGGAGCATATCGCCCAACAGAACGAGGAACTCGCCCACCGAGACCGGCTGCGAGCCCAGGTCAAGAAACTGGAGGCAACCCAAGACCGCGTGCACCAGCTGGAAGTCGAACTGAGTGATCGAGAGGCCGCCCATCGCGGCACCATCCAGCAACTCGAACGGACGCTGGCCGAACGCGATCAGCGGCTTGGGGAGTTTCATGCGAGCGCCGCTGCCCAGACGGACGAACTCCATGGTGCCCAGCAGGCCTGTCAGGCGGCTGAGCAGGCCCGCGAAGTCTCCAAGGAGGAAATCCGCGTCCTCCGTGAGCAGATCGCACGGCTGCATGAGGAACTAGCGGATCGGGATCACATCCGAGTCCGCATGGAGAAATTGGAGTCGGCGCAAGATCGTGTCCATCAGCTGGAAGTGGAACTGAGTGACCGGGAGGCCGCCCATCGCGGCACGCTCCAGCAACTCGAACAGGCCCTTGCGGAGCGCGACCGTCGGATCAGTGAGTTTGATTCGCTGGCGGCCGTGCAAGCGGACGAAGTGCAGGATGCGTTGGAAGCCAGTCGAACGGCGGAGCAGGCCCGGGAGGTCATGAAGGAGGAAATCCGCGTCCTCCGTGAGCAGATCGCGCAACTCAATGAAGGCCTTGCCCACCGCGATCGACTCCGTGCCCGGGTCCAGAAGCTGGAGGCGACCCAGGACCGTGTGCATCAGCTGGAAGTCGAGCTGAGTGATCGGGAAGCCGCCCACCGCGGCACCATCCAACAACTCGAACAGGCTCTCACGGAGCGAGACCGTCGGATCGATGAGCTTGTGCCGGCCGCCCACCTCCTGCACGAGAAAGAAGCTGCCATTAAAGAATGGGAACGAACCCACGTACGCGCGATGCAGGACCTCGAAGCTGAGGCGACAAAGCTTCAAGAATCCTGTACAGTGCAGGATCAACTCCGGGCGCAACATCAACTCGACGAGCAACAGCTAGAGGAACGCGACACCAGGATTGCGAACCTCCAGCGTGAGCTGAAGGACTTGCAAGCGGAACGGCAAACCCTCCGCAAGGAGGTGCAAGTCATTCCTGAAAAGGAGGAGCAGATCGATCGCTTGCAAAAACGGTTAAAAGAACTGCGTGCAGCACTGAAGGCAACGCCTTCATCAGCCATCGTTCCTCCCCAGCCGCATCGCCAGAGGGAAGCTGCGCCACACTCCTCGCAACCCAAAGTCAGCAAGCCCGTCGCCCCGGCGCGCCAGAATGGGACGGGGCAACAGTCCCCGGTCGGACAACAGCCGAAGAGCGGCAAGCCCATTCAGCCAGACGATCTGAAAAAGATCGACGGGATTGGGCCTGGCCTTGCCGCTACGCTCCAGAAGCTGGGCACCCGCACGTTTATCCAAATCGCGCGATGGAAACCAGAAGACATCGAGAAAATCGCCAAGAAGCTTGCGACTGATCCGGAGCGGATTAAACGTGAGAATTGGATTGCCGGAGCGAAGAAACAGCACTACGAAAAGTACAAGGAACGGCTTTGACCTTCGCTGACGATGAAGAGTCGTCGCCGTGACTCCGATACGGGTGATTCCTTACGCGGTCTGAAAACCATATAATTCGTCTACCGAATTATACACGGTGATGGCCGATTGACCTCAGTTTCGACTAGAAGCGTGCCGAAGCATCTAGCTCCATGGAGACCAGTTCGAACCCGTCTCCTTGTCGTTGACCTGCTTGACTGAACATCTCCCACCTAGTACATAGTCGTGACATGTGGCACCGTCAGGACCCGCACAGCAGCGACCAGCCCCAGGTTGAACGGGACGAGTTCACGAGGCGTGCAAGAATTCTTGCTGTCGGTATCGCTGCGCTGATGCTGCTTGCCGTGGTGTGCATCCCCCGACATCTCCCTTCACAACCACGGACCACAGCTATCACCCCAGCTTCGCTTTATATCAGCTTCGAACAAAACACCTTGATACTTCGGGGCTCACTCCCCACCCAACGGAGCAAGACCGCGATTCTTGAGCAGGCACATACGCTGTATGCAAAAAAGGGAATCCGTGTGACTGACCAGTTCACCGTTGACGCACAAGTCGGTTCAGCTGCATGGGTGGAGACCATTCCACAGCTCCTCCCGATTTTGGGCTGGATGATTGAACGTGGCTCTCTCATTATTGACGGCCATTCACTGGTTGTGACCGGTCAGGTTACGAGTGCTCGCGAAAAAGCCGACGTACTCCAGGTGATGGCTCCGGCGGTACGAGCAGGGTTAAAGATTGAGGACCGTGTGATGGTCGCACAGGCGACAGCCTCGTCCCCCGCTTCCGTTTCACTCACGGCCCTCCAGTTGTCACTGAATCAGGTCCTTGCAAAATCCTCGATCGAGTTCGAACCAGACAGCGCCACCATCACGGCCAAAGGTCAGGCGGTCCTCGATCACATTGTCGTCCTCCTTCGAAAAGCTCCGACCGCACCGATTGAGATCGCCAGTCATACCGATATCGGTGGTGCGGCCGAGCACAATTTACGGTTGAGCCGGCATCGCGCCGATGCGGTCAAGCAGTACTTGACCGACCAGGGGCTCACCAATCCGTTTACCACCATCGGCTATGGATCGACGCGTCCGCTGTCAAATAGAAAATATCAACCGGGTCTCCCGCAGAATCAACGGATCGAGTTGCTCATGATAAGGACCACGTGACCTATGATGACGCTGATTGGCCAAATGATCGGATGTCTCCTCATTGCAGCCGGAATTGGGTTTGGAGTCGGCTGGTGGTTGCGGCAAATTCCAAAGCGCTCACCGGAACAGCCCTCTCATGACGCCACAGGTCTGTTACGGACCAAAGAGCAGGCCCTGGATGCGTTGGCGCACGATCTGAAGGTCAAAACGTCGGCCGTGCAGATTCTTGAACAAAAAGTCATGTCGTCGGAGACCATGCATTCCTCCGTGCAACGTGAGCTGATCGCCCGCAATGAGCGGCTCAAAGCCCTTGAGGCAGAACTCACAACCCGATCAAAGCAACTGACGGTCTCGGAAGGAGAAGGAGCCACGGCTCGCCGACGCGTGAGTGAAATAGAGTCGATTCTCGCCACCCAGACGCATGAACTCAGAGGAGCTCAACAGTCCTGTCGAAACGCCGAGCAAGCCCGTGAAATCATGGAACGGGAAGTGGGGGTCTTGCGCGAGCATATTGCTCAACTCAACGAAGGCTTGGCCGATCGCGAGCGTCTCCGCACCCAGATCAAGCAGCTGGAGACGGCACAAGACCGCGTCCACCAACTTGAAGTCGAGCTAAGTGATCGCGAAGCCGCCCATCGTGGCATTATCCAGCAACTCGAACGTGCGCTCGCCGAACGTGATCAACGAATTGAGGCGTTCGATAGCCAGGCCGCCACCCAAGCCGAAGACCTACGCGCTGCTCGCCAAACCTCCCAGAGCGCCGAGCGGGCCCGGGAAGTCATGGAACGGGAAGTGAGTGCCCTGCGAGACCATATTGCCCAACTCAACGAAGGCTTGGCTGACCGCGATCGGCTCCGCAGCCAGGTCAAGCAACTCGAGACGGCTCAAGATCGGATCCATCAGCTTGAAGTCGAGCTGAGCGATCGCGAGGCCGCCCATCGTACCACCATCCAGCAACTCGAACGTGCGCTCGCCGAGCGCGATCAACGGATTGGGGAAGTTGATGCGAATGCCGCTGCCCACATGGACGAGCTTCGAGATGCTCAGCAGGCCTCTCAGGCGGCCGAACAAGCTCGGGAAGTCCTTAAGGAAGAGATCCGCGTCCTCCGCGACCACATCGCGCAACTGAATGAGGGGTTGGCCGACCGCGAGCGGCTCCGCAGCCAGGTCAAGCAGCTCGAGGCGGCACAAGATCGGATCCATCAACTCGAAGTTGAACTGAGTGATCGCGAGGCCGCCCATCGCACCACCATCCAGCAACTTGAACGCTCCCTTGCCGAACGCGATCTGCGGATGAACGAGGTCGATAGCCACGCCGCCGCCCAGACAGAAGACCTGCGAGCGGCTCAGCAAGCCTGCCAGGGCGCCGAACAAGCTCGGGAAGTCCTCAAGGAAGAGATCCGTGTCCTCCGCGACCATATTGCGCAACTGAATGAGGGGTTGGCCGACCGCGAGCGGCTCCGCAGCCAGGTCAAGCAACTCGAGGCGGCACAAGATCGGATCCACCAGCTTGAAGTCGAGCTGAGCGATCGCGAAGCCGCCCATCGCACCACCATCCAGCAACTTGAGCAGTCTCTCGTCGACCGTGACCGGCGAATTGAGGAGCTGCTCCCGCTGCCCCACCTCCTGCGTGAAAAGGAAGCGGCAATCAAGGAGTGGGAACGTACCCACGCACAGACCGTCAAGACCCTGGAACGCGAGACCGCAACGCTCCTCGAACAGAATCTGGTCTACAAAGACCTACAGGCACAACACCAGCTTGAGGAGCAACGGGTACAGGAGCGAGACAAACAACTTGCCAACCTCCAGCGCGAGCTTCAAGAGCTCCACACGGAACGCGACACCCTCCGGAAAGAAGTGCAAGGTATTCCGGAAAAAGACGAGCAGATCGATCGCCTACAAAAACGGCTTAAAGAACTCCGCGCGAGCCTACGCACCACGCCACCTGCTCCGATAACGGCGTCCGCTCCGCAGCCACGCCAGCATGATGCTGAGACGCCCCCTCTCAGTAGCCCTCCCAAAGGCAGTAAGCCCAAGCAAAGCGATGACCTCAAGAAGATCCAGGGTATCGGTCCGGTTTTTGCTGAGACTCTGCACAAGCTCGGCACCCGGACGTTTATTCAAATCGCTCGATGGAAACCCGAGGATGTGGAGAAAATCGCCAAGAAACTCGCGACCGATCCCGAGCGGATTAAACGGGAGAATTGGATCGCGGGGGCCAAAAAGCAACACTACGACAAATATAAGGAACGGCTCTAGCAGCCTGCTGAAAAACCATCTGCTCATCCTTCGAGAGCCTCAGGATGAGCGAGAAGAGCATTGAACCTATGAGGGTTTCCCGTTCGTGCTGAGCTTGTCGAAGCACA
>NIUT01000208.1 GCA_002254365.1 Nitrospira sp. UW-LDO-01
CAGTGGAGATGTTGGTGGCCACGTCCAGGGTGTAATCGGGCTTGGTCGGATCAAAGAGAGGGCTCAATGAACCTGGTGTGACAGTCAAGGTCTTCAGATTGTTGTCACCCGAGAGCAGTCGTGTCACACGAACCGAATAGGTGCTGTCCGTACCGGTCTGTGTTGTTAACACGATGGGGATCGTTTTGGTCGATCCCGGTTGGTCGAGGGCAATGGAACGCTGCGTGCCGATAGTCCCGTCGATCGATACCGTCACTGTGCTGTCCTGGGGGGTCGCGGTGACCGTGACACTGGTAGCTGTCGTCGGAGCCTGGGCGGTGTAGCTCGTGGTCTCGCTGGAAAAAGCCGGCAGAAGGGTGGCTGGTGTGACGCTGAGGCTGGCTAGTGGGACATCGGGTTTATCTGAAACTGATGCAGAATCTTTACAGCCGTAGGGAGTCACGCAGAGAACAACGAGGCAAAGAGCAACCCAATCTTCTCTTGTGATGGTCAACAGGGGTTTCATAGTGGTACCGCAAAAGCACTTTTGTTGTACGACGTAACTGATCCATCTGGTCTGCTGAATCCAAACCGTCAGCCACGAAATGTCTCAGCGGGTTCAGGTCGGTTTTCACGATGCTCGCAAATCGAGCAGCGACTGATAGTTGATATAGCGGATCTGACCGGTCGGGTCAACGGACGAGTTGAGAAAGGATGATGGGCTTGCTGTGTGAAAATGTCAGTGAAGTGATTGGGGAGAATCGTTGGTGGTGGGCAAACGGTGGCAGAATGATGTCCACGTCAGGGTGAGGCTCAGCCCACTGCCTATCGGCGAGACCGAATCACAGTGATGGCGTAAGCCTGTGTATTCACACCGTCCTGTGCAGTGACGGTCAGGTCCACCTCAGTGCGTCTTCCCTGTAGGGGGAGGGAGATTTGCCCGGTGGTTGTCCCTGCTGCCGCAAGTGTGGAACCCGTTGCGGACAGCACGGCATTGGGATCAGACTTCGTTGCAGAGATGGTTACACTCTCCACGTTGTTAGTTACGGTCACCCGGTAACTCAAGATATCCGATGCAAAGTCAGGATCCAAGGAACCAGGAGTGACTGTCAAGCCAGCGAGCGTATCGTCGCTCGAGGGTCTCGCTCGTTTGACGGTGATGGTATAGGTCCTTGAGGTTCCGTTCGGGGCTGTGACGATCAACGAGACAATTTTGGTGGTCCCTGGCCCGTCGAGCTTGAGTGTCGCGCGCCCTTCGTTAGGCACATCACCAGAGATCACGGCATTGGAATCAGATTTGGTTGCCACGATGATCACTTCGGTGACGGCGCTGCCCACGTTTACGGTGTAGTCCTGAGTGCCTGCTGAAAAGGCAGGAGCCAAGGTGCCTGGCGATATCGTCAAGGTCTTAAGGGTGTTGTCTCCGGAAAGGGTGATCGCCCGCAGGGTCATGGTGTAGATTTTCGCTCTTCCATCGGAGGATGTGACAGTCAAGGAGACATCCTTCGTTGATCCAGGTCCGGGCGCTTGAATCGTAGCCTGACCAGTGACTTGTCCTGCCGGCGCAATGATTGCACCAGACAATACGTCATTCGCTGCAGATTTCGTTGCTGAAATGGTGATGTCTTGCTGGTTGCTGAGCAGGTCAACATTGTAGCTGCTTGTGTCGCTGGTGAATGGCGGTTGGAGCGACGCGCCGGAGACAGAGAGGTTGGCCAGTTGGGGGCCTGGATCAAGCGATCCTGTGTTCGAACAGCCATAGGCTCCAAAGCTGATCGTTCCGATAAGAAGTATGAGAGCAAGATACTGTACTGGAATGGGGGAGCGGTGTTTCATAATGGACCCACGGCGTTCGCTTGCTGGAAACTCTGCTGGGTCCAGCCACCCGGTGAACTAAAACGGGAGGTGCAGATCTTACGAAAGGGATTCCCGATCGGTCTATCCCTACTTGTGTATGGATCAGCAGGGTGTGGAGTGGTTACTCGAAACCAGGTGTAATCTTGATCGAAGATAACTATGGGGCTGCTGGGTCAATGATTATCGGCAAGGGTGGACTCTGAAGGGACTCAAGGGTCGTCATCGTATTGGTTACCGTGCTGGTAATGGTGTGTGGGCCGTCAGTCAGTGGCGATACCAGTGTGAAGGTGTTGGTTAGCGGATCAAAGGTCGCGTCCAGGACTTTGCTCTCATTTATATAAATACTTGGGGTCTCTCCTGCCGCTGGTTGAGGCACTACGAAACTCGGCGTCCCGATGCTGGTGATGTTATCGGTATTGATAGTCCCGGAGTCACTTGTATCCATCATGTCTGGTGCGCTAACTGGAGGTGGAGGAGCTGCATGTGCGGCACGCCTCACGGTGAGGGTGTATGGGGGATTCTTTACGGTTCCATCGGGTGCAGTAACCGTGATGGGCACTACTGGTGTGTCGTTCCCTGCCCCAAGGAGTGGAAAGTTGAATCTTGTGCCCGTATTTGTTCCTGCTGGGACCGGAACACCAGCGATATTGAGGACAGCATCCGGATCTTCTTTAGTAGCAGAGACGGTTACCTCCTCCACTGCGGCCGCTACGCTTACGACATAGTCTGGGGTGTTTGCAGCGAATGTTGGAGATAGGGGCTGGTCTGTATCGCCTACCTTCACGTTCAAGGCCGACAGATTGGCATTGCCCGATAAGGCTGGTCGTTTGACTTTAACTTGATAGTCCTTTGGGTCAATTGTGGGATCTGGTGCAGCTACAGTAATGAGCAAATCAATATTGACCTCCGGTCCTGCTGGTCCAAGATCTAAAGTTATTGCTCCTTCCAGTATTCCTACCCCTGCTATTATATGGCCAGTCATCGCGGCATTTTGATCAGACTTGGTGGCGATTACGGTCACGCTGGTGACATTGGTTGGGAATTCCACCGTGTAGGGTCCGCTATATTCTGGACGGAAGGCAGGTGACAGAAGTTGTGGAGAAGAGGTGTCTGTGTCTATTGCTCTCAAGTTTGATAGCGTATTGTCACCCGACAGTCGGTTGACGGTGACGGTGTAGGTCTTGGCTTCACCATTTGGGACAGCTACTGTGATCGTCACTTCCGTAGGTAGTCCTGGGCCATTCAATCGTATGGTCGCTTTTCCTGTCGCAACCCCTGCGGCGGCGGTTACTGATCCGGACATCACGGCATGCACATCGGTTTTGGTGGCCACAACCGCCACACTAGAGACTCCACTGGCAACTTCAACTTGATAGGTCAGGGTGTTCGGATTGAAGCCGGGAGGGGGGAAGGTACCAGGCGGCGTTACTGTCAGTGCCGATAAAGTGTTGTCGACTTTGCGAACCAGGATGTCATAGGTGCTTTCAAGGCCGTTCTGGCTTGTTAAGACAATGGTGATGCTCGTGGTTGTCGCTGACGAATTAAGCGTGATCGTGCGTCCTTGGCCGGAAATGGTGTCGACTCCATTGATCGACATCGTGGTTGAGCTGTCTTTTGGGGTGGCGGTCACAGTGACGGTTGGCACCGTGGTCGACACCTCGACGAGGTAGGTGGTGGTATTGCTCGAAAACGCGGGCTGGATTGTTCCAGGAGTGACTGTGAGGCTAGAGAGGGGAACTTCTACGGTTTGTTCTGAGATCGAAACGCTGTCCGAGCATCCATAGGTCGCTAAGCCGATTGCCGCCACAAGGATCACGGCCCAACAGGTCTTGGTGAAGGTCAAAAGGTGTTTCATAGTAGTCCCGGTTTGTTGTTCTTGGTACAGGAGTCTTGAGTTATTTGGACTCTGCCAATCCCAAATAACGGAGTCCTGATGCTAGGAGACGATGCGAAAACGGTCTAGACCTACAAAGGTAAGGGAGGTCTGGGCGAAGGTGGGAACTGGTTGGGACAAGAGAGGGGATCGAAGGTCGCGCGGGGGAGAGTCAGTTCGAGAACTAAGAAGTGATATCAGGTTGCTTGGTGAGGGAGCATGTCTTGATCGGCGCTATCGGTCAATTGCGGCGCCTGGTTTGTCCAGCTGAATAGTCAACTGAGCTGTTATGAGTCGGCATGTAGTGACTGGAATGGCACAGTATGAGGATCTGTGCCTAACCGCAGCCGTCTGCATGTATGCGGGTTTCATCGTCGCGGATGTTGCCTTGGGTACTCACTTCTGATGAGGCAGACCCTCCTTAGTTATTAATGATGGTGTTGATTTCTAATTGTGGAGTCATAGCAGGACTCTTATCAGACTCACCGACTGAATTACTTAAAGTGTACGTGACGGCATAGGGTCCATCAGGTAAATCAGCATTCGGTCTGAGGATGATGGTGGCGCCATTCTCAGTAATGGACGAAGGGACCTCACTTCCATTCATATAAAGCTTTGCGGTCTCTCCGGAGCCGGGTGTAGGCACACTGAATCCTGGCTTCTTGATAGTGGTTATGTTGTCCTCATTGCTCGTGCTCCCAAAGCATTCATTGGTGATGGTGTCACCATCCTCATCCAGGACATCAAGGAGGCAGGAGTCATCTGCTGTTAATAGATCCGGGGCGGTCGCTGGTTTAGCTGGTGGAGTTGGTGCCGCTGGGCGGATCACGGAGATAGTGTAGGTCTTAACATCAACTCCATTTTGAGCAGTCACAGTGACTGATATTGGTGTGGGCTCGCCCCCTGCACCATTCAGGGTGAAAGTCGATTGCCCTGACGCTGTCCCTGGCGGGACCGTGACGCTGCCAATAGCCATAGTCGCATTCGGATCGTCTTTGGTTGCAGAAACCGCGACGCTCCCGACGACACTATCTATGGTCACGGTATAACCGAGAGTGTTCGCAGCAAAAACAGGAGTTAGTGTTCCCTGCGTGATACTAAATGCCGAGAGATTGTTGTTGCTCGAAGGCGCCGGGCGGTTCACGGTGATGGTGTAGATCCTTTGATCGCTATTTGGCGCGGTTACAGTGATCTCAACCTCCGTGCTTTCGCCTGCAGGCTTAAGATCGATGGTGCGAGCTAGGCCAGAACTCGTTCCCTGCCCGTTGATCGACATGCTTGCAGCTGTATCCTGAAGCGTCGCGGTCACTGCGACCTGCGCAACTGTGCTGCTGGTAAGGTTCACCGTATAATTCTGTCTGGATGAAGTGAAGGGTTGGGTGAATGTACCCGGTGAGATGATCAAACTTTGTAGGTTGCTGTTCCCACCGAGGGCGGCGCGAACGACAATTACCGAGTAGAGCTTTGTGGTCTGGTTCTGAGCGGTGACAACGATTGGAATGCT
>NIUT01000209.1 GCA_002254365.1 Nitrospira sp. UW-LDO-01
CTCTTAATCAGCGGGCCGTAGGTTCGACCCCTACACGGCCCACCAAACTTCTCGTCCGTGTATCGGTGGTTGTTCAAGGATAGCCACGGAAAAGACTCCCAGCCCAGTATCTGTTTTGCGCAGTCCGGTCTCTCTCTTTTGGCGTGTGGTCTCGGTGGAACACTGGTGTGTTCCCGTCGCGCGTGCGTGGTCAGAGGGTTCACCGATTGGGTTTGCGCCGAGGGGTTCGCCGGGGTTGAACGGTTCGGCGTGCCTTCTTCGAGGTTTTTTTGCGCGGTAACTTTTTCGATGCGGGAGCTGGTGGTGGTACTTCCGTTGTGTTCATGATCCGACGGCTGGGCGTCTGCGATTCGATATATCCCCGCAGTTCCGGGAACTTAGTACACGCTTCCACCTTATGCCTGGCGGCCAAATCCGTGGCCGCGCGCTCGAACGCGTGCCGGAGTGGGCTTGGTGCAATCGGCGTGGCCACGGCCTTGTCACGCGCGGTGGACCGAAGTCCCGCGAGACGACGCGGCTTCGAATTCTTCGCTGAGAGAGAGAGCACGGCGGACACACTGCCGATGTGTTGCGTCCTGCGACCCGCCACCTCGGGTGAATACATCTCCCCGGGCCTGCCGAAGCGCTCCGCGATCAGCTGTAGAATGGATGTATTGTCCAAATTGACGTGGGAGACACCGGCCGGTGCAAACGGACCCACGACGAGCGTCGGCACGCGCGGGCCTGTCGTTTCAAACGCCACTCCGTTGGGGTTGCGGTATTTGACCGGCAACGGCGGCACGTGGTCGAAACATCCGCCGTGCTCATCGTACGTCACAATCAACACGGTCCGGGCCCAGCGTTCCCTATCGCTCGATAGGGTCTGATAGACCTCGGCTAAGAACCGTTCCCCCGGAGCCATCGCGAGTGGAGGGTGATTGTCACAAGGACCTCTGCCGTGGATCGGGCTATCAGCGTAGTCCGGCTCGATGAACATGACCTGAGGCCAGTCGGTGTGGTCGCCTTCGGCAAGATCTTTGGAGAGGTCGCTCAGCGGCCGAAAATGAGACGTCAAAATCAACGGCGCCACTTTCGGCATGAGCGTGAAGAACGGAAGGCCTGCATAGTACACGCGCCAGGATATGCCTCGGTCGAGTAACCACTCATAGACCGTCGCCTGGTTCGGCACGATGGTGCCCGTATCTCGTATGTCAGAATATCCGCACATGGACATCAATCGGTTCGGTGCCGTTGAGGTTGGGAGGCAGGCGAACCACCGATCACACACCGTATATTTCGCAGCCAACGCCGCCGTTGTAGGAAGACTCGAGGGGCGTAGGAGGCCCATCACGGGGGGCTGGTGAACGGACGTATGGAACGCGTTCTCAAATGCCGTTACGAATCCGTTCATCAAAAACGTTTTTTTGATGTCTGCGTACGCGAGCTGCGTGGCGATGGAGCTTGGATCATGGGGGAAATCGCTCGTCAATGGTCCGTCATCCGTCCAAAATGGAGCAATCCCCTGACCGTCGGAATTCGGGTTGAGAAACCGAAGGTCCTGCGGATCCGCGATCCCATCCACGTCCCGTCGATTGCCATAGGTCGGGGAGGTGAGATACCCGAGCACGTGGTCGAAGGAGCGGTTCTCCATCATGACCACGACAATGGTCTCGACGTGTTGTTGTAATTCCTGTGGGGTCATGGGTGCCCCTCGGCCAGACACTGTGTATTCACGTTAATGACCAACACCGGTGGAATTGTTTCGCAGGTTTGTCCCTCACCGACTGGCGCCGATAATGTCCAGTCACCAGCCAGTGGGGTATCCCGGAAGTCCCCCAGCACCGTTCCGGGTGTGAGGATGGCGGCGCGACCGGCATGCTGCACCGTATAGGTGCGCCCATCGTTCGGGTGTGATAGCACGGTTGCCACCTTCACCTGCGGGGAAAAGCGTTTGGCGTGGACGGTCGCCGTAACTCTCCCTTCCGTGCAGCTGGGTGTGGAGGTGGCATCACCCAGACTCGCGGTCAAGACCTCACGCCGTGGTGCGCCCGCGGCTACCTCGATCTCTTGCACGCTCCTCGTCGGGTTGCCCAAGAATCGCGTCACCTGGAGCTCGACATTTGTCGTGGTATTCGGAGTGATGACGGCGCGACCATCGTCACTCACCGGACCATCGTGCAGGTGATCACTTGGGGGGCGGACGATGATCCGGGCCGACCCGACCACGCTCCACTCGATCTGGACAGGTTCTCCGGCACAAATGTGGCGAGGGTCTGCCGTAAATTTCTGTACGTGCGGATTACAGGCGGACGACGCGAGCACGAATATCAGGAGGCCGACGACCGGCAGAGTCACGACTCGCCGCTTGTGGGGTGCATTCTCTCGCGGTCTCTTCGTCATGCTCGCTCAGGCCTCTCCTCCACCATGGCCTCACTTGCTATAATGCATGTTACAGAAACTCGACGATCAAATGCGTAGCGTAACCGGCTCGTCAAATCCGTCAGTTTTCATTGGTGTCGTACAGGGACCATTATAGAGTATCGTGAGAGTCCATTCCATCGGTCCATTCAGGTTGACGACAAGGCTATCCCTCGGAGGCTCTGCTATGGCGAAGCAACGTCGCCACCCAGCTATCCCACAGCGATCAGCGCCCAGTAGGAGAGGGCGCTGCACACCAGTCCCAAGACGGCGCCGCCTATCAATTGCCCATTGGCCAACCATTTACTGCGCGTGATCGATTCACCATGTTGGTGAACGGCGGAGCAGTTGAAAACGAAGCAGTTCCCTACCCTATGGCTGAACGTGAGCACTAACTGTCGGTATTAGGCTAAATGGTTCGTGTCGGGCGGTCGCTGCTTGCCGCCTGTCGAACCAGTGCAACCCTCGGGTTTCTGACGCTCACCATGCTTTGAAGCGGTCTGCTGTTTTGGCCGCTGCCTTTTGGAGACAGGGTGCGCTCTTATAGTGTCGTATCGTCAGTCGGTCTAGCAGTCTGCTGAAAAACCCTCTGCTCATCCTTTGAGCGCCTCAGGATGAGCGAGAAGAGCATTGAACCTATGAGGGTTTCCCGTTCGTGCTGAGCTTGTCGAAGCACACACGTTGAGCTTTTCAGCAGACTGCTAGACGGTGGAAAAGACCTGCACCTGTCGCGGTTGAAGTGTCATGCGGATGCCACCTTTGGGCCGCAGGGTCACCATTAGGTGAGGCTCAACGCGCTCTTGGGCAAGGTGCAGCTCGTAGTGACGACCGATTAAGGCCAGCAGGAGTGGTCCTTCAACAGACGCAAAATGTAGCCCCACACAGGTGCGCGGTCCGGCACCAAACGGCATATAGGCATAACGAGAAGCGGGCCGCCCGCCATCCAGCCATCGTTCCGGCAGAAATTGTTCAGGGCTCGTCCAAAAATCTGGATGTCTGTGCAGATTGTATGTGCCCACTAAGACAAATGCGCCTTCCGGCAGTGATAACCCACCCACTGTCGTGGTCGTCGCCGCTTTGCGGTGGACAGCCGGAGCTGGTGGATAGAGTCGGAGTGATTCCTCGAAGATCGCACGCGTATAGGGGAGCTGTTCAAGGTCCTCCGCATTTGGGGTTCGTCCCTGGAGTACTCGGTCCACTTCCTCATGAAACCGCGCCTTCGCCTCTGGGTGTGTTGCCAGGAGGTACCAGGTCCAGGCGAGGGCGTTCGCCGTGGTCTCGTGACCTGCGGCAAAAATAGTCAGCGCTTCATCGCGCAGCTCTTGATCGCTCAGTCCCTCGCCGGTTTCTTCGTCACGTGCCTGAAGCAGCAGATCCAGCAGATCATCATGGTGCGCACCGCTCCGGCGTCGTTCCGCGAGCAGGCCATACATCAGCCCGTTCATGAACTGCATCACAGAGCGAAATTCACGGTTGCGTGCGGTCGGCACCCACAGGGGAAGGGACAAGGGATTGCTGAACGAGTCGAAGGCGTACTTGATACTGACTTGTAGCGCGTGGCTGACTCGGTCGATGTGTTGGGTCATGCTGGTGGTGAACATCGTTTGCGAGATGACTTCGAGAGCTAACTGCATCATTTCTGCGGCGATGTCGATTGTGCTCCCTGCCTGGTCTTTCCATGAAGCCAGGCGTTGCTCGCCTACGTGAGCCATGCGATCGGCCATCACGGCTATTCGGGAGCGGTGAAAGATCGGCTGGATGATGCGGCGATGCCGTTTCCACACTTCACCAGAGCTGGTCACCAAGCCATTGCCCAGGACTAGGGCAAGGCCATGTGGTTTGCGAGGATCGTAGACCTTCACAAAACGGTCTGACTGTTTGACCAGGACTTCTTCGGCGAGGTCAGGATGACTGAACAGATAGAACGTCTTCGGACCAAGCCGGAAGCGGATCGCATCCCCGTGCTGCCGCCACCACGATGATAGGGATTCCAGTGGGCGCTGCCTGAATGCACTGAGGTGACCCAGCAGCGGCGCTGCACCGGGAACGTCGACCAGCGTGAAGGGGTGGGCTGAGTCCGGCATGAGCGAAGGGACGGTATCACAGTAGGTGAGGGGTGGCAAACCGGCATGGATCAACTCGGACTTTTGATCTGGCTAGTCCAAGAGCCACTGCTTTTTAATCTGTGTGATCTGCTACAAATGTAGTGAGATTGAGATAAACCGCTATTGCGGTCATCACGAGTGTCTGCATTGAATAGCTCATCGTGAGGCGATAGCTCAATTGGAATTATGCGCTTGGGCGTCAATGTGCCGCACAACTCGCCTCCCTTGCCGGCAGGTGTTCTTCGTATCCTCACAACGCTCCACGTTCCTATTGTGTCCAGGCCCATACACAATTCCGAGAAAAGTCCTTCGCTGTCGAACTAACCAGTGCTGAAGTTTATCTTCGGTGAGATGGGCTACACTACGTACATGCTGCCTGGTATGGTTTGTCCGGAGAAGGCCCAACCGTACGTTAACCATAGATTCGCTTGTAGTCGCGCTCTATCGTACGTTACGATGTCCAAGTAGGCAGGGGCATTATGAAGTGATGCTACGAGATAGAGGATGTCATGAGGTAAAAGCACATATTGACGGCCTTAGCCATTTTCGCCGCGACCGGAATCGTCAGCCATTCCCCGAGCCTTGCCGAAGCGGGGCAGGGGAACGCCATCACGCATTTCAACGGAATGATGAACGCAACAAATTTGAGCGAATCTTGGCAAGATGGCACGCTCTCATCGTCGCCGCTCGACCGGTCGTTGATTCACAGGGTGGGAGCCGATAGCTATTCCGGGATGTCTGGACCTGACACAAGGTCAGGCAGTACAGGTTCGTATTCTCAGCAGAGGCCCGTGTCCGGTGATAAATCTGGCCCTACTGGGGACTATAAGTTTAGTTCACCCGGCAACGGCAGTCGATCTGGCTCCACCCCTTCCAACCCCTCCGACAACTACTTGAAGAAGGAATCGTCTGGATCCTCGACTGGACCCTACGGTGGGTCCATCTATGGTGGTCTCCCATCGACGCCGAGCGCAGATCCCATGATCAAAGATTTGAGCCGGTAACCGCCAATAACGGAGAGAGGGGATTTGGCTTGAGAGGGAGGGAGCCTCCTCAGATCTGACGTCAATCGAGTTTTGTGGTTCTTTCACTTAACCAGATAGGCTTGAGAGCCTCAGCTCCTCAGAAGCCGCATGTGATAGCGGATCCATTCTCCTCATGGTGGTTGTGTTTTCTTGCTCAGCAGGGTGCGGAAAAATTTCACCAACGGCGTTGTCGCCTCGCTCAGAGGCTCAACGTACGGCACTGAGTACGATTCGCCTTTTCGCTCGCTGTGGCCTTGCTGGACAGTCTTTTTGCGCATCCTGCTGGGCTGTTCAGAGCCGTCTCACCTCTCGATATCTGTGACAACGACAGAGGTCAAAACGAGTTTTTTGCAGCCTGCTAAAGTATGTGTCGCGTGATGCATTAGATTTGCCACGCGTCCTCATCGTGGTCTGGCAGCTTGGCCAGCCGGAGCTTGTGTGCCTCTTCTTCCGGAATCTCTTCAGGTACAATCAGGACTGTGATTCGCAGTTCCGTCTACGCGCCCCTTGGGAAATGCGTCCCAGGATGGTATTCTGAACTCTCGGTGCCTATTCGCCTCCACCCGTTGTGCCTGCATGATTATGAGCACCCCGCCTGGAGCAGCAGGATTTATGGCCGACTCCACACGCACCTCCTCATTTGGAAAGGACGACCTCTGGACTAAAGACCTGACGAGCATGTCCAGGTCTCGGCGGTTGGTCACTCAAGTGATCAGGTTAGCCACTGCCGTCGGCATGGAGTTCCGTCACCGCCTGCTCGATGCTCGGGCGGCCGGGCTGGTCTATGCGACGTTGTTGTCGTTGGTCCCATTTCTCGCCGTCATGTTCTCGGTGCTCAAGGCCTTTGATGTCCACCACGTCATCGAACCTCTCCTGGCTCAGGTGTTGGAACCGCTAGGTCCAAAGAGTCACGAGATCACGGCCACGATCGTGGGATTCGTCGATAATATAAAGATCGGTGTGTTGGGCGTCGTTGGCATTGCCGGTCTCTTTTACACGACCTATTCACTCATCGACAAAATCGAACAGGCGTTGAATGCGATCTGGCAGGTCAAGCAGGGCCGAACCTGGGAACGGAAGTTTGCCGACTATTTAAGCGCGGTCCTGGTAGGACCAGTCCTCGTTGTGAGCGCGTTCGGGATGGTGGCTTCACTCCAGAGCCACAGTCTGGTCCAGCGACTCATGGACATGGAACCGTTTGGGACGCTGCTGGTGTGGACCGGCGAAGTGATCCCGTTGTTGATGCTCTGCGCGGTGTTCACCTTCTTTTATAAAGTGATTCCCAATACGCAGGTTCATGTTCGTTCGGCTGCTGTCGGTGGCGTCTCGGCAGCCATCCTCTGGATCATGGCGGAGGAGATGTTTGCAAAATTCGTGGCGGCTTCCGCTAATTACAGTGCGATCTATTCAAGTTTTGCCGTCCTTATCCTGTTCCTCCTGTGGCTGTACACCGGGTGGATGATTGTGTTGATCGGGGCGCAGTTCTCATTTTTCCATCAATATCCCACAGCCTATTTGTCTCGCCTGCTGTGGGAACAGGGCACGTATGTCTTTCGTGAACAACTGGCGCTCAAAGTCTTACGAGTTCTGGGACATCACTATCTGAAAGGCGATCGTCCCTTGATGTTGCCGGAACTCTCGAGCGAATTGTGCATGCCCTTGTCGCTGGTGGAGGAGGAAGTCGAACGTCTCGTGGCCAATGGGTTCGTGGGGCGTCTTCAGGAACCGCAAGGGTTCAGTCTTCTGAAAGCACCCGACTTGATTTTCGTCAAGGAGGTACTGAACTCAGTGCGCAATGGAACTCCGCCATGGGTTGTACCCCACCTCGAGACCAGTGATCCGGTGTCTGCGCTTTTACGCCGTCGTGATCAGGCCGTGGAGCGAGCGCTGGCCGGGGAGACGATACATTCACTCCTACGTGATCGCTCGCCGTCTCAGCCGGCTGAGTCATAACGAGTCGCGGAAGAGGCTTATTCCCCACGATGGGCATAAGGAACGGGTCTACTCCCAATTTCCTCAATGGGCCTGAAAGGGGCGCGGTCTATGGTTGGCGCTCGGATGCCGGTGTAGTTTTATTCTGACCAAAGGAGCGCACGTAGAGCAGGACCTGCCAGGCTTCTTCTTCGGTCAGGATGAGCGGGATAAATGGCGCCATCGCGGTGCCTTTGCTGCCGTTTTTTAAGATCCAGAGAAGCTCACCGTCGGTGCGAGCGGTTTGCCAGTCCTTGTCGGTGAAATTACGAGGCAAGGGGCCTTTGAGCGTTCCCGGTTCAATATCTGCTCCCAGTCCCTTGCCGTCTCTTCCATGGCAGGTGGTACAGAAGGCTTTCCCTTCAAACAGCTTCTTCCCTTTGTCAATCGTCTCGTCGGTAGCCGGCAGTGGATTCTTCCATGTGCGTACCTGCTGGAGTTGGTCCACTGGTACTCGAGGTTTCAGGATGGCTTCATCTGCTCCAAAGGCAGACAATCCTGGCAACCCTAGTATCGACACTACCGCAACCAGCAGATAGGCACCCATGTCTATTCCTCTCGTTTCATAACCTTGCAGGATCGTCGGCTCAACGAAAAGAGTCGACCCGATCCACGAAGGATCAGGCCGACTCGCTTCAGCCGACGATTTTATTTATCCGAATATCCAGGGAATTTGTGTCCCAAGGACTGCGGGAAGCTCACAGTTCCATCAGGGAATTCCTGCCCATGCTGCCACAGTTGGTACACGATACCGTCTGTTCCTGCAGCTATTTCTACGACCTTGGCGGCCTGGTCAGCAGGCATATCCAGCACTTGAACTCGTCCGGTCGCGACCTCCACCTTATGGTCGTGGAAATGCCGATGCCATTGAATGGCCGGGAGCTTGCGTGTGAGGTCCTTGGCGATGAAGTACTCGACCGCGACCAGCGGAGCCTTTGGATCGGTGGATTCGAAGAGCAGACATTGGAGGATCTTCTCGGAAATACCCTTGCAGTAATGATGGAACGGCCCACCTGCTTTTCCATCCGCCATCATATGAGGCGCCTGGACATGAATGTCGTATCCGACAGCCGGACCTGCAGCAGGTTCCCCGCTCACGGCTTTTTGTGTCGCAACGCCGCTACATCCGATGGCAACCAGTGCAAATGCGGCTAAGAGTCCCTGTCTCATTGGATACCCCCCTCGTCAATTTGAGGAGCCCTCTCCTAGCCCATCTAGGTAAAGAACAACCTCAGTATTCGATGGAGCATTAGATAGCACATGGCTGAAAAGGATTCGAATAACTTCAAGAAAAAAGCTGCCTAGCGTGAGCGAAGGCTAGGTGCGGATTACGATGATAGGACTGGAGAAGAAGGTGAGTTCGCCTTGGTCGGAGTAATGAGGTGTTGAGCTTGCGACGGAATCTTTCCCTGGGCATCCATCATCTCAAACATCAAACAGCACTTCAGCCGCCCGCAGACACCGAGCAGGCGAGGATCATCAATCGGCAGGTCCATCTTCTTTGCCTGCTTGGCTGTGACCGGTTTCACGTCGGTGAGAAATGACGTGCAACATAACACCAGACCGCAGGTATCGATCCCGCCCAGTCGCCTGGCTTCCTCACGGACACCGACCTGGCGCATTTCAATCCGACCGCCAAACCGCCGTGCAAGGTCACGCACGAGCTCTCGAAAATCGATGCGTTCATCCGCCGTATAGACAAAGGTGAGCTGTCGGCGATCCATGGCTCCGTAGACCTCGACGAGTTTGAGGTAGACACTGAGATCGGCGGCTTTCGCCTTGCAATAGCCGGCCGCTTCTTCAGAGAGGCGCTCCAGTCTGGCAATCAACTCCGCTTCTTCAGAGTCCGGCTTGCGCAAGATGGATTTCATGGCCCGCATGGGCGGAGTAAACGGAGCTGAGTAGGGGGGGGTGTAGACGATGCCGTAGGTTACTTCACCGTCGGCCTCGAGTAGAACTGGGTCGCCAGACGACAAGGCCAGCCCATTCGATCCCAACTTCTTGACTTCTCCTCGGTTCCTTATCTTGATGCCGACAAGCGAGACCCAGGTCGGCCATGGAGTTAACACATCGGGGTTCACAAGGGATTCCATATCCCGATCATACACAATTCCCAGGTGTGGTGAAAAGGATTGATGACGTGGATCATGTAAAAGTTTCAGCAACGGACTTTTCCTGATAAGTCCCGTAACGCATTAATATTATGAATGAAAAATGCTAACACGGGAGCTATCTGCTTGTGGTAGGCTAACGTCTCGGGGGGAGGAAGAGGGAGTGAGCCATGGGAACTATGTTGAAAGAGCGAAAGAAGATGCTCCGAATTCCCAATCAAGTCGTCTTGCCGTTCGGCTACCGCATCTCGGTTCGGCAGTTATCGGATGCCGAGATGGACAAGCGCGATTCGAATGCCGATGGGATCTGGGACGATGATACGAAGACTATTTATGTCCGGAAACGCCTTCCTGTAACCCGCCGCCGGTATATTCTTGCTCACGAGCTCGGTCATGCCTGGTTGGACTGGCAACATCGATATATGGACGATGGAAAGGCCAGTATCTAAGACGCCTCCCGGTCAGCCTTCCGCCAGACGCAGGATATGTTTCCACTCGCCTGAGGTGACCGGCTGAACCGAGAGCCGAGAGCCTTTCTGCAGTAGAACCATGCCCTTCAGTGGAGGATCTTTCCGCAAGTCGTCCAATGGTAACGGTTTCGAAAATGTTCTGAGATATTTGATGTCGACCATATCCCATCTCGGTTCAGATGGCTTACTTGCAGGGTCGTAATGCTTGTCCTTCTTATCGAACTGTGTGGAATCCGGATAGGCGGTCTTGACGACTTCTGCGATGCCGACGACCGCAGGGGGATCAGCGTTACTATGGTAGAACAGAACGTGATCACCAATCGCCATCGTACGCATATAATTGCGAGCTTGATAATTACGAACCCCATCCCAACAGGTCCTCTGGCCTGGGGCTCGCGCGAGGTCCTCGATCGAGAACGTAGACGGCTCGGATTTCATGAGCCAATACTTTCTTGAAACCATTCCTATCACTCCCTTCTCATGATGCTCGACGGTACAGTATGAAGCGCGGATGAACATCCGCGTTCTGAAGGCTCAAGGCCTTTCTCCTGAGCGGGACTCGATAAAATCGATCAGGGCATGATAGGTCAGTTCTCTCATTTTTGCCTTACCTGGACTCTGGCCACCCAGATTTGCCTCCAGCCACACACGGTCCGAGATGGGTGAGAGGGCTTCGTTACAGAGGTCCCACATGTCATGAAGAAAACTGTCCGGCAATCCCACTTGTATTCCTTCCGATTCGATCCGGTCATCGAGTAAGGCTAACAGATCAGACACCGCCTGATCTGGGCGGTAGGGATAGGACGTGAATCCAAATTGTTGGTGGGAATGGCTCTCCTGCTCAGCCTGATCGACCAGGTCTCGCATGTACGCTTTAAGCAAACCGATGATGTGACCGGAAAAAATTTGCGGGGATCCCATGCGCCATTATCGAGCTTCTGTGAAGAAGGAGCAAGCTGATCGACGATGACTTCGGACTGGCCAAGATCTCTGTTGAGAAGGAGAACTTTTGCAAGGCTGGAAGAGACGAGTGGTGGTTGGGCGGGGGTACACCTCGCTGCCTCGATATGAGCGACGATCTCTCATTGGCTATCTCATGCACGGCAGGGCCGGTGTACCCGCGCATTGTAAACTGTACGCCTTTTCCTGCGACTCGCAAGACCTAAAGATGGCCTTATCTGGAAGTCCATTTGGGGTAGGCTGATTGAACCGGTAGGATCTGCTGTGCGTGATGGAAAAGATCCAATGGTGTTAGGAAGGGGCCTCATGGGCACAGTGGCATGATGGGGCGTTGACCCCCAGCTCTTGATTCGTCCCGCAGACGCATATTACTGTCTATGCGCAAGTGAATAGAGGAATGGATCCGATTCTAAATTGGTTGCCTCGATGATTTCCCAGGTCAGTGAGCGCTTCGAGATTTCGCTGAACACCTCTGCCGGCCAAATTACCACGGCTGTCGATGTGCCGACCGGGTTCGTTCCCATTACGTCTATTGTGCCGCTCATGAGACGTTTGGGAGAAGAGGCCCAAGCCTTGGAGATTGCACGGGTGGGTGAGCAGGGAAGGGCACCTTCCTGTCAAAAAGGCTGTGCGGCTTGCTGTCGAATGTTGGTTCCCCTGTCTGCACCGGAGGCGTTTGCAGTCCGAGAGTGGGTTCGTTCTCGCCCTGCCGAGCAACAAGCTCGTATCGTTGCCCGCTTTACTGAGACAAAAGTGCGGCTGCTTTCCAAGGGGATCTGGCAACAACTCTCGGAATTGTGCGGGGCCTCTGAGCCCTGCAGCGACGAAATTGTAGATGAAGTGAACCATAGGTATTACGCGTTGCGGTTGCCCTGTCCGTTTCTGGAAGAAGAAAACTGCACAATCTATGATGAGCGCCCTGCAGCCTGTCGTGAACTGTTGGTGACGTCTCCTGCCGATCGATGTGAGGATCTCCTTGCGAATCCGGTGGACACGATTGCCGCACCGATGCGGATCAGTACGGTTCTGGGGTTGTTGTGGCAGGATGTGACTAGCACGTCGACCAGGTTGATTCCACTTCCCCTTGCTCTGGATTGGGCAGAAGCACACGCACGAGAGAACGACCGAACCTTGAAGGGTACCCAGCTTTTCGACCAAGCGTTGGATAAGGTCTGGCGATTTTTGAGCCAGTCATTTTCAGATGGAGGTAGAACAGCTGGCAGCTGATTGTTGTACACGATGGCAGCCAGATGAGAGGAGAAGGAATGCAGAAGCCAGTTGTGGTGTGTTTAGACCTGGAGGGTGTGCTCGTTCCCGAGATTTGGATTAACGTCGCGCTGAAGACAGGGATTGATGAGTTGAAGGTGACCACCCGGGAGATGCCGGACTATGACCAACTCATGAAGCAACGAATGGGGATTCTCGATCAACATGGCTTGAAGATCGGTGAGATTCAAGCGGTCATCGCCGAAATGGGTCCATTGGAAGGGGCCATTGACTTCCTCGGCTGGCTGCGGGAGCGCGGTCAAGTGGTCATCTTATCCGATACGTTCTATCAGTTTGCTCAGCCCCTCATGCGGCAGTTGGGCTTTCCAACACTTTTCTGTAATCAGCTTGATATTGATCCGCAGGGCCGGATCGTGAACTATCACATGCGGATGGAGAATCCAAAGAAACATGCGGTCGCCTCGCTGAAGGCATTGAATTTCTTTACCGTCGCTGCGGGGGATTCGTACAATGATATTGGGATGTTAAGGGAAGCTGATAAAGGGTTTTTCTTCAGGCCGCCCGACCATTTGCCAGAAGAGTTCCCGGCGTTTCCGGTTACTCAGAGCTATGGAGAACTTCAGCAGCGATTTGTGAAGGCGGGGTGTTTCTCCGCTTGAGAAGTACCTGCTCACAGGGCTGAGCTATGGGTCCGAGCTAAAGCGGTCCCGACCCATGCTTCAGAAGTTGATCCAGAGCTGGGCATAGGCCCAGTCTTGGCCAACCGCATTACGTCCCAAATTATGGGAAATATAGGGACCAGGAAACAGATGCCCATAGCCGCTTTGGAAAGCGACCATGCCGTTCATGAAGAAATGGGTCCACACGAAGCTTACTTCGTCACCGATATGGGTCACGGTGTTATCAGGACGTGAGAAGACATAGACCCCTTGACTTGCGCGGTACCAGTTATCTCTGGCATTTGCAAGGTGTAGGTTCGTGTACCACAGCTCGATGTGGTCGTCCGTGGTCAGACGGGCCTGGAAGTTACCTGAGAAGCTCATCATGTTCTTCCACGCCATGACGTCCATGTATCCCATATGGATATGATTCGTCGGGAAGAAGTTTTCAAACGTGTTGGCTGTTCTGCAATCGCCATAGGCTCCATTTAACGTGCAATTCGCGCGACCGTCGCCGGATGCATAGTCAAAATTGAAGGCAATACGGGGCTTGCCTGGCAGGTTAAATGCTGTGTATCCGATCCAGTTTCTGGTCGCCCAAGCATTGATGTGAAGACATTTCCCCTCACCGCCGGGATCGCCGCAGAGGCCGCTCGCACTGGCGGCGGTGTCTCCCATCTGTCCAAATTGGTAGACCACTTCGCTTGAGGCATCGAAATATCCTTTTTTCATGGCGACTCTTGTGCCAAGTGTGTGGCGAGTCTGATTGCCGTGCTTTGGGGTACCCAACCCTTGTCCGGAAATGTCTCCTCCTCCAAGATTATTTTTATAGTAGACGTAGAAGGGTTCAATGAGGAAACCAGGGACTGCCTTAATTTGGTTATAGAGAATGAATAAATCAGTGTCACCTGCCCCGTTCTTAGACTGACCAGTTCCTGTGATGTTCGGGTTTCCGCTTCCGAGGGGGGCTCCTTGGACGAGGTCTGTTTCTGCCGTCCGAAACCAGCCAGCATGTGTATCCATGATGCTGTGGCTGTATTGCACCATCACACCATCGAAGGAGAAGCCTGTGTTGGCCCAGTCAAAGTGACCGAAGAGGCTTTGGTCACCGAAGACGATGTACTGACGACCAGCCTTGAGTCCAAGTCCCTGTATACCGGCAAAGTTTCGGATCAGCATATAACCGGCTCGTATGCCCAGTGAGCAGACGGGTCTTCCCCCGGCACTGGGAGTAGAACCGCAGGTGTGAATAATGGGATCCCCATTACCGCCTCCACCTCCAGCCCCGACCGGTGATCCGTTTCCTCCCCATGTTCGGGAATCAATGAATTCGAGGTAAAAGTTGACATCAGGAGAGAGATCGTAGCCGATTCCCAAACGAGTCATCTGCTGGACGAACTGGTCGTTGGCAGTTCCGGTAATGGGAGCCAGACCAGATGCAGTTAGGGTATTGCAATTACCGCCGGCTCCGATTCCTCCCCCGAAACAGACATTGTTGCGGAATTCTGGTCGTACGCGTAGGTCGGCCCGCATCCAGAGATTTTTCAGGTCGAAATTGCGACCAGTCTTTGGATCGAATGGCTCATAGGCCTCTTTTTGGGGAATACCTCGCCCAATCACGATGGGGTTTGTGATTTTTTCTCCCTCAGGGAGTTGAAAGGCCGCTTGTACTGTGGAATGACCTGCGAAGAGACTGACCAGTGTCAGGACTTGTACAAGTGCGTTCTTCGCGTATCCGGACTTCTTCGGTGTTCCCTTGCCATGCAGTGTGTCCATAATGTCGTTAGACAGGCAGATACCATCTAGTGCTCTCATCGTCAGGTGGATTTGGTTGCGGTCTCAAAAACCCAAGGGATTTGCGTACGAACCCGAGGGGGAGAACAGCTGGGCCAGGGTGTCCAACCATCGTCACGAAGATCTTGATGAGTGCGAAGCTACGAGATGTGAGTGAGGCGGCTGTCTTTCTCCTTTATGAGGGTGGTCAAACCGGGTGTGATTCAATTTGGGTCATACAGGACCGGACTTAGATAATGCTGATGGACTCGTCTCTTCCGGCTTGGGTTCGGCTGTGAGTTCTTCTTCGGCTTCTTTGAGGGAGGCTTGAAGGTCTTGTTCTACCATTTTGACTTCCTGCTGTATCATATTGAGCTCCGGCTCAACGGATTTGCGAAGGTCCTCAGCCGTATCTTTAAAGCCCCTGATGGCTTTACCAACTTGACGACCGACTTCCGGCAGTTCTTTGGGTCCAAAGAGGAGAAAGGCGATGATCAAAATGATGAGGATCTCGCCTGCGCCCAGTCCAAACATGATTGGTTATTGCGGTAATTGTCTGACGGCGCCCCGTCATTTGTTCATCCACCTGGGGGTGGGCTGTCAGCCTTGTTTCACCTGAGTGGGTTGGGTGGTCGCGGGCCCGGGCGATGGAGTTGGTTCAGTGTGAGTGCCGACCTGAGCAGCAGCGCTAGCCTGAGGGGCACCATGTGAAGGCTGTTCGCCTGGCGTGACATCGATCGCGTCGGCTTCATGAACCGATTTCTTAAAACCCTTGATGGCTTTACCGAGCCCTTCTCCCAATTGGGGCAGCTTCCCTGCACCGAAGATTATCAGCACAATAATCAGGATCAGGAGTAGTTCCATCCAACCAAATGAGCCGAACATGATTTCCTCTGATCGATAGGGACTACTGTGTCTGTCGAGGACATGACAGAGTAGTGCAATTTCGCGCCCGTTATCCCCCCGAGGCTATCTGAATATTCAGGGACAAGTCAAGAAGCAGGGTTTCATGACGAGAGTGGGAAGGGTTGTATGATACCGCCACCAAGAACGTCGTCCCCACTATAGAATACAGCCGATTGTCCAGGACTTAATGCTCGCTGGGGCTGGCTGAATTGGACATGTAAGACCGACGAGTTCAGCAGTGTGAGTGTTGCGAGCGTCGGAGGCGTTGCATACCGGACCTTCACGTACACTTCTGTACTCTGGGATGGGAAATCGGGAGCAAACATATTCAGGTCGTCGACGGTGCATTCTGAGTGCAGTCGTTCGCCCGGCCCGAGCACGACTGTATTGGTGGTCGGGTGTACCTGATGAACGTAAAGACGCTGGCCTGTGGCAATACCAAGGCCGCGACGCTGCCCTGGTGTATAGAACGCAATACCATCATGTCGACCCAGTGGACGGCCCTCCTGGTCAATAAACAATCCCTGCTTCATTGAATGGGGCGCTTCTTTTTCAAGGAAAGTTCGATAATCACCCTGACTCACGAAGCAGATCTCCTGGCTTTCCTTGAGCTCTTCCACGGGTAGGCCCAGCGCCTCGGCTTCTCTCCAGACCGTGGCTTTCTCCATGCTGCCTAATGGAAAGAGGAGACGAGGGAGCCATTCAGCCCGCAGGCGATAGAGAAAATATGTTTGGTCTTTTCGAGGATCGACTGACCGTGAGAGGACGGAGAATCCTCGGTGGTCATGCAATCGCGCGTAATGCCCGGTTGCCACATAGTCGAAGCTGCGTTGTAGGGCCAGCTCGATAAGGGTATGAATCTTTACCCGTTCATTACATCGGACACAGGGGTTGGGTGTCGTACCAGTGGTATAACCTTGGATGAAGTCGTCGATGACAGCCTCGCGAAACGTATGCCGGGTATCAACGACCTCGTGCGGGATGTCGAGGAGTTTCGCGACATGCCGTGCGATCCCAACCTTGCAACAGCCTCGTTCTTGCCACTTCTTTGATGTGGCGGTTGCGTCGTCCTCATGTTCCCATACCTGAAGGGTGATGCCATGGACGTCATAGCCCTGGCGGACGAGCAATGCAGCGGCGACGGAGCTATCAACGCCCCCGCTCATACCTAAGAGGACAGATTTCCGATTCATAGAATCGGCATTGTACCGAGGGTCTAGGGGAAAGGGCTAGTCTACATTATGGGTGCGGTGTCTATCAGAACTTCAGCAATGGCGGCGCGACGGTATCCGTCGCACGTCCGGTCATCAAGCATGAAGGGTACTTCGTGTTGGCAGTCCAATCCGTCGGGCAGGACAGTCCATGATGTTTGTGCTCCAGGCGGTGTTGTCCATCGTCGATATGTGGGACCATGAGTGTGGCGAAAGGGTCAGGACTGTCCCGAGGTTTAGGGAGGTTAGAGGCTGGTTGAACGGGTTTTCCCCCGATAGGTGGTGGTGTCATGAGGGTTTTTGGACGAGGACTGCTCTTCCACCCATTTATGGGCACCCATATCGCACATTCCATGGAAATGAGCCCCATCCTCGATAGAGATACCAGGGGTACGGATATCGCCAATGAGGATACCTGGTTTCTGGATTTGGATTTTGGCTGTGGCAGAGATGGTGGCGTTGACTTTACCGCTTGTGATGAGGATACCTGCGGAGATCACTCCTTTCACGATGGCTTGCTCGCCGATAATGAGGGTGCCACTGGTGGTGATTTCTCCTTCCACCCGACCGTCAATTCGTATGGTTCCGTCAAAATTTAAGGTGCCACGAAAATCGACTCCCTTGCTGAGGAAGGTAAAGTTGTCGTCGGGAGCCGTGTCGGTTACCTGTTTTTCTCCGATAGCCCACATGAGCGTTCTCTGCTCCTCGTGACAAGCCCGTTGACGAGGAAGTGGTGAACCTAGCACACGGCGTATAAGGCTCGTAGCAAGCTACCGCGTGTCCCTCACTCACCACTCCGACGGTATTCCGCTAGACGGTCAGCCTGCGAACGGGTGGCTCATTAGCGGTCCCAACAGAATGAATCGGGAGATCTTTGTGCACGGGGCGAGCCTGTTGTTCCATCTCCAAGGTTCCGTTGAATAAGACGCCCTCTTCCATGGAGAGCATTGGAGTGGTGACGCCACCGTTGATCACTGCTGGTGCCCGCAATTTCATCTTTTCTCGTGCGGTGATATCCCCGGTGATCTTTCCCTTACACACAATAGTCCCGGCCGTGACTTTGGCATTGAGGATGGCATCTTCGCCAACAAGTAAGACGCCATCCGTATGAATTTCTCCCTCGAGGGTTCCATCAATTCGCACGGTGCCGTTGTAGGAGATGGTCCCCTTGAATACGACTCCTTTACCGACGAAGGCGCTGACCTCTTGGCCGGTATCAGGCCGTGGCATGTCGAGTGCCGAGCTCATGGCATCTAAGTCCTTCTCATCCATGCGTCTACCATCTTGCTTATCTTTCCACATACGATCCCCTCCTCTCACAATGTGGGTGGCCCCAGCTGGCACAAACGGTGCGGTGCCTTGCCGTTATGTTCCATATCGGCTGGTTTGGTGGAGATATTTAGTGGTTGAAGAGGGGAGAGCAAAATATTGTCGTTTAGGAGGGGGCGGGTAGGGTGAGGCCTGGTACTAACCCAAGATGGTTTCCACGAGCCCGTCAAGTTCATCGGTGGAGAAATAGTGGATGACGAGTTTCCCGCCCTGACCTTGGGGGTGGAGGGTCACTTTGGTTCCCAGACGCTTTTGCAGTCTGTCTTCAAGATCTCGCCATTGTGAGGTGTGGGCGGTGCGTCCGGCAGGTTTTTTGCCGATGATGGATTGCTCGACGAGCTTCTCTGTCTCGCGAACAGATAGATTTCCTGCCGTCACCAGTTTGGCTACGCGGAGTTGCGCTTCTGGTGTGGAGAGACTGAGAAGCGCCTTGGCATGACCGGTGGAAAGGGTTCCATCTTCCACAAGAAGCTGTAGATCGGGGTGGAGATGGGTCAGTCGGATGAAGTTCGCGACCGAAGAACGGTCGCGGCCTACCTTGGTGGCAACGGCTTCTTGGGTCAGTCCAAATTCTTTCATCATGCGTGAATAGGCGCGAGCTGTCTCCATCGGGTTTAAGTCTTCCCGTTGGAGATTTTCCACGAGAGCAAGGAGTAAGGCTTCCTGATCCGTACAGTTCTTGAGAACAGCCGGGATGACGGTTAGTCCTGCCTCTTTGGAGGCTCGCCAGCGGCGTTCTCCGGCTATTAACTCATACGTGCCGTCGCCCTTACGTCGGACCATAATGGGTTGAATAACGCCGCTTTCCTTAATGGATGCTGTAAGCTCAGCGAGTTCATGCTGAAGGAAGGTTTGGCGTGGCTGGTAGCGATTCGGAACAATCTTGTCGACAGCGATCCGCTGTACGTCTGCGGCGTCTTCAGTCCTGGTCATCCGGGCGGGGGGCAGCAGCGCGTCGAGTCCTTTACCGAGGGCTTTCTTCTCCATGCGCAATAAACTCCTTAGCTAGTGATACGTAAGATTGGGACCCGGAGGATGCCATGTTATACAAGATACCTGGACGACCGTAACTGGGTGCTTCCGCAAGCGCGACATTGCGGGGGATCACCGATTGGTACACCTTGTGCGCAAAGTGAGAGCGTACTTGGTCTGCTACTTGTCGAGAAAGGCTGATGCGTGAATCAAACATGGTGAGGGCGATGCCCTCAATTTCTAGATGTGGATTATATGATTGACGGACAAGATCGATACTTCCGATGAGTCTGGTGAGACCTTCCATCGCATAGTATTCGCATTGGACGGGTATGAGTACAGAATTGGCTGCTGTGAGAGCATTGATGGTCAGAATACCAAGCGCCGGTGGACAATCCAGGAGAATAAAGTCGTACGTGTTTCGTATTTCAGCAATGAGTGACCGAAGATGACCTTCTCGTCCTTCCAGATTCGCGAGCTCCACCTCGGCACCCGCAAGATCGGCATTAGCCGGCAAGAGGCTGAGTCCAGAAATGGTTGTTTCTATTATTGATTCTTGAATAGTGCTATTTTTCACGAGACAGCTGTAGGTGCTGCTTTTCAATGTTCTCTGATCTACCCCAAGGCCACTTGTTGCATTTCCTTGTGGATCCATGTCAATCAATAATACATTTTTCCCCTCAAGAGCCACTGCTGTTGATAGATTGATGGCAGTGGTTGTCTTTCCCACCCCACCTTTCTGATTAGCAACCGCTATAACTTTTCCCACAAGAAGACTCCTAGGCGAAATTATGTTCCACGTGGAACAGCGTGAGGGGGTAAGTCGACACGATATGAGAATGTTGAGATAGTTCGAGATCCATAGGCATGAGGTAATTCGAACGTGTAGTCGCCTGCAAAATTCCAATCTCGAGGTAGTAAGGTTCTATCGAATGGCCTAGCTGAATAGATAATCACTTTGCCACCTTCATTCAGTAAGTACCGCGCTTTCTGAAAAATAAGTGACGGATTAAGCGCTCTGGTCGTTAGATAGTCGTAGGTGATTCCGGCTGGACGTATACTACTGAATCGCTCAATAGTCCCCTGAAAAACATCAACGCCTTTTAACCGTAGGAGGCCAACAATGAAATGCAGGAATGCCGATTTCTTGTGGGCTGGTTCAACCAATGTCACGCAAAGGTCTGTTCTGATGATTTTTAATGGGATTCCTGGAAAGCCTGCTCCAGCACCGACATCAAGAATATGGGAGCCAGGTCCGATATTCACGGCTTTTAGCGCCGCTAGTGAATCAATGAAGTGTTTGACAATCACTTCCTCATCTTTAGTGATGGCAGTGAGATTGAATGATTGATTCCAAATCTTGAGCTGTTTCAGATACAGAAGAAATAGTTGCGCCTGGACCGGTTCAATGGTGATGCCAATTTCACTTGCACCTTCATGAAGTAGCCGCTCAAGTTCTCCAGGTTGTTCCACGTGGAACAATTACGCTGATACCGAGAGGAGGTCAATAGAAAAGGTGGCAATCAAGAATTTTCAGGTAGTTAAGCATTGTACTCGTGAATTTGCCGTCTATTTTTTTCAATTGCCACGAGCAGTAAAGAGATGGCGGCAGGAGTAATTCCAGAAATTCGTGATGCCTGGCCGACTGTCTCCGGCTTCACTCGATTAAGTTTCTCACGGACCTCACGTGAAAAACCAGAGACCATGTTGTAATCAAACGAACTGGGTATCGATTTTTTCTCAAACTTCCTGAACTTTTCAACTTGCCGCACTTGCCTCTGTATATATCCTTCGTATTTGATTTGAAGCTCCACTTCCTCGGCAATATCATCATCCACTGGTTGTATTTCAAAAATATTCATAAGCTCATGATAACGAGCTTCTTGTCTGCGAAGTAACTGGGCCATAGATTGGACAGAAGAGGCATTTTCAAGATAGGTGCCCCTTGTCCGCAGGCTAATCTGTTCGGTAAATTTCGGTCTTGAAATCCGTAGATTTGAAATCTCCGATTCGATCATTTCCCTTTTACGAACCAATTTTTCATACTCGACTAGCGGGATTAGGCCAAGGCCGTATCCGATCTCCATGAGACGAAGGTCGGCATTCCCATGTCGAAGCAGTAATCGGTATTCAGCTCTCGACGTGAACATTCGGTAAGGCTCATAGGCATCCTTAGTGATGAGATCATCCACCAGCACACCTATATAGGCTTGAGAGCGATCCAGAACAAAGGGTGGGCGTTCTCTGATTTTGAGGACCGCATTAATCCCGGCGACCAAGCCTTGTGCAGCCGCTTCTTCATATCCTGAGGTCCCATTTATCTGACCTGCGTGATACAGCCCGGTCACCAATTTGGTTTCAAGCGTTCGGTACAGTTGCCGAGGAGGAAAATAGTCATACTCTATCGCATAGCCAGGTTTAAGTATTTTCGCGTGCTCCAAGCCCGGGATGGTTTTGAGTATCGCGGCTTGGACATCGACAGGCAGGCTTGTTGAAATGCCGTTTGGGTAGAACTCGTTTGAGTCTAGGCCTTCTGGTTCGATAAAAATCTGGTGCCGTTCCTTATCGGCAAAACGTATGACCTTGTCTTCGATCGACGGACAATAGCGAGGGCCGGTGGAATCAATCACACCACTGTACAGCGGGGAACGATCTAAGTTTTGCCGAATCAGTTCGTGTGTTGCCAGCCCTGTATACGTCAAATGGCAAAGAATCTGCTTCGTGGTGATGGCCTGCGTGCGATAGGAGAATGAAGGAGGCGGTGTATCACCAGGTTGAGGAGCCATCACGGAGAAATCGATGGTTTCTTTATCTAAGCGGGGCGGCGTTCCGGTCTTTAATCGGCCGAGCTCGAAACCAAGGTCTCGCATGCAATCAGAAAGCCGTTCTGCCGAGGCTTCGCCGGCGCGCCCAGCCGGGAAATGTTGCATGCCTATATGGATAAGTCCCTTAAGAAAAGTACCTGATGTCAGGATGACGGCTTTCGCGTTCATCGTCTCGCCCGACCCGGTGACAATTCCGGTCACGGCTCCACCGTGCACCAACAATCGATCGACAACACCCTCCGCCATCGTCAGCAGAGGTTCTAATCTGAGTGTTCTTTGCATCGCATGTCGATACAGGGCTTTATCACACTGAACCCGTAAGGCACGGACCGCCGGCCCTTTGCTCGTATTGATAAATCTAAACTGGATGCCGGATTGATCGGTATTTCGGCCCATCTCGCCGCCTAGCGCGTCGATTTCCTTGACGAGGTGTCCCTTGGCAATCCCACCGATGGCAGGATTACACGACATCTGGGCAATGCGGGAAAGGTCCATCGTCAAGAGCAAGGTTGTGGCACCCATCCGCGCCGAAGCCAGAGCCGCTTCACAGCCTGCATGTCCTCCTCCAACCACGATCACGTCAAACGTCTGTGCCACGCATTCTCCCTACTTGCCGATACAAAACTCTGAAAATATTCGCTCCAATACGTCGTCCGAGGTAATACTCCCAATAATCTCTCCCAAGGCATCGGCCGCATCGTGGAGGTCCACGGACAGAAGTTCGGGCTGCGCTCTTCTCTCGATGGAGGATAGGGCCAGTTGAATAGCAGCGATGGCCTGGTCCAATGCCACACGATGACGGACATTCGTGATCACCACCGCCTCATTGGATTCAAAGGATGCCGTGAGGAAACGAGAGGTGATGGCTATCTTGAGCTCCTCAAGGCCCTCACCTGTTTGTGTGGAAGTGGGGAGAATACGCTGGCATAAACGCTTTTCAACCTCCTCACAGAGAGGCTGTATGGTGCGCGAGGTCAATACATCTATTTTGTTTACAACGACCAGATGCTTAGGTTCCAGCGGTGGGAAGCGAAACTCAGAAACTCCGGCCTTCTGAACCTCACGAGCATCGACCAGATGGACAATTAAGTCCCCTTGCGCTTGAGCATCCCTGGATCGCTTGATTCCCTCCTGTTCCACCACATCTACCGTGTCGCGTAAGCCAGCGGTATCCACCAGTGTGATTGGGAGACCATTCCAGATAACTGCTTCCTCAATAAAATCGCGGGTCGTTCCAGGGACATCGGTAACAATCGCACGATTGTCACGAATGAGGCTATTGAACAAACTGGACTTTCCCGCATTCGGAGGCCCAGCGAGTACTACTCGTACTCCCTCTCGCAAAGCACGACCGGTCCGGGCGGTGTCCAAGACACTCTGTATCTGGCTCGCGATATGCTGGAGGCTCGTTCTAAGCTCATCTCGAGTGACGAAAGAAATCTCCTCCTCTGAAAAATCGATTTCAGCCTCAATCCGTGCCTGAAGCGATAAAAGGGTAGTGCGTAGGTCCTGCACATAACGTCCCAAATCTCCACGGAGCTGCCGCTGAGCAATGCCAAGAGCAAACTCAGACTTTGCTTTGATGGTATCTAACACTGCTTCAGCTTGAGACAGATCCAAGCGACCATTCAGGAAAGCACGCTTCGTGAATTCACCAGGTTGTGCCAGCCGAGCACCAGCTGCAATGCAAGACTCACAGACGCGACGGAGTACCGTCATATTGCCATGGCAATGGAATTCCACCACATCCTCAGCGGTAAACGAGCGTGGCCCTTTCATGTAGACAACCAAGCCTTCATCAATAATGTCTTCCTGCATCACCGGTGGATGGGAATGGCCGGCCTGATCGGCATGAGGAGCCGAGATCATATCCGCGAGATGGAGAGTATGTGAGGGGAGGGTGGTGAGGGTTCCGTTTGTGCGGAGCCTCACAATTTTGGAGGCGATGTCTGTTGCATGCTGACCGCTAATGCGGATGATCCCAATGCCTCCCTCACCCATCGGGGTTGCAATGGCGCAAATTGTGTCCTCAGTTGCTCCATCGATAGGCACGATCCACCATAGTCGTGACGCCTAGTCGTATGAGGCCAGCCCAGGGAACTTCACTTTGGCTTGCTCGGCTCATCCGTAGTCAGAGCCACTGATCGATTTTTAAGAAAGAACCGGTCCGTGACAAACTGCTGGGCGATGGACAAGACGTTGTTGGTCAGCCAGTACAAGACTAAACCAGCAGGAAAATTAATAAATAGGAACGTCATGACGACGGGCAGCATCAACATCATCTTCGCCTGGGCTGGATCCATCGTCGTGGGCTGAATCTTCTGCATCACCATCATACTGATTCCCATGATAATGGGCAGAATGTAATAGGGATCCTGAACGGACAGATCAGTGATCCAGAGGCCCAGGGGCGCTTGGCGAAGGTCAATCGTCATGTAAAGAATATTGAACAGCGACACGAATACCGGCATTTGAAGGACCATCGGGAGGCAGCCACCCACCGGATTGACCTTATGGTCGCGGTACAGTTTGATCAGCTCCCTATTCAATCGGTCACGATCATCCTTGAACTTCTCTTGGAGTGCAGCCACCTTCGGTTGGATCGTCTGCATCTGTTTCATCGACGAGTAGCTCTTGTACTGCAAGGGGACGAATAACAGCTTGATTGCAACGGTCAATAGGATGATGGTGATACCGTAATTGTGGGTGTACTCGTTGATGGAACGAAGTACAGAGAAGATTGGTTTGGCCACAGCCCGCACCGTGTCCCAGCTACCGAACAGAAACCATCCGAAATCAATCGTATCCTCAAGTCGGATATGCAAGTTTTGAAGGATGTCGAACTCCTTCGGTCCCGCAAATAGCTGTAACGTGAACGGGGCACCTGATGGATCGATGCCCATGCGAACACCGGTGGATACGAGTTTCTCACCTTGTTTCTTCGGCCAAGCGGAGGCACTCCCTTTTGGAATAAGCGCGGACATGAAATACTTATCCTGCAAGGCCGTCCAAGCCAAGGCACCTTTACGCTCCGTGTCGGATTCCGGAGCATCAGTAACAAGCTTGTCGTCGATCAACGACACCGTCCCTACGGAACCGATAAAGCCCTCGCCCCACTCCACTACGCCAAAATTAGTGCCCAATTCGACTTTCAGCGGCCCTGTCAGTCCTTTGGACGTCAAGCTGATGTCCACGATGTAGCTGTCAGAATGAAACGTGAGTTGTTTTTCAAGGAGTACGCTGGAACCAGGGTTGCTATAGGAGAACGTGAGGTGGCCAGTGGGATGATCCCGGTCCAAGGTCGTAAAATCTTTCTCCACCCTGTAGAAACCTTCCCTCAAATCCTTCGCCAGTGCCGCGTCGTCGGTTGTAACGGTGAGGGGGTCAGCAAATTTTCCCCCTTGTCGAACGAGCTGGACAAAAGACTTCGCATCAGAGCTGCTGCGATATCGCTTCAGTTCCCAGCTTGTCAGGATGGCTCCTCTGGAGGTGAACTTGGCACGATAGAGCTCAGTCTCCACCTCAACTGTTTCTGCAGTGACAGACTCTGTGCGAGCGGATGGCACCTTTGGGTGATCAATACCTGGGGTGCCAGGTGATTCCACGGCTTTCCCTGTCGTAGGAGGCGCCGGCTGGTTTCCTGAACTGGTGCCGGGAGCAGAGGCCGACTCATCAGGGACTGCTACCGTAGAATCTGAAACGGTTGGTGGCGGCAGCAACCCCAATCCTTTGAGGGCATATTCATATCCAAAGACAATCGCGGCCGAGAGTATTAAGAAGACAACCAGGCGCTTTTCCATGTGGAGATTATACTTTCGTTATTGAAGTGAGGCTTGTATCACTACCTGACTGGATCTTCCCCTCCAGGATGGAAAGGGTGACACTTCAGCAGTCGGACACAGGCTAACCAGAATCCATGCCAGGCGCCGTATTTGGCGATAGCATCCGAAGCGTAACGCGAACATGACGGATGAAAACGACACGTCTGACCATACATCGGTGAGATCACCAGACGGTAGCCCTGTAGAACCCATAGAAACACTTGTTTCATGCTAATCTCAATCAGGGCGAAGAAGGCGCATGCGCTCCAGGGACGTCTTCCAGGCGTGAATTAAATCCTTCCGCGACGACAAGAGAACGTCCTTTTTAGGGAAGACGAGGATCCCACGTCCGGCAACCAATTCCGAGTAAGAATCCCTCACCAACTCGCGAAACACGCGCTTGGCACGATTGCGTCTGACCGCATTCCCAAATCGCTTTCCAACGACAATTCCAATTCGAGTCGGCGCCTCGTTCATATTGTAGGCCTGAAGGTTGAAGAGCACTGTCGATATGCGCCGACCATATTGTTTGACGGCTTGGATCTCTCGGTGACTCTTTAGGAAAATACCAGCATGTTTGTGTATCTTGGGTGGTACCGGATAAGGGGGTGTGTCTTTGTCGTATCCCATCCGCTCTTGACCCCGGAGAAGACCGCAACTGGTAGGTGGGCGTACGCTCTAACGGGAACGCAAGAGATTGGGGAGCGACACGAAGAACACCTGCATAACCCGAGACAACAACTTAGACAGTCAGCCGAGCGCGTCCTTTCGCGCGTCGGCGCGCCAAGACCTTACGCCCGTTTTTTGTGCTCATGCGTTTTCGAAACCCATGCTCACGTTTTTTCTTTAAATTGGACGGCTGCTGAAATGTAAACGACATAGTTCCCCTTTCCTTCCCCTACCTTAGCGAAACAAGGATGAAATGAACGGTGGATTATAGGGGAGCCAATGAGGTCTGTCAATTTCATGGCCGTGCGGTTCGTGCTGGATAGTAAGGACCCCATACCTATGCAGTCCGCTCTGTTTCGGTTGAGGCGGTTTTGTGGTCGCTCACCAGAATGCCACAAAATCCATGGTGACAAGGCAAGCATCTCCTGTACAAGTGGCTGAAACAGAAGGGGGTCATGATTCAAGAACAAATACGACGAGTGGCATTGGGCTTGCTCGCTGTTTTAGGTGTGTTAGTATGCCCCAGTCGGGCGCACTAACCTGTTTATTTACTGAGCTGACTTATTCATGAAAATCGACATATAATTAGGCATACGAATCGTTTTATTAAGGAGGACCCACAGCATGGTGAGAAGAGTAGCCCTTGTATCGATAACACTGACCCTTGCCCTTTCCGCAGGGTGTGCAGACCCCCCTACTCAGCAGGTCCAAGAGGCCGAAAAGGCTCTGAAAGAGGCACAGGAAAGCGGAGCGGCTACATATTCTGCGGAGGAATATGCCAAGCTGGAGGGGACTCTGGCGGCCATGAGGAAGGAAGTCTCAGATCAAGAAGGGAAATTCGGACTGTTTCGGGATTATGACAAAGCGCAACAACTCTCCGCTTCAGCCAAGGCAGAGAGTGACCGAATAAAGGCCGCATCAGCTCAAAAGAAGGAAGAGGCCAAAGCGGCGGCATTACAGGCTCAACAGGTTGCGGAAGAGGCTGTGAGAGCGACTCAAGATCTAGTTGCCAAGGCTCCTGTTGGGAAAGATCGTGCCGCAGTGGAAGCGATCAAGAACGATGTGGAAGGATTAAAGTCGTTGCTCAAACAGGTGCAGGCATCGATCGACAAAGAAGATTTTCCAGCTGCACAAACTCAAGCCAAGGCCATTCACGACATGAGCCAAGCCGTTTCAACCGAAATACAGAATGCCCTCGCGAAGGTGGGGAGAGGTAAACCTGGACGGAAAAGATAATCGCGGCATGGGAGGAGTGCACACATATAAGACAATCGCCGCCATGCTCTGTACGGCCTGCTTGGTCGGCTGTGTACAAGCTGTCCCTCCCGATTTGGTTGCCGCTGTTGAAGCCATCGATCAAGATCTCATCGCCCTGCGCGCTCCAGAAACTGCTCCTGAAGAGTACGGCCAATTTGTTCGACAATGGGCCCTGCTCAAAGCTCGCACCCAACTGGACGACGATGTGATTCGCTGGCCTTGGGAGTCAGGCGATCTTGAAAGTGACCTCCGCTGGCTCTACATCATGGGGGAGCGCACCGTTTCACAACTCCACGATCGGCAGGTCTCACAACAAAGTGCCATGCAAACGAAGGTGACTCGCCTGGAAAGCCAGATACGTAGCGTCGCAGCCAAGGTTGAGGCGATTGATGGACGCATTCTGCTCGGAGAAAAAGCCGTTCAGACGGATCACCTCGTCAAGCAGGCACGATCATTTCTGGAACAAAAAGACTACCCGCGTGCCATGCAGGCTGCCGAGAAAGCCGATCACGCGCTCAAAGTACAAACGTCTTTACTCAGCCAAGAGTTGGGGCGTTACGCAGACGAAAGTCGAATCACATACTGGCAGACTCTGGCCAAGCAGACCGTCGATTGGTCGCGTACTCATCAGGCAACCGCGATTGTGGTGAGCAAAGCGGAAAGGGAGCTGAGCCTCTACAAGAGTGGGCGGAAGGTGTTATCATACCCTGTTCGCTTGGGTTTCAACGGCATGCTTGAAAAACAATTCCAGGGAGACGGTGCGACGCCAGAGGGGCGCTATCATGTCACCGAGAGACGGGGCCAAGGCCAGACACAATTCTACCGGGCGTTGGCGTTGGACTACCCCAACGGCGAGGATCGACGGCGTTTCCAGCTTGCCAAGCGGTCGGGAAAAATCGCACCGTCCAAGGGCATTGGAGGGCAGATTGAAATCCATGGTGCAGACAACGAACGGCTGGCGCTCACGCTCGGGTGCGTCATGCTTGATAACCAGAACATGGTTGTTCTCTATGAGAGCGTCCCCGTTGGGACACCGGTCACCATCGTCGGTGCGTTAAGCAAGCAAAATGCGGTAGCATCGGTCTTGGCACAACTCCATGGTAGCAAAGAAGAAATCTGAGCCTCTACCAATGGCGCGAATCCTTCTTGCAATATTCGGGGTCACGCTCATCATCCTGTTGGTGATGAATGTCCAGACGACGACCCTTCCCACATCCGGTACAAGTCAAGAGATTCAGCGACCACTCGCTGAGGATAAAGGCTCCCTTCGTACGCTCCAGGCCAAATACAAAGCGCTTTCCAGACAGTTGGTTCAGCTCATGCCCAATCAGCCCTATATTTTGGTGGATACAGCTCGAAACCGCCTTTACGTGAAGCGTCAGGATGAAATCGTGCTGGATGCCATTGCGTCAACGGGAAGCGGGACAATTCTTGACAAGCCCGGTGAAGGTAACAATCAATGGATCTTCGATACGCCGCGTGGAGAGTTTCTGGTTCAGTCAAAAATCACTCATCCTACGTGGATTAAGCCGGACTGGGCGTTCGTCGAAGAAGGTCTCGACGTACCCAAAAATGCGGCGGAACGGGCGGAGCCCGGTGTGCTCGGTGACTATGCGCTGGGGTTCGGTAAGGGGTATTTTATCCATGGAACGCTCTATACTCGGTTGTTGGGAAAGAACGTGACGCATGGGTGCATTCGGCTCAACGACAACGATCTGAAAGGTGTCTACAAACTCGCTCGAGTGGGGACGCCGATCATGATCTTTTAATCCACCGAGCACGCGCAGACATTGCCGATGAACCTCTGCGCTATTCTTCTCCTACTCACGTTTGCCACACCGGGGTGGGGAAAGGAGCCTGAGGCCTTTCCCGATCTGAACCTATCCAACGGCCAGGCAATCAAAGAAGCGACCAGGGTCCTTGAGGACGAGGTCAAGCTTGCAGCGCGTCCGCAAACCTATATCCTTATCGATCTAGCGACAAAGATCATTCACATAAAGGGCCGAGGGATTGATCTTCATCGGATTCCCATCATCTCATGGGCATCAAATTCACCGGACCACCTAAAGGGCATTCATAAGCTGACGACGAGACCGGCCGTCGTCAGGCGAAAGATCGAACCGGGTGCAGGCGCTGAGCAGGAACCGATTTCGGTAGCCGATATGCCGGTCGACTATGTGCTGATATTCCCTCCAACCCTTACCATCACGGTCGTTCCTTCCGCCGCAGAGGATAATCTGTTGAGGGGGGCGTTGTTCCTGAGTAAGGCATGGTGGCGTCAGACCAAGACCTGGGCCGGCACGGTATTTTCCAATCAATCCTCCAAGCAGAATGGGCAGCTCCAACTCACTCTCTCAGGTGGCCATTCGCAATCCCTCGCCTGGTCATTGGTGGATGGAATGGCGGTGGTCATCAGACGTGCGTCAGATTAAGAAGCCCTGATTTCTTCCGATTTTTGGTCAACCATCTCTCAAGACATTGGAGATTCAACTCCCTTCTCCCTAGCCCACATTATTCATGACAGTTCGTGACGAAACCGACGACACGCCAGGCGAGACGGGCACGCGGAGCACTGAGAGACCAAGGCATACTTGAAACAGTATGTCGAGGTCACGAAGGGCGAGCCTGCTCGCCTGGCCGCTGACAGACCGCAGCCAGGCTTGTCGCAGCGGCGTATCTGCGGGTGCAGTAGAAGTGTTCATGAATAATGCGGGCTAGACCCTCGTATTAATCAGAGCTTCCTTAGGTAGAGAGACCCGGTATTCAGTTTGCGTTGCCTTTTCCTCACTGGATCAATAAGATACGATCACATTTCCCGCCAAATCCGTAATGAGGATTCAATCCGAGAGGAGGCCGTGCCTATGCGCAGGAATGACCAGCTTCCACCACTTTTCCAATCTACGATCACTTCCGCGCTTGATGCACTCAGTCAGAATCAAGTGGTGGAGCGGATCTGGCAGAAAGATTACCGCCTCTGGAAACAAGAGCCCACAGAAATTTCTAACCGGCTTGGCTGGCTCACCGTGCACGACCAGATGCGGCAACAACATGAGCAGCTCACACAATGTGTTGCGGCCGCTCACGATCTGAAAATTAAAGATGTGGTGCTGCTAGGGATGGGCGGGAGCAGCCTAGGTCCTGAAGTCTTCCGCACGGTGTTTGGAACGCAGAAGGGATCGCCGCGTCTCTGGGTTCTGGACACAACCGTTCCAGGATGGGTTCGACAGGTGACCAAGAGTATCACCCCAACAAGAACGCTCTTTCTGGTCGCCAGTAAGTCAGGTGGGACGATCGAGGTCATGTCGCTCTTCGGTCATTTTTGGAACCTCCTGACGAAGGCGAAGGGCAGTCATGGAGGAAAGCACTTTATCGCAATTACCGATCCAGGGACCGGCTTGGAGCAAATGGCCAAGGAGTATGGATTCGGACAAATCTTTTCGAATCCGCCGGACATTGGTGGTCGCTATTCCGTCCTCTCGCTTTTTGGCCTGGTACCGGCGGCACTGTTGGGACTCAACATCATGCGTCTCCTCGATCGCGCAGCCAGCATGGCGGAACAATGTCGCAAGGCGGATGACGCGCACTCCAATCCAGGGGCATACCTTGGGGCCGCGATGGGGAGCCTGGCAAAGGCGGGACGGGATAAGGTAACGGTTCTGTCATCACCGGCTCTGTCAACGTTTGGTCTGTGGGCAGAACAGTTGCTTGCGGAGAGTACCGGGAAAGAGGGCACAGGTCTCATTCCCATCGCACAGGAACCACTTTTGAAACCCGGCGCCTATGGCACTGATCGATTCTTTGTCTATCTCAAGCTGAAAGGGGATAAGAATCAAGCACTGGACCGTGCCGTTCAGGCATTGGTCAAGGCCAAGCATCCGGTGCTGCAATTCGATCTCCGAGACCGTTATGACCTCGGGGCTGAATTTTTCCGCTGGGAATTTGCCACAGCGGTAGCGGGTCACCTTCTGGGTATCCAGCCATTCGACCAGCCGAATGTCCAGGAGAGTAAAGACAACACGAATCGGGTTCTGGAAAGTTTCCACTCAACAGGACGGCTTCCGGAACAAACGAGTCATCCAGCGAAAGACGCAGCCCAAACCATCTCAAACCATCTCAAGCCAGGCACCTATGTTTCGATCCTGGCCTACACGACTCCAGCCAAGTTGTTCGAGACGGCCATACGTCGTCTTCGCCAAGCTCTCATGGCGCGATATAAGATCGCCACCACTTTTGGATATGGACCACGCTATCTCCATTCAACAGGACAGCTGCATAAGGGCGGACCCAATACGGGTGTGTTCTTGGAACTCGTTGATGGAATGGCACCGGACCTGTCCATTCCGGCAAAGCCTTTCACGTTCGGAACATTAGCGAAAGCACAGGCGACCGGTGACATCGAATCACTCCGCGCACACCATCGGCAGGCGATTCGTGTTCAATTGGGCCGTGACCAAGCTGCCACGGTGAAGGCCATTACAGCGGCGCTGACAGGGACGACAACCACCTCACGTCGTACCACCCCAAAGAAGCGCCGGACAATCAATCGCCGCTAATATGCCCAACACCCCGGATATCCGCATTACCCCCTCGATTCATGAATGGGGGCAGAATGCCGCAGCGTTCATTGCATCCATCGGTGAACGAGCCATTCGGACCAAGGGCCGGTTTATCATGGCCCTCTCCGGAGGGTCCACGCCCAAGACGCTCTATCAAGTCCTGGCAACTCCTGAGTGGAACGCGCGGTTCGATTGGTCACGAACCATTTTCCTGTTCGGCGATGAGCGCTGTGTCCCGCCAGAGCACCCGGACAGCAATTTCAAGATGGCTCACGCCATGCTATTTCAACCCCTCAACATTCACGCTGATCAGATTTTCCGGATGAAGGGGGAGCTTGGAGATCCAGCAGCCGCGGCTCGAGAGTACGAAGAGAGTATTCGGCGTCTGACCAAGAGTCCTGCTCCACAGGTGCCGCGTATGGATCTTGTCCTACTCGGCCTTGGCGACGATGGGCACATCGCCTCACTGTTTCCAGGAACAGCAGCATTGCAGGAGCAGGATAAGGTGGTCACAGTTGGCCAGGCACCCACAGGGGTTCGGTCTCGTATCACCCTTACGCTAGGTGTGTTGAACCAGGCAGCTGTGATACTGTTCCTGGTCACCGGTGCCAGTAAGGCGAGCATGGTTCGCCGAGTGATCAAGCCGGAAACGGAGGGGGATCGTTCTTTGCCGGCGGCGCTGGTTGCACCGGAGTCAGGTCAGTTAGTCTGGATGCTTGATCCAGCGGCTGGAGCTCAATCCAAATAGGATTTCGACAGGAACAAACACGCACATGATTCTCGCAGGAGACATCGGAGGAACAAAAACGAATCTGGCGCTCTATGACTGGACCACCGAGCGAGTAGAACCGCTACGCCTGGAGGGTTTTTCCAGTGCGGATTATACTTCGCTGGAAGATATTCTGGTTGAATTTCTCACACCGCCAAGAGCGTCTTCCAGCCTTGCATCCCCGTCGACTGAAAATGAGAAGGACAGCAATACAAGAGACCAACTGCCATCTGGATCGGTGAAGCTATCAGCAGCCTGCTTCGGCATTGCGGGCCCGGTCATCGACAACCATTGCGAGACGACCAATCTCCCCTGGGTTGTAGATGGAGCGACGATCGCAGCTCGATTTGCGATTCCTCGTGTGCAGTTATTGAACGACTTGGAAGCCACAGCGTATGGGATTCTGTCGCTGCGGTCGGACGAGCTGGAAGTGTTGAATGTGGGGCATCCTCCCCAAAAACGGCAAGCGCTTGCTCTAATTGCGGCCGGGACAGGATTGGGGGAGGGCATTCTGTTTTGGGACGGCAAATCGTATCGACCCATGCCGTCAGAAGGTGGGCATGCGGATTTTGCGCCGAACAATGATCAGGAAATCGACCTGCTTCGCTATTTACGAAGCCAGTACCTTCACGTGAGCTATGAACGCATTCTGTCCGGGCCAGGGCTTCACGCGATCTACGAGTTCCTACGCGATACGAAGAAGAATGAGCCGACATGGCTTATGGAGAAAATCAAGGCCGGTAATCCAGCAGCAGAAATTGCGCAAGCCGGTCTCCAAGGACAAGCGGAAATTGCCAAGCAGGCCCTGGAACTTTTTGCGTCGATTTACGGTGCGGAGGCTGGGAATCTCGCTTTGAAGGCGCTCTCACTGGATGGAGTGTATGTGGGAGGGGGGATTGCACCGAAGCTCATCGCAAAACTCAAAGATGGAACCTTCATGAAAGGGTTTCTGAACAAGGGGCGTTATAAGAAACTCCTTAATAGCATGCCGGTGAAAGTCATTATGAATCAACAGACTGCTCTGCTCGGGGCCGCGTCGGTTGCAGGGGCTCTATCTTTCGCCCCCAGGCCATGAGTCCATTCGATCTCGAAAGTCTTAAGAAAGCCGCCGCCCTCAAGGCCCTGGACTTTGTCCGAGACGGGATGGTGGTCGGACTAGGAACAGGATCGACCGCGAAGCATCTGGTCATCGCGCTCGGGGAAAGAGTCCGTGCCGGCATGAAGCTGCGCGCCGTGCCCACGTCGCTGGAAACTGCGGAGCATGCCAGACAGGTGGGGATTCCGCTGATCGATACAGCGAACCGTTGGGAAATTGATGTAGCCATTGACGGCGCCGATCAGGTCGATCCAAACTTCAATTTGATCAAGGGCGGGGGTGGCGCGCTCTTAAAAGAAAAGATTGTGGCAGCATCGGCCAAACAATTCATTGTGATGGTCGATCAGACGAAACAGGTGCCGGTCCTCGGAGGGTCATTCCCTTTACCAATCGAAATTATTCCCTTCGGCTGGGGCAGTACCGCACGCGAGATTGAAAGGCTGACCAGGGGTCGTCTGGTGCTTCGAGAGCGCAGTGGGGCGCCGTTCAAGACCGAAGCAGGCCACCTGATTCTCGACGTTCATCTGGACCGCATCGACAAGCCGGCCGAGCTGGAGACGGCCTTGAACCTGATTCCCGGTGTGGTAGAAACCGGACTGTTTGTCAATCGAACACATATCCTCATCGTCGGCACCGCGGCAGGGGTGCAAACGCTGCATGTCCCGGCGAAATGAACGCGTGCTTAGCAGACGAGATCTGTTGTGTAGGATCGGGCGACGTACCCGCGTTCTTCTCTCCCTCTCCATCGTGTATACCGTGCTACCATCGAAATCTGCCGGTGCCACAACAACCACCAGACCACAAGGTGACGAGATGACCGTTGAAGATGTGTCAGCCAGTACTGATCCGTATCGACTTCCACGCCACGTGATTCCAACTCGATATGAGTTGCGGCTTGAGCCGGACCTCGCGGCAGCCACATTTCTGGGCCATGAGACCATCGCCGTGATGGTCTCACAGGCGACAAAGGCGATTCTGTTGAATGCCGTGGATCTGGTCATTGAATCGGCTGAGGTAGAACGACAGGATGGGTCAGCATTCAAGGCATCGATCGAGATGGAACCACAGACACAACGGGCACGGCTGACGTTCGGCGAATCGATCACGCCGGGGGACTGGCAGGTGCATCTCACGTTTCACGGTAAGTTGAATGACAAGCTTCGTGGGTTCTATCGCAGTACGTACAAAGATGCGTCCGGAACGACGCAGACGCTGGCTGCGACTCAGTTTGAAGCGACCGATGCGCGGCGAGCGTTTCCCTGCTGGGATGAGCCGGCTTTTAAGGCCGTCTTTGCGACCACCCTGGTCATTGATCCACAGCTCACGGCGGTCTCAAACACTTCTGTGATCTCAGAGACCACCGAGAACAACAAAAAGGTTCTACGCTTTGCCGAGACCATTAAGATGTCGACATACCTTGTGGCCTTCGTGCTAGGTCGGATCGAGGCGACACCACCACGCTTTGTTGGAAAGACACCGTTGCGACTCTGGACCGTACCGGGCAAGCAGCCTCTCACGCCATTTGGGCACGACATTGCGGTCGCCTCGCTCGCATTTTTTGAGGACTACTACGGCGTTCCCTATCCCGGCGACAAGTTGGATCTCTTAGCCATTCCAGACTTTGCGTCCGGCGCCATGGAGAATCTTGGAGCCATCACGTTTCGTGAGACCGCGCTCCTCGTCGACCAACGGACAGGTACGCATGCCGAACTGGAACGTATCGCTGACGTTGTGGCCCATGAGAACGCCCACATGTGGTTCGGCGATTTGGTCACCATGTCCTGGTGGAACGGCCTGTGGCTCAATGAAGCCTTTGCCACGTTCATGGAGATGTTGGCTGTCGATGCCTGGAAACCGGCGTGGAAACGGTGGGAGTCGTTTGCGGTGGCACGAGCAGCGGCGTTTTCCGTCGATGGGCTCGTGAGTACGAGACCAATCGAATATCCCGTACACGCGCCGAAGGATGCGGACGCAATGTTCGATATCCTGACCTATGAAAAGGGAGCGTCGGTCCTTCGCATGTTGGAGCAGCATATCGGCCCGACTGTTTTTCGAGACGGGGTGCGACAGTATCTTCGCGCCCATGCCTATGGAAATGCCGATACCAAGGATCTCTGGACCGCGCTCGGTGCAGTCGCGCAGCAGCCCGTTCCCGAACTGATGGACGGCTGGATCTTTCAGCCCGGGTTCCCATTAATCACGGCGGAAGTGCAGGGGAATCAGCTGAGGCTCTCGCAACGACGATTCACCTATATCACGGAGGCTTCAACCGCAGGCCAGCTCTGGCACATTCCGGTTCGGATTCGTCTCAGCATCGGAGGTCGTACGGAACACCGCAAACTGTTGCTGACGGAACGGGAAACGAATATCAACCTACCGGTTGGCGTCACCTCCATTCTTGTCAACGAAGGAGGACATGGGTTTTATCGTGTCCGCTATCAGGGAATGCTCCTGCAGCAACTTCTCGATCAAGGGCTTGAACGTCTGGCTGCCATTGAACGGTTCATTCTCGTCAGCGATGCATGGGCTACGACGGTGGCGGGAATCATGCCGCTTGTGGACTATCTCCAGCTCATCGCACATTTCAAGAGCGAACGGGACAAGAACGTCTGGGCCGTATTGCTGGAGTCGTTCTCATTTTTGAACCGGATTATCTCACCGGAAGATCGGTCGGCGCTGGAGACCTTCGTGCGCAGCAGTGTAGGACCGGCAGTCGACGAATTAGGATGGGAGCCAAAGCCAGGCGAATCAGATCTCATCCGGCAATTACGCGGGGATCTCCTTAGTACACTCGGTCGGCTTGGTAATGATCCCGAGATACAGCGGCATGCAGCGGAGCGGTATCAGCAATACCAGAAGGATCCAGCAATCATTGATGTGAACATCGTTCCGGCCCTGGTAGCCATCTTGGCCTATACAGGAGATGAAGCTCGTTACAACGAATTCTCCGAACGGTACCGTAGCGCGCAGACTCCCCAAGAAGAACGGCGATACCTCTTCGCGCTCGCGGCATTCCATCCCAAGGAGCTTGTTGGGCGCACATTAGCCCGGACTATTAACGGCGAGATCCGTACGCAAGACGCTCCCTTCATCGTGGGGTCGTTAATGGCCAACGTGTACGGACGCGAACAGGCCTGGGGATTTGTGAAAGCGAACTGGGATCAGATGGACAAGCTGTTTCCAAAGCAAGGGCTCCGGCGCATGTGCGGGGGCATCGTGAGTTTGGCGACACCGGAACTTGAGAGGGATGTACGCCAGTTCTTTATCGATCGTAAGATCGATCTAGGAGGGAAAACGCTGGAGCAATACTTGGAGCAACTTTGTGTCGCCGTGTCGTTCCGAGAACGAGAAAGAACTACTCTTCACACGACACTACCCAACGCGTTGAAGGACTAGACCTCAAGGCATAGAAGCAGAGCTACCTGCTTCGAAATGGGGGTGGCCTGTGCATGTCTGTATGCTGCAATTGGCCACTATATTCAAAGAGTCGATAGCTTGCAGGCTGTCACATGACGTCAGGATACTTGAGTTGGAGGCGTAGGGAAGTCTATTTGGACGACCACGAGTCAGATGGATCCTGGCGGACTGCAACAGCCCAAAAATCCAAGAGCTTCTGAGCTCACTGTCTTTGAAGGATTCGGCTGGTTGCGAATGTATTGGCCATACAAATCCGAAACGGTCAGCCATACACCTTGTTGTTTACTTGCTGAAACAATCGAGAGTGATCTGTTATGGGCGATGAGATCAGAGTCCGGGGTATACGCAATGATACCGCCCGGATGCCGGTAGAGAAATATCCTGGGAGTATCTGATCATAGTGTCTAGCGAACAAGACTACTGATTCCATCATCCCAGACGTATCACACCCTCAGTATGGACGAGAGCCGCCTTGAGTGATATCGAGGAAGTACCAGTGGCTTTCCCGCTGATGAAGCAGGACGGGAGATATTCAAGCAGGCGGTTCTATTGCCAGAGTTACTCATGCCGTAGCACGGCCAGGGGAGGTTGTCCCAGGATCCGGTAGGTACTGAAAAAACCCACAAGCACGGTTAATATGACAGTAGCCGCGCAGCCCGATGCCAGAACGGTTGGGTGAAGGCTCCAGGAAAGATCGAACACCGTCTCAAGGACTGCCCAGGAGAGCACACTCGCTAGCACAGTCCCTAACAGCCCGCCCAATGCACCAAGTAGAGCGTATTCGACCGCAAACGACTGGGCAATCACCATTCGAGTTGCTCCCAAGGCTTTGAGAATGACCGACTCATACAATCGCCGATAACGAGTCGCAGCCAATGCTGCTGCCATCACAAAGCAACCGGACAGGACACAAAACAGGGCCACTGCACGAATGGCTAAAGAGAGTCGGTCGAGCACCCGCGCGAAGCTCTCGAGCATGTCGCCCATGTTGATAGCCGTTACATTCGGAAAGGCCGTGACCACCGCCTGTTGTACGACTACTTCTTCGGATGGCGAGACGCGAACTGTGGCCACATAGGTATGCGGGGCTCCATCAAGGGATCCAGGGGAAAAGATCATGTAGAAATTTGTCGAGAAGTTTCCCCACTCCACCTTGCGAATGCTCCCGATCTCTCCCATCACGAAGACCCCTTGGATATCCACCTCTATTGTATCCCCAATGTTGAGGCCGAGCTGCGTGGCTGCCTCCTCTTCAATCGAAATGAGTGGTGTCGTGAAGGCCTGGCCAGGTTTCCACCACTCGCCCGCAACAACCTGGTTATCTTTTGGAAGCTCCTGTAGAAACGTCAGGACATACTCGCGAGTCAGGTACCATTTTTTTCGTTGTTCCTTCTTCGCCTCCGATTTCTCCTTCTGCTCTTCAGCGTCGGATAATGCTTCAAGCTTGATGGGTCGGCCATTAATTGCGGCGAGTCGGGATCGAACCAATGGCGTTAATCGAGGAGTTGGGTCGTTGGTCCGTTGATGCAACAGACGAACAAACTCTTCGGTCTGATCAGGCTGGATATCGATGAAAAAGAATGTGGGTGCATCGCTCGGTCGGTTCTCGCCGACTTGCGCAAGGAGCGACCGTTCGACCAGTGACACAGTCGTCACAACCATCACACCGATGCCGATGGCAATGGTGATGCTCACCGCTTGACTTCCAGGCCGCAGTACGTTGCCTAACGCTTGGCGAAAGATAAGCAGATCTGGTCTTGGCCATCTTGTGAGGACGCGAAGCAGGGCGCGGGCCGCGAGCCCCAACAGCACAACAGCTCCGGCAAAGGCTGCGATGAAGAGTGCTCCCACTCGCCAGGATCCGGCTTGCCACACTGACAAGAGCGCCAGGCCCAGCCCGATCCCGATCGACGTGATGCCTTTCCCTTGATCGATCTTTCGCCAGGTCTTCCACCATGGCTGCAGGTTCTGACTGGTCGGAGGAACCATGGGGACGATCTCTCGCCGAAAAATCCGAGCCGGCTTCACTTCACGAATGGTTAACAGAGGCCACAGGGTGAAGAGCAGTGTGGATAACAGGCCCAAGGCCAATCCCTTCACCAGGGGTATAAGCGAAATGCTCAATCCCCCTTCGGTGAATCCCAGTTGGTCCAAGAGATCCGACGCCATCAAAGCTGCGATCATCCATGGAAGCGCTTGCTGGAGTAAGACTCCGACGACCAGACCGATCAGACTACCGGCGAGTCCGAGCATCATGGCTTGAAGGGCATAGGTGCGGATAATTGTCGGAGAATCAGCTCCGATCGTTTTGAGGATGGCAATGGTCGTCAGCTTTTCACGCACAAAGGCATGCACAGAGGTCGCTACGCCCAATCCGCCGATGAACAATGCGGTCAACCCAATCAGACCAAGATAGCGGGTCAGCTGGTCCAAGAATTGTTTTAGTTGCGGTTGGGCGTCCTTATAGCCCGACACGCGGGCGGCATCCAATTCCAGACGTCCACGTAGCTCATAGAGCAGCGGATCGGCGGGAAGGTTGGGCGGTATTTTCAGCAAATACCGCTCGCGTATGCGACTGCCCACCTTCACCAGCTCAGCTGCATGAAGACCTTCTCGAGACATCAACAACCGGGGGCCGAGACTGAAGGCGTTGGCCATACGATCCGGTTCAGTTCTGACCACCCCAGTGATACCGAAAAGGCCCTGACCGATTTTGAGGCATTCTCCTATCCGGAGCCCCATCTTGATCAAAAGCGATTCCTGGACAACCACGCCAAAAGTGGGACGACCATGACATCGACCGGCCTGTTGATCGAGAAGCTCCGCGAGGTTGCTATGGGGTTCCAAGCGAATCGTGCCATAGAGCGGATATTCTGGTTCCACGGCCTTGAGTTCCACAATTTGTGTCGGCTGCCCGCTTGCGGAGGAATCGCTCTTGGCCGCCATCGCGATCAGCTCACTCACATGCGTGAGCGATATCCCGCGTGGACTCAATGAGTCCAAGATCGCCTGCCCTTGGGGGCTGATGGTGCGAGACAGTCGGATTTCAAGATCGCCGCCCAAGAGACTCCGTGCTTCCTTGTTCACGGTCTTTTCCACTTCCGCTCCAAAGAGCGACACTCCGGTCAACGCACCGACGCCAATGGCGATACAGACTAAGAAATAGACGAAGTGTCGCCACGCCGAGCGCGTCTCACGCCATGCCATGGTGAACGTGAAGGGAGTCATGAGCGGAATCTTGAGGGGAGCACAGAAGTTGGATGTTCGACCAATGCATCGGGAGCAATCCCGTCGGTGATCTCCACAGGCGAGGGCTGGGTATCGGACTCAACCCGTCCATCGCGAAGAGACAGCACCCGTTGCATCAATGCTGCGAGTGCGACATCGTGGGTCACGAGGACCAAGGTGGTCCCATGATCGCGGTGCAATGACAGCAGCAACTCCACGACCTGTGCCCCGGTGGCACTGTCAAGATTACCCGTCGGCTCATCGGCCAGGAGGATCGGTGGTCGACAGGCAAAAGCCCGTGCGACTGCGACACGCTGCTGTTCTCCCCCCGACAACTGGACGGGATAGTGCCCCATCCGGTCGGACAATCCGACGGCGGAGAGTAGCTCTGCTGCCCGATCCCCGGCTCGCTTCTCCCCGCTCAACTCTAAGGGAACCCCGACATTCTCAATGGCCGTGAGGGTAGGGATCAGGTGAAACGATTGGAAGATGTACCCAATTTTTTCCCGCCGAAATTGCGCCATTCGGCTTTCGGTCATGGTCGTGATATCGGTCCTATCCAGAATAATCGAACCGGATGTTGGGTGGTCGAGCCCGGCCATCAGGCCCAATAGCGTTGACTTCCCACTTCCGGACGGCCCCACGATAGCCACCGACTGTTGAGCTGGAATGGTAAAACTGATGCGATCGAGAATCGTGACCGCCTGTCCCGCAGCGACTAAGACCATTGAAACCTGTTGCACTGAAATCATGCAGCCTTGTGTTTCTTCAGAGGAGAGAACCCTCGGAGTGATAGTATACTGTCTGGGATGTAGGTGCGAGTGATGAGTACGTTATGTTGCTCCGTAGAACTCTTGTTCTAATCGTGTTCGCCCTTGCCACAGTGTCCTGGTACCTTACACCAGCAAGGGCTTCTTCCTCTACGCTGGATACCAGACCGAGGATCGTGGCCTTTGGAGACAGTCTGACTGCGGGACTTGGGGTATCAGCTGAGGAGTCATACCCGGCCCAATTACAACGACGGCTCGATGTACTCGGGTACACGTATCGGGTCATCAATGCCGGGGTGAGTGGTGACACGACCGCCGGAGGCCTGCGACGTGTGTCGTGGATCCTCACGAACAAACCGGACCTCGTCATTCTTGAATTGGGTGCGAACGATGGACTCAGAGGACTCAGCGTCGACCAAACGCAGCACAACCTTCGCGAGATAATTCAACGGTTGCGAGGGGCTGGTGTAGGGATCGTATTGGCCGGGATGAAATTGCCACCGAATTATGGTCAGGACTACACGATGAGATTCGAAGCCATGTATCGGACTGTGGCAAGAGAACAGCAGGTGCCCTTCATCCCCTTTTTTCTTGAAGGGGTTGGCGGGAGCTCTTCACTGAATCAGGCTGACGGTATTCACCCGACCGGCGAGGGGTACAAGGTCGTCGTGGAGAATCTACTCAAGACCCTCATACCAATATTAAACGAAAAACCACAGAAGCTCAGCTTCTTACTCAACAGGGTTGAGTAAGAAGCTGTTCGTCCAGCTCTCAAGCAGCACAAGAATAGCAGACCCTACGGTGGATCCCCAAACCGTGAGGGCTTAGGACTTCTTAAAAAACGTGTCGTAGACGCCGTAAATGAGAACGATCGCGATCAGGGTGTAATACAGGCCGGTGACCCCGCTATAATCCGGAGGCCCTTCCGACACATTTGCCATCGCTGGCAATGCTTGGACCAGTAAGGCCCCGGTGAAGAGTCCGGCTCGTGAAAATAACTGCATCATCTTCTTCCCCCTTCTAAATCCACAGAAGACAAAAAGTGGCCACATTTTACTGGACATCGACCGGATGGTGCAAGGGGCAGCACCGGATGGGGAGAAAGGCAGGGAGAGGAAGAAAAACCCGTTATGGTTGAGGAGTTGTCTTGGCTACGGCCTGAAGTTCCTCGGCGACTTCCTTGAAGGACGTTGCCACCTTGTCAAAGTGGGACCCTTTCTCTAGAATTTCACGGGCTGCCATACGAATCTGCTCATCGTATTGTGCTACCTCGTTCGTCAATTCTCCGAGCTTCGTGAGGCTGGCCCGGTAGGTGATGACTTCACGCTCAAGATCTCGTGTGGTCGTCTGGGCAGTTTTGAGTTCTGCCACGGAGGCCTGGAGCTGTTGCGTGAGACGTCCGGCGTAAGCTTTACGATCTCGCAGTTCTGCCTCTAAAGTCGCTAACACCTCCTCTGTTTCCCGGCGCCGATCCTCTAGGCTCTTGATCGCGAGGATCCATGCGGAAACCTCTCCAGCTTCGATGACGGGAGAGGGAGGCAGCGGCTGTTCTTTTTCAATGGCCTTCATCGCTGGCTGCAACCATTCAACAAATTTCAGGATCTCACTTAGTTTAATATCGGCCACGGACGACTGCAAGGTCAAAGGTGAGGGTCTGTGAGCATGGTTGGTCTGTGGCCGGGATGGGGATTCCTTCTGGATGCCCGATGTAGAGGACGCTTGGGGAGTGCTCCATCGATGGTACTCCAGTAAGACAGCGATAGAGTGGCGACACAAGGGCTCTTCTGGTACGGAGCAGGAGCATGCTGAAAAGAGGTATCCGTCCTTTAGATTGACGCGTTGCTCGTAGAGACCGGCGTTACCGATTACGGTTGACGAAATCTGAGAGTCGCTTGCTTCGGCAATGCGGACCCTCTTCTCCGTCACGTATTGGCAGGCGACGTGGTAGGCAGCAGCCTCCGAGACCGCCTGAATCATTTGTGGAACCAACAGATTGAGTTGTTCAGCACTACAGGGAATTTTGTTTGTCATGGGGTGAGTCCTTGATGCTCCTCTGAAGGCCATGATGGCGTCAGTTTGACGACCGACCTGGAGAGTGTCAATTAGTCTTTAGTATCGTACCCCCTTGCAGTAGAGGAGCGGTTGGACAGATAGGGAAATGACACTATTTGCAAGGTTTGGTGGGGTTTGGTTTTCCCATCGGGGTCAACCAGATATAGTCTGCGATGGGATCGTCCAGATGGGCTTGAACGTCTTCGGCCCGGCTTGGTTCGAATGACATCATGTAGACGGTTGTTTGCGTGACGTCGCCGGACAGTCGTCTCGCCACGCGCTTCGGGACTGGGAGACCATATTGGATGTGTCCGCCCCCTGTGTAGCTCAAGATGATGCGGCGCAACCCGTCTGCAGCACGACGGATTTCCTCCTGTCTCTGGACCAGAGTCTTGGCCATACCCTCATCACGGACCATCGACGCCTCATACATCGTTCGATAGTGTTCCTCTGTTCCGCCATGGCACCGACGCAGCTGATCGATGATTTTGGTGTGGTACGCGGGATCATCGACAATCTCTTCCTGAGACATGCCTGATGCCGCCCACTCGGGTTCGAGTTTTACCGGTTCCAGCCCAAACTTTAGGATACGGCGGATCAGTGGCTTCGGTGGATTCATGGCACGGACAGGCAGCTGCCGCTCGCGAGCAAATGTGACGAGCGGCCCATAGTCGCTAAACTCCCCCCCCCAGTTTTGCTTCCAACGTACCTCTTCCAAAAACTCGTCCGACATCGCCTGGATGCCGGAGACATAGGAGTCTAAGGCCTCTTGACCGTCCCACCCAAACATTTCCATGCCGATGGTGGGGTAAATCCGATCTGCGAGCAGCTGGTTTAAGACTTTCAAGGCGGCGTCAATATGGTAGGGGTTGTGGTGTTCTTCGCCCAGATAGATAATCTCTGCCTGCTCCAGAGCCTTGATCCATTCAGGAAAGGCGACAACGTGGCCTGTTCGGGTATCGATGATATGCCAGGGCTGCCATGTCACGGCTGGTTCGACTGTCGGTGAGTCAAGCGGTGGTATAGCACCGCTTGTGGAAGCAATGAGGAACCAGAGCACGAAACTCAGAGCCAGGACAATCCCCCTACATCGACGCAGGGCTAGCCACGTACGCATAGGGCACTCCTACCATACTGCGGCTCAGACGAACAAGCTGTCTTGACGGCAAAGTCGGTGGCCCACTATGCTGGTCCATCGGAAGAGATGTGTGCGTTCTCACCGTCAACGACCTGTTGCCTTCCCCATGAACTCCGCTGACCCGTTCGAGTCATTTCGCCGTCACGTTAGTCGGCAGGCTCACCGTGTTCCTAAACAGTGGGATGCTTCAAGGGGACTGCTCGAAAAAAGGACGTTCACCTCGACGGTCGATAGCCTCGTCTCTGCTATTAAAGAACAGCCACTTCCGGACAGTGTGAAAACGATCTTGCTCCAATTGTTTGAGGAGAAACGACCACAGCGTGTGCAAGATCTCGACGGAGAGTATCTCAAACGGGTGACGGGTCTTCCGCCTGCCAAGGCCATGCGGGCACTCACCATTGCATTTGGTTTAGTGCCTGCGCCGGCCTCGAAATGGCCGATGAGCTCCCTCTCGAGTGAGGCAATAGAAGGAGTAGTGCGTGGCCTTACCAATCCGTTCGATCTCCTCATGCATGCTGATGTGGCCTCTGTGCTCGATATTGGCACGGGGGACCTATCGTTCGCCGAAGAACTCGCCGATCAGTATGGGCCCCCGCTCCATCAGCGGGATCGGCCCCTTATTCTCCATGGGGTGGATCGGCTCGATCCGCAATCACAGTTAGGAGGCCCCCTTCACGCCGATTCAGGCAGACTGCACAAGTTACAACAGAGACAGGGGTTCTCCTTCGCCTTTTTCGGCCATCAGGACGTATTCAATCTGAATGAGCTCGATGGGCGTGACCTCCTCGCGCCGCGTTATACCGTGGCCACCTGTTGGGCTCCGGCCACGCCGACGTTTGCGTACGAACCGAGTCGGCTCTCGCCTGCGGTCATTCACGAGGAGCTGCAACGGACCAAGGGCGCCTTTCGCCTGACGTATTTTGGGAAAGAACCGGCGTTGGAAGTTCTGCACGGGACTCGTGCCCTGCTCTTCCCACCCTGGAAGTTTGATGTCATTGGCCCGCTGGCGTTGCTGCAGCTGCTCGTCCAGCGGGGCTCTCTCGTGGTGCTGGGTTCTGTGGACGACCAGGTGTTTTGGGAAATCCTGGCCCAGTTGCTGGATGATCCACGCTATCGTCCCCAGGACGAACCGTTTCATGCGGGAAACCTTCCTGCCATATTTGGTGGGATCTACGATCAGCTTACGAGCCTACCGATTGGTGCGTCAGTGGTGCTCGCCGACCTAGGAATCCTTCGACGTCGGTTGCCTCCTGCGGATCGGTCGGCTTCCACAGATCAATCGACCGGGCTCTTTCGCTACGTTCGCATCAGTCGTGGCGCCACCTTCGCAGACATGCCTGCCAGTAGTACCGCGCGAAAGTTTTCAGCCATGACCGAGGAAGTGCCGCCCTGGCTGCTTACGCTTGTTCCGGCGTAAGTTAGGTGGAATTCAGCGTTGGTGCGATCTCACAGACGTGCGAATCACGCGATTCATTGACCGTCTTCAGGCCCTTTGCTAGACTTCGATCGTGTCCGATCACCACGCACTTCTCCAGTATTCCAGACGCTAATCCCATCATGACTTCTACGGAGACCATCCGGGCCATTCAGGAGAACATTGCTCGGGTGATCAAAGGGAAACCCCATGTCATCGAGATGTGCCTCGTCGCACTGCTCGCTCGCGGGCATCTTCTTCTCGAAGATGTTCCGGGAGTCGGCAAAACCACGCTGGCTCACAGCCTTGCACGATCGTTGGACTGCTCGTTCAAACGCATTCAATTTACAAGCGATCTGCTGCCGTCTGACATTGTGGGCGTGTCGATTTTCAATCGACAGAAGCAGGCGTTTGAGTTCATCCCCGGACCCATTTTCGCGAATATAGTCCTGGCGGATGAAATCAATCGTACGACGCCGAAGACTCAGAGCAGCCTGTTGGAGGCGATGAGTGAGGCGCAGATTTCGTTCGACAATAAGACCTATCCGCTCAGTCCGCCGTTTATGGTCATCGCGACACAAAACCCTGCTGAGTATCATGGAACCTTCCCACTTCCGGAGTCACAACTCGACCGGTTCTTGATGAGGCTGCGCATCGGCTATCCGGTACCGGAAGAGGAGAAGAAAGTTCTTGAACGAGCCTCGTCTCTGCACCCAGCTGAAGAGTTGCTCCCACTGTTGACTGCTCCAGAGGTGGTCCAGCTTCAGGACCAGGTCGACAAGGTCTTTATGGAGGAAAGCCTGACCGACTATCTCCTAGCCGTTGTCCAGAGTACCAGGCAGTCCGAGCTCCTGGCCCTCGGGGTGAGCACAAGGGGAGCGCTCGCATTGAGTCGCGCAGCGAAAGCCCTGGCGCTCGTGCGCGGACGAACCTATTGCCTGCCGGACGATATTAAAGAGCTCGCTCCGATCGTGCTGTCTCACCGCATCATGGTGGCACGTCAGGCAGGTCTTCACCAACGAAGTTTTGAGCAAGCTGAACGCATCATCCGCGATTTAGTCGACACGATTCCTGTGCCGGTCTAGTCTGCATTATTCATGAACAGGTCTGTTGTAATTGCCGATTCGCTGTTGCGACAGGCTGGTAGCCTGCGGGTTTGCCCCACGGACTTCAGACGTCCTGCACGAGTACGTCTCAGCTCCTGCGGGCTCCGCGAGATGGTCTTACAACGCGGCTTGGCGATTTCTCGACGAACCGTGATGAATGATACGGGACCGTGCGTCTCTGTCCTTTGGTAGCCCTCTCAGAGTTGGTGGCATATGCCGTTTCAGTTGCCGACGTTCACCCATCGAGTCTTCCGGTATCGCTCCACACGGATCACGTCAGAAGGGCTCCAATTCCTGATCTTTGTGCTGGCAATCGGTATTGCGGCCATCAATACCGGGAATAACCTGTTTTATCTGCTCCTGGCCATGATGTTGAGTCTCATTCTGATATCAGGCGTTGCGGCGGAATACTGCTTACGACGACTTGAAGTCCGACGACATCTGCCGGATCTCTTCTTTGTCAACACTCCGGTCACCACTGCGATCGTGGTCAAAAACAGAAAGTCGCGATTAGCCAGTTTTTCGCTGACTCTGAGTGATGTCAGAGACAATCAATGCCTCTCCCCGAACCTGGAGATTCACTCCCTTCCTCCGGGCGCCAGTCAGGTGCTTTCCTACCAGCTGACTCCTACGCATCGTGGAAAATTGCTGTTGAACGGTGTGCGAATCAGCACGGAGTTTCCCTTCGGGCTTTTCACAAAACGGGCGTTCTACCCGATGGAGGACACCGTCGTGGTGTGTCCTGAGCTCCAGCCGGTTCATGAACGTCTTCTGCGTGGTCTCTTCGCTGCGGGGTACGAACAGGCCGTCCATCGACGGGGGCACGGCAACGATCTCTACAACCTTCGTCTGTACCAGGCGGGAGATGACTCCCGAAGTATTCATTGGCCGACGACGGCACGGACCTCCCAGTTGACCATTCGAGAGACCGAGGCAGAGGAGCAACGCCGCGCGATCATCTGTGTTCCCACAAGTGCTCCGGCGAGTCATGACGCCCCGTTTGAGCGCGCTGTCTCGTTAGCTGCGTCCCTGGTTCAGCATTTGACTCACCACGGCTACTCCATTCAATTGCGTCTAGGATCAGAGCGCTCGTCGTTTGGCCAGGGAGAAGCGCATCGCCTTGACCTCCTTCGTATGCTGGGCCTCTGCCAACGGGTCATGCCCACTGCAGAGTCCATGAAGAAAGACAACTGGACGGACACTCATTCCACGGTTGAAGGAGGCGGAGCGGTGATTGTCATACAAGCCTGGTCTGAATCTGAAGCAGGAGAGACTGAGCTTCCGTATATCCTGATCGATGGGGAACTCATTCCTGGAGCAGGCCATGCTGCTTAGTCAAGCTCTTCATTTAACCTCCATCCTGCTGGCGTCTGCGTCCTTCATTGGACTGACGCTGGGGGCCGGGTTACCGGAGTGGCTGGCCGCACTGACCGGCGCGACGTTGATCGCAGTGCTCCTACGAAATATGGGAATGAAGCCGGTCGATCGACTGACCACGCAGATGCCCGTGTCAGCAATTGGATGGAATCTGATCGTGCTCGGCGGCTTTGTGGGCTTTTGGATCGACCTCCTGTGGGTCTCCGGTGATCTACTTCCAGCCGGACTACACTTCTTGATGATTTTGATGGTCATCAAGCTCTTCAACCTCCGACTTCGCCGCGACTATCTGCATCTCTACGCGATCAGTCTGGTCGCAATGCTCGCCTCAGGATCTCTCACGACGGATCTGTGGTTCATCCCGATTTTTTCGATCTATCTTCTCGCCGGAGTCTGGACCCTTCTTCTGTTTCAGTTGACCAAGACGTCGGAGATCAGTGGCAATGCCTGGATGCCCGCGTCTATCCGACATGAGAGTCATGAAGGAGGCCACCGGGTTTCCCCACGGCTTTTTTGGATAGCGAATGGGTTGGCCTTTGGGGCCTTCCTCATAACCGTGATCATCTTCTTCACCATCCCACGGGTCAACGCGGGGATTTACCAGAAAGGATTTGGGGAAAATCTTCGCATGTCCGGGTTTTCCGATAAGGTGAACTTAGGTGCAATTGGATCCATCAAGCGTGACCCCAGTATCGTGATGCGAGTCGAGTTGCCCAGGAACCCGCTGCATGATGCCAGACCGCTCTATATTCGAGGGATGTCCTTCGATCGGTACGATGGCAAGGTGTGGACGAATCAACTGAGCTATCGACGGAGTCTCATCGAGGAAAGCCCTGGTACCTTCACGTTTCGGGGAAAACGAACGGTCTCGCGGTCTCAGCTTGGTGAGGCGATCCAACAGAAAATTCTTCTAGAACCACTGGATACGCCGGTGTTGTTTGCCGCGCCGTTCATCGAAAGCGTGACAGGGATGTTTCCCAGTCTCTTCTTTGACGCAACCGGTGCAGTCTATTTACCCTTCCCGAGTTCGTCCCGAATCGAATATACCGTCGTGTCTCGTTCTAATGTGCTGGTCCCTGCGGATCTCGGGTCCGAGTCCGGGGTTTATCCCGAATCGGTGGTCAGGCAGTACTTGCAACTTTCCTTTCAGTCGGATCGCATCAACACACTGGCGGGAGAAGTGACGGAGAGGCAACAGGGCCCATATGAAAAGGCTACGGCGATTCAAGCGTATTTAACCCGTAACTACCGATACAGTCTGGATGCACCGCTTGCCGAGCAGCAACAACCGCTCGAAGAATTTCTTTTCGCGAGAAAGACCGGGTACTGCGAGCACTACGCCACGGCGATGGTCATGATGCTTCGAACCGTTGGAATTCCCGCTCGTCTGGTGACAGGCTTCATGGCGACGGAATGGAACGAATACGGAAATTACTACGTCGTCAGACAGCAGGACGCCCATGCGTGGGTCGAAGTGTATTTGCCGCATTCCGGGTGGATCAGGATGGATCCAACTCCCACCGAAGACAATCCAACGGCTGGAGGCCCGGTATGGAAAGTTCTTGGACCCATCGTGGATAACATCAAGCTCCAATGGAACCGATTGTTCGTACAGTATAGTGCAGCCGATCAACTGGCCGTCGTTCGCGAATTAAAAGCCGAAGGGATGTCGGTCCGAAACAAAGCACTGGATTCTATGACTGCCCTGTTCGGCGCCTTCATGACGATTTTGAGTGGGGTCGTGACCCACGATCTATCTCAGATCAGGATCGGGCTTCTGGGAGAGTTTCTTGGCTTCGCAGTGATAAGCCTCGCCATCTTTTTCTGGTTACGTAGGAGGCGACCGTGGGCAGCCTGGAGTCCCTGGAAAAAGGATCACGACAATGAGCTGGTCATCGCGCAATATTACCTTCGCATGCGCACCTATCTGGTCGGGCAGGGTTTTTCAAGCTCTACGGCTATCGCACCACTTGAGTTGGTCGAGATCACTCAAGCTCGCTGGCGGGAAGCCCATTTTGCGGTGGCGTCGATTACAGAGCTGTATTGCCGGACCAGGTTCGGTCACATTCCGCTTACTCATGAAGACTTGAAGCGTGTGGAAGACCACCTCCATCGCCTACTGGAACTAAGGAAAGCGCCTCTGTGAAGCGCTAAGCCCCGACAAGCCCCAGATCTCGATTCTATCGGCGGGCAAGCACAAATCTAAATTTTAGGGCAGGGGAAGGATCGTTTGGCAAGAAGTTGGAGCGGGAAAAGGGATTTGAACCCTCGACCCTCGCCTTGGCAAGGCGATGCTCTACCACTGAGCTATTCCCGCTCGCGAACGACCAGGGGCGGAGTGTACTGACCTCTCCAGTGACTGTCAAGCCACGAATCCTATGCAATGCGCTAGAGCAAATCTGGCTTGGCTACTCATTAAGTCGTTACGAATATGTAACGTAACAAAGTGAGGTGACATAAATTGATAAACAAACCAATTTATCACTTATATATTAGCTACCTATGCAATCTATCGCCACTGCTTTTTAGAGTGATTGCTACGCAGGCTACTCATTTCAACTGCCATGTAATGATAGGGTATCGTCGTTCAATTGATTCAATAAATA
>NIUT01000210.1 GCA_002254365.1 Nitrospira sp. UW-LDO-01
CAATCACGACCAGCACACTATTCGTGGCATGGAGATCAATGCCCGCATAACACATCATCGCAACCTCCTCGGTTAAAGTGGATGAGCCCGTCGCGTTAGCAACGACTCTACTCTTCAAGAGAGGAGCCTTCGAGATGATTATCGGGTGTCTTCTCCAGTTGCTGCTGGACACCCATCAACAAGAAGGATTAGGGTGAACCATACGCCTACAGGAGGAAGCCTATGCCTGGAATGTTTGGCGACAATCCGCCGACTATGCTGATCGCCATCGGGATCGTCGTTATCGCGATTATCGTGTTTGCTCTGATGACGGCCGGTTATTAGGCCAATCACTAAACTATGCGCGAGTCTTCTGCACGTGCACCTGAAAAACTACGACCATGCCGTGTCAATAGGGGCATCTGCCCTCCGACAGCATGTACCCTACCGCTTCAGCTCTACCTCGTTGCGTGACCCACCGGTGCACATCGAAGCAGACACTGGTTGAAAGTGCCGCACCACCCACTCCCCATCGGTCCGCGCGGCTCTCTCTACTACCTTGACTCTCCAGTCAGCTCGCTTATAAGTTCTTCCACCAATCGATTAGCCCATCAATTAAAGGACAACCTATGCCCACATTGTTTACCCCGCTTCAAGTTGGAGAACTCCTCTTACCCAACCGGATCGTCATGGCACCCCTCACTCGTGCACGGGCTGGATCCACTCATATCCCTAACGACATGATGGTGAACTACTACTCCCAGCGCGCGTCAAGTGGCCTGATGATGACGGAATGCACAATGGTGGATGCCCATGCCTGCGCCTTCATGGGTGAAGGTGGCATTTACAGCCCGGCTCACGTAGCCGGATGGAAACGCGTGACGGATGCAGTCCATGCCAAGGGAGGTCGCATCTTCATGCAGATCTGGCATCCTGGTCGCGCCGCGCATTCGTTGTGGAACGACGGTGAGCAGCCGGTTTCCAGCAGCGCCAAGGCCATTCCTAATGAGATGACCCACACCCCTCAAGGTGACAAGCCCTACGAAGTCCCTCGCGCCCTCCGCACCGAGGAAATCCCACGCTATGTAGAGATGTTCAGAGTTGCCGCCACGAACGCACAGTTAGCCGGATTTGACGGGGTACAAATCCACGGCGCCCACGGCTATTTGATTGATAACTTTCTCCGCGACGGCGTGAATGCACGGACGGATGCCTATGGAGGTTCTATTCCTAACCGTGCTCGATTCTTGCTGGAGGTAACGGATGCGGCCATCAGTGTCTGGGGTACTGGACGTGTTGCGGTACGGATCTCGCCCCTGGTCCCGTTTAATGCCATGGCCGACAGCCAACCAGAAGCCCTCGTGACCTATGTGACGCAAGAATTAAGCCGCCGAGCGATTGCATTCCTTGAAATTCGGCATGAAAACCATGCGCTGCCCAACGAGCAGACCATGCTACAGATTGCTCGTCGCGAATTCCGTGGTGTGTTGATGAGCAATGGAAGCTATACGCAAGCAAGCGGTGAATCGACAGTTATACAAGGAGCTGCTGACGCCATCGTCTATGGACGGCCCTATATCGCCAATCCAGATCTCGTCGAACGCTTTGCGAAGCGCGCTCCCCTCAACGAGGTGAATTTCGAGCGACTCTATGGAGGTGGAGCGGACGGCTACAGCGACTATCCCGCGCTAGCCTCGTGACATCCAGCCCATCCCATTGAGCCTGGTTTGTGGACCCACGCGGCCAGCTCTAGCAGTTTGCTGAACAACGCGGTTTCGCTTCGCACATCGTTGCACGATGAGAGAAGGAACGGTGGCACTCTACATATCAGAAGGCTTAAAAAGGCCGTCCAGCAAGGCCGCAGCGAGCGAAGGGGCGAGGCGTACGCTTCGGTACGTCGAGCCTCTGAGTGATGCGAGCACGCCGATGGACGATTCTTTCAGCATTCTGCTAGGCGGTGCCATCGAGGGGCTGGAAGGAAGCAAGCAAGTTGGGTCATAATCCCCTCCCTCTACTCGCATCAATTTGGAGACCGACATGATCTCGCAACGGATAATGCTTTGCGCCCTCTGTGCCCTGCTCCCGCTGCTCTTGGCCATGCGACCAGTGGATGAGACCCTGCTGACGGCCGCCATGGATGGACAGCTCCCCCAGATCAAGAAACTCGTTGAGGAAGGAGCGGATGTCCGTGCGGCCAATGCGCAGGGGACGACCGCCCTGCACGCGGCAGCCTGGAATGGGCACCGCGACGTCGTCTCATTCTTGCTGCGAAAAGCCGCGCCGGTGAATCACGTGACCAGCGACGGAGCCACCCCACTCTACATTGCGGCGCAGAATGGTCATCCGGAAGTAGCCGCCCTGTTGCTCAATAACGGAGCGACAGCGAATCTTGCTACCACCACAGGAGTGACGCCGCTTTTTATCGCCGCACAGAACGGCTATCGAGACATCGTGGCGCTCTTGCTCCGACATAAGGCCGACGCGAATCACGCCGCGGAAGATGGTGTGACGCCACTCTTCATCGCGGCACAACGAGGCCAGCACACGGTCGTGGAGCTGCTGCTGCAACATGGAACCACCGCGAATACGACCTTGGCTGACGGATCGACGCCTCTGTTCGTCGCCGCCCAGAACGGCCATCTCCCAACCGTGACGCTGCTCCTGGAACAGGGTGCAGCCGTGAACCAGGCCATGACGGATGGCGCGACCCCGCTGCTTGTCGCAGCCCAAAACGGACATCGCGCCATCGTGGAACTCTTGCTCGAACGTGGCGCACTCGTGAACCAATCGGTCCAGAACGGTGTGACCCCGCTCCACGTTGCCGCACAGAACGGTCATCGGGAGGTGGTGACTCTGCTGCTGAAAAAGAAAGCATCCATCAATCAACAGACACGAAACCGCGCGACCCCGCTCTTCCTTGCCGTACAAAATAACCACCGCGAGGTCGCAACACTCCTCTTGGAAAAGGGCGCCTTGGTGAATCAATCCACGCCTGATGGCGCCACCCCTCTCCACATCGCAACCGCAGCAGGCTATCGCGAGATGGCCGCTCTCCTTCTGAAAAAAGGGGCCTCGATCAACGCGAAGACTGCGGACGGAAAAACCCCGCTGCATCTGGGTGCCTATCACGGCAATCGAGCAATCGTGTCGCTCTTGCTCAAACACGGGGGAAACAAACAGGCAAAAACCCTATCAGGCGAGCGTCCGCTCGATCTTGCTCGTCAACAAGGCCACCGCACGCTGTTTGCCCTCCTGAAGCAGTAGGAGCCTGCATGCACCTACACTTCGTGAGGCCACGACACGGGCCACAGAACCGTCAATCCCTCTAACAAATCCATGATCCACCTCTGCTCGAGGATTCGACCGACCGTCGACCTATAAGGCCTCGATCATGAACGAGCACCACCTGCACCCATTACGAAAAATCTCACTCCCTTCAATCGGGCCAATAGAACAAGGAGCGGATGACATGAAACCGGTCGCGCCGAATTGGAAACGAGCCCTCTGTTCACTCGTCGTCCTGTTCATCAGTGGCTGTGTCACCACACCGGAGGAGCAGCTACGCCTAGCCGCAGCGGACGGGAATCTACTCCGAGTGGAGACCTTTCTTGGACAGGGCATCAATACAGAATCAGCCGATGCGCGTGGGATAACCCCCCTCCACCTTGCAACCAAGCACGGGCATCGAAACGTGGCCGCTCTTTTGCTGAAACAAGGTGCAGCAGTCAATCCAGCAAGCCAGGACGGCGTCACGCCGCTTTCCGTCGCAGTCCAAGGGGGGCGGCAAGAAATGGTGGCGTTACTCTTAGCGAACGGTGCACGGGTAAATGAACAGGCGCAGATCGGTGGCACGACGCTCTTGCACGTCGCAGCCTACCGAGGGGATCTGGAGATTGTCAGCCTTCTCCTACAACATGGCGCGGATAAGCAGGCGAGGATGACATCTGGCGAACGCCCTGTAGATTTGGCTCAGCAGCAAGGTCACCAGGAATTGATCCCACTTCTTGAGCCATAACATGCAGGATCAAAATACTCTGAAGGGAGACGCCGATTGGCCAACCGTCGCGTGAAACAAGAATTGTCGGTCGTTTCCACTACGACACCGTTCCCCTTACTCTTCTGATCGGTGCCTCTTCGTCTATGAAACGCTGGTGTCATCGGCTATCGATCCTCCTCCTCATCATCGTGTCGTCGACCCACATGTCCGATGCTCAAGCACAAGCTCCTGCCCATCTGCATGGCGCGACTGACACAAGCGTTGCGACTGTTTCTCCACAAGGGCATATCAGTGGCCGGGAGGAAGAATCCTCCGAAGGAACGGATTTCTCAGAGTTTCACCATCACGTCGCTGGTCTTTTTATTGTCGTGTTCGGCCTGGCCGAACTAGGCCATGCGCTCCGGTATCCCCTGCCATTGTGGACCCGGTTCATGCTCCCCGGTGCGCTTACAGCGATCGGCCTGTTGGTGCTGTTCGAGAATGACCATAGTGCGTGGCCGATTCGTTCACTTGATGTGCTCGACACCGTGCGGAGCCAAGACCAGGAACTGATTGAACATAAACTCTACGGAGTCCTAGCCCTCGTGATCGCTTTTTTTGAGACACTCCGTCGAAGTGGGAAGGGCTGGCAGCCTCTGGCGGCAGCGCCACTCATCCTGTTGACCCTGGCTGGTTCGTTGTGGCTGTTCGTCCATTCACACGGGGAGCACCCCGCTTTTGCCAAGATCCAGTTTCAGCATTCCTTGTTGGGGATAGTTGGGATCGGCGCCGCCTTGTCGAAGGGCTTCGCATCCTGGCTGCCCAGTGCGTCCCCCCATGTGACGACACGATGGGAAATCACCTGGGCGGGATCCGAGATCCTTTTTGGTGTACTGCTCCTCGTCTACTCAGAATAGAGTAGGTCTTGAGTATGGATGGAACTCAACTCCTTGTGAGACCCCTCCCTGGCTTCCTAAGTCTCTTCTGAAGCTCAAAACTCGCTTAGCAGCATGCACGAAACAAGACTTGACCCCCATTTTGGCTTTAGTACTGCCTGCCACTGATACAGGTCGGCACACCGGTCTTCCTGGAAGAGAAACGGGGGTTTGAGAAGACTTTCCGAGCGATCGGTTCCTTGCGGCCGTCTCCGCGTTCAATCGATCAATCGCCTCCTGATCGTCCCTCCAATCTCCCCCTGAAATGATTCTCTTCAGACCACCTTCCCCTACTGCGTCGCAT
>NIUT01000211.1 GCA_002254365.1 Nitrospira sp. UW-LDO-01
GCAACCGCTCCCATAAACTGGCCGAACTGCCCAGCGAAGAGCTTCAGTCGCAGCAACTGGAAGTAGAATAAAAAGTACCATTCCGGCTCTGGATGGTACTCCCCAGGATCAGGAGTGGCCTTATCAAGCAGCACAACGGGTTCCCAAAGAGCCAAGGCACACAGGCCGACAAAGACGAAAGCCATCCCAACGATGTCTTTCCAAATTTGACGGGGAAAGAAATAGTCGGTTTTTGCCTGGATTTCTTCCTTTGTCCCTTTAAATGGACCAGCTGGGGCCGCCACACGAAACAAGAAGATGTGTAGCCCTGCCAACGCCATCAACGCCGCAGGGAGAATCATGACGTGAAGAACAAAAAAGCGGCTCAACGTCATCTGCCCAGGACTCGCACCGCCCTTTAAAAACCTTGCGATAAAATCGCCGACGATCGGTGTTTTATCCAGAATCTCAACACCCACAAGTGTCGCCCAGAATGCCCGTTGATCCCAGGGCAAGAGATACCCGGTAAAACCAAATGTAATCACGATTCCAAAGAGAGCGAGCCCAACCAGCCAGAGAAGCTCTCGAGGTTTTTTGTACGCCCCCCAGAGAAAGACCTGGGACATATGTGCAAACACACAGACAACCATCGCGCTGGATCCCCAAAAATGGTAGCTGAGCAAGAACCAGCCGTAATCGACATCGTGGATAATATACTGCGTGCTATCATATGCGTGGTCCGCGGTCGGCACATAGTAAAACATGAGCATAGTACCAGTGACCGCTTGCATGGCGAAGATGAACAATAAGATCGAACCAAACACGTAGGCCCAACGCGAACCTCCGGGAATTGGCTCATTAAGCATCTTTGCCTGCATTTCCTTGAGCCCAAGCCGCTCATCAAGAAAGGCAAGAACCTTTTCACTGGTGCTGGGCTGATGGTCTGGGATCACAGCAGGCGATGAGTGTTTCATATCCATGATGCTACGCGCTCACACAATCCGAATTTGTGACTTCGTGCCGGCCTTAAATTCCATATCGATGACCTCAACCTCGCCGGAAGGCGAAACCTTCACCGGCAATGCATCCAAGCCACGGGGAGCCGGCCCATCAAGAACTTTCCCGCCCGCATCATAGATACTCAAATGGCAGGGGCAGAGAAAGACCTGACCCAGGGTCTTGTGTTGGCGCCACTTGAAGCCACACCCAAGATGGGGGCACTTACCGGAAAATGCGATATAGGGAATATCTTTTTTATTCGTCCAGATTACCTTCCCCTTGGCGTCATGAAACTCGACATCTTTGCCCTGATAGACCTTCTCCAGTAAGTCGGGAGTCGCCCGGAGTACCCAGACGTTCTTCTCAACTTCGTATTCAGGCATGTACACTTCTTTGACCTGCTTCTTGTATTTAAATTGAGTTCCGACATCCTCTTGCTTAATCTTGCTCACATTCCCGACCTTAAGCCAGGCGTTGTCAAAATCAGCATACATCGGCTTCATCAGGAACCGGAGGATGGGATACGCGAGAGGCAGTCCGATCAAAAACCCAATGACATGGGTAAAATTCATGAAAAATGTTCGACGCTTGACGCTCTTCTCTAGATCGGGAAGAGGGACCAACACCTCGCCAGGCGTGACATGGATATTATCTTCAAGATGCGAGATCTCCACCTCGTGCGTCGTGACATAGTCTTCGCGCTTGAAGGGAGGCAACGCCAAGATATCCGCAGAAGGAGCCCGGAGCTGAACCGCCTCTTCCGTAACATCCTGCACCTGGGTCATCAAGACCTGTCGCTCTCCACTGCCGTTCATGGAGACGACGATATGGCTGATTTCATGGGAAAGGGGATCAAGCACTACCCTGGTAACTTCCCCGATCTCCTGATCCGTACACCGGACCTTAGATTTCAATTTTGGTTGCAGCATTACTTTTTCTTGATTGGCTTGGGAGTATTGATTGCGGTGTTTTTGAAGGAACCGAGCCATGTGGCAAGCGCCAACATTTCTTTAGGATCCATGAGATCCTTAAACTTGTCGGGCATAATGCCTTTTTGCCATTCCTTGTCATACCCCTCGGCCATAAAGCTCTTGGGGTCAGCTATTTTTTGCTGAATCTCTTCGACAGTCAACAGGGTGCCGATGTTATCCAACTCCGGACCACGCTTCTTACCGCCCTCGCCTCTCAGCTTGTGGCAGTTGTAGCATTCCTGCAATTGCCACTGCTCTTCACCAATTTTCATGATGTCGCCGGAGGCTGCGCCACCACCTGCAGCAGCGGCCTTTTCTCCAGCAGAAGGAGTTTGTGGTGCGGCTACCACCTGTCCGCCTCCTACCCCCTTGAGGCGATCTTCTAGCGCTTTCACTTGTTGATCGAGAGCCTTAGCGCGAGCGATCAGCTCTTCTGTCTTCCCTTGGGCGGACTGTTTTCGCTCTTTATCCAGGAGCTTTCCGATCTTAGCTTTTTCATCCTCAGGATCGAATTGCGGCAAGAATGACGCACCCGCGACGCACACCGAGATCAGAAAGATCCAGAACGCGGTCACCGTGAAGAAGGCCATCCCTCCGCTCATCACGTTCATGGTCTTTGCGTCAAGAAGCGCAAAGATCCCTGCGCCAATCACCGAGATGGCAAAGAATAAGAGCTGGAAGCTAACGGGCACCTCTTGCGAATTCGCAATAGCGACCAGCCCGCCACCGACAATTAACCCAACCGCTAACTTTTTGAATAGGTTCCACATGTGATTTCTCGCTGCCTCAGTAGACACTCCACAAAGTGATTACTTGACCGGAACAGGACTCCCCTCAGGCTCTTTGGCCGGTGCCACAGACGGTCGAATGGCAATCAGAGCTGCAACCGTCACAACAGCGATAAAAAATACCGTGATCGCAGTAATCCATCCAGCAGAGTATGAAAGCGTTGGAGTAAACGACTCCGCACTGAGATCCGATACCAGGCTGTAGGTATGAAAATACTTCTTCAAGAGCGAGCGTACCGCTCCCATTAATCCCATAATCCAGGTGGATGTGAATGCCAGGAAGATCAAGACGAATTGGGCGGTGAAATCAATCTTCCCCCATAGAATGGTGCCCTGCTTGATCGCACGATTGTACAAGACGAAATTGACGATGGTTACAAACACTAACGTCAAAATGGCGGACAGCTTAGCCGGCATAGATGATAAATAGTCCCAACCTTCCGGCAATTTCATCTCATCTGGCATGTCGGTCCCTGTGGCCACAAAACCAGCAGGAGTGAGCCACACTGCGTCACTGATGAGCATGACGATAAACCCAATCTTGATGACCGTCCGTGCAGAAACCGTCATTGGCACAAAGCGGCCAAGGAGGAACGGCGACAGCGTCAGAGGCAGGAGGAAGGCCAGCGACATGGGGTCCGGAATCCACCAACTGTTCATGACCCACATGGTGACCGGGAGCAGGACGATCAACACAATGGGGGCCAGGATGCTTATCCGAACATTGTCGGCCCCTTCAATACGCTTGACACTCAACCAACTGTAATAGTTGATCCCCAGAAACAGGAGCCCGATCATGATCCCCTGCATCTCAAAAAACATCGAGAGCTGATCGGCCATCATGTAGGGGCAAAAAGAGAAGTCGTAGTCGCACATCTCGTAGGCCAACAACAGTCCCGTAAAGGGCTGTAACAACGATCCCCCGACCGCAATCCAAATCGCGACGAATCCCATCCAATCGTAATAGGCCCGTTCTTCCTTTGTTTTGGCCGCCATATACATATAGGCGGCAATCATCCCGGCAATGAAACCACCAAATGCGACATTCCCGTCGATTCGATGCAAGCTGAGAGGGAACCAACTTTGGTTCGCAATTTTATCCCACAAGGTTGCCGCAGCAAGAAAGTCCTGCGGTGAAACACCCTCTGCCTTCGGTGGCGTATTCATGAACGATGTGGGACCGTTGATCACAAACAGGATGAGCAGACATACCAGGTTCAGCAGCACACCCAATGCAATATGACGCCCCTTCTTCTCACCCCTCCAAATATCCCAGGTATAAAGATAGGCATACATGAGAATGGTCTCGGCGATAAATAAGGCGGGATAGAGAATCGCAAAGACAACATAGAATTGATTGATAAAAGACGTGGTGAACTGGGGGTAGGCGGCAAGAAGAACAAAGATGAACAACCCACCGGTCACTGCCGTCATGCTGAAAAGAATCACCGTCACCTTGGTTACTTCTTTGGCAAGACGATCGTATCGTGGATCTTGCTTCCGATAGCCCAACCATTCCGAGATCACGACGAAGATCGGAGCTCCAAGAATGAAGGCTGCGAACAAGATGTGTAGCTGGGCGACAATCCATACAGCCGTTCGATTTCCGGTGTACGGGAAGTCTACAGGAGAAGTTCCAGCCTCCTGCGCAAATACGTCTGAAATACCCAAACCGCACAGCAACGCCAGAAGAGCGAGAGCCAGGAGACTGCTCGAATGTGTTTTCACGGTGCCTCGTTGCCCCCTATCCTTTGTATACAGAAGAATCTAACGCTGGGGAGCCTATGACTCACAACCACCTCTACCACTTGCAAGCATCCACATCCCTACAACGTCAGAGAACCACCAGACCAGCACTTACATCTTGACGAACTAGGCCGCCTAGAAGCCATGAGAACTGACTCGCACAGCCTCCCCCAAATTGTCAAAATCCGGGCGGGAGTATCTCAGATCCGCAGTCAATGAACGAGTAAGTGAATCCCTGAGTACCTCGCGAAAAACCCCTGAGACCTCCTAACTCGCCCATAGCTCAGCCAGAAGACCACCCACAGCATGACATCGCGACACATTGAATTGCTTGATATGGTGGCATCTCGTATTTGTCGCACATCACTTACCGCCCGCATCAACCCACTGAGATTTTTCCACACTCCAAAACTTTCCAGGCAGACCAAAATTTCGCTCATACAACACAAGCTTCCACCGGTCATCATCCGAGAGCTTACTTTTCCAACCCTTCATCTTCGTATTCGGCACACCCTCGGAAATCCGCCAATACCATACCGCATCGGAATAGAGCTTCATTCGTTCAGGGTTTCGAAAATCGGTAGCCCCAGCCTTAACCGGCTTCCCATCCTTTCCATGGCAGCTGGCACAATTGACATCTGGATTTGCTTCGCCCACGAACAGCTTGCGTCCCTCTTCCAGCTTCTGTGCATCCCCCCACCAATTCTCGGGCATGTGCTTATCCGCATACTCAGCGGGAGCCGGGGGTGGAGGCACTATCGGCCCCTCACTCTCCTGGCCGCCGCTACAGGCGACCAGCAATCCCAGACTCAGAGCGACCAGGACATGGAAAAATCGAAACTTCATAAATTTAGAACCATGACTCCACAGGAACGAAACGGGTATAGTGGCAGACCAACAGGAAGGACTACGCCTTTTTCTTACCCTGCCGCCCTCCCTTACCCCTTGCCTTATCACTAGGAGATCCGAGGAGCCGAACGCCAATTGCCGCGCCGGCCACCAGGACAGCCGCACCACTTCCCCACCAAATCCAAGACGGTGAGCTCCCTGCACTACATCCAACCCCAAAATCAACCCGGACCTTCCGATCACTTTCGAGATCTTTAACATCGAATTCCACTTTCAGATTCTTCTGCTCTCCCCGCGCTTCAATCAGCAACGGATCACCGAGATTGTCGTTATGGAGATGAAACATGGCTTTATAGTACCCATCCCCATTAGTCTTTACGACCTGACCATACGAAATCCTCGTGTCCTTCACAAGCACATCGGTATTCGAGACACCAACTCCGCCCTCCCCACAGACATAGCCTTCAACCATGAAGCGGTGATCTGCTTCGTGCGTCGCCGAAGTTATGGAAGGGAAACCGGCACTCAGAACGATATAACCTGCAACTACGAGTAGCCGTCCTGACGCTCTCTTACCAAACTTCACGCTCAATTGCGTACTCGTCGCTCCTCAAAAAATGCACACCGCCGGAGCCCGAGCGCGCCGCATCGGGGCACGGGTTTCTAGCACAGCAACTGGTCTTTGTCAATGAACAGGCAGGCCTTCCGAGAGGGACATGGATGGCAAGAGCATCGTTTGTTAGGATCTAGAATACCCGTATAGAAGATGATATTGGGAAGGGCCAGGAAACTGGTCGGCCTCGACTGGCTTTCCTGTGGCACCCAACAATAGGAGACCGCACCC
>NIUT01000212.1 GCA_002254365.1 Nitrospira sp. UW-LDO-01
ATGATTTCGCCGCCCTCAAGAAACGCCGGGAGTATCAGGAGCAGGCCACCCTCGACGACATTGTCAAAGCCTATCACTGATTACAGGCTTAGCTATAGTTGGTGCTCTCTACCCTGCAGTTGGGGCGAGGACTTTCAAACGGCTGGTTCCTACGCGTCTTTTTGATCTCTGCCTGCCGTATCAGACTCTGAACAGCTTTGGCGGAACTCTATTTCTTGGTGGGTTTCTGCTTCGAAGTCGCGGAGCGTGTTCGGAGTCGGTTTTCTGCAGACTTTCTCTGCTTTGTGGCGCTGAACTCTTCCAACTCCCACCGATGTCGCGTCGACTTATCCTGTGCCGTCACGGCAAACACCGCATGAAACGGGGCGCTTCGACCGTCTGCCGTTTGTCCCTTGCTCCAGGCTTCTCCGGCGTCGTTGAGGACTTCCAGTAGCGTTTCATACTCTTCCTCATCATCAGGGAGTACCGCCTGGGCGTCCGAAATGAGGAGGATGTAGCCTTTGGCGGGTAGCCACTCGAAATCGGCGAGACATTCTTCCAAGGCATCCCAGTTGTGTCCGAAGTACTCCGGGAAGGACAATGCCTGCGCGAATTCATCGAAGAGGCTCGACGTCGTTCGACATTTCTTGCCCTCGATCGTGCGCACCAGAAACCCGGATGGAGCTGTGACCATCGTTATGGCCGAACTCTCGCGAGGTAAGACGAGAAGCCCTGACCATGGAGGTGATGCTGTACTGAGATGGGTGCGGAGGGACAGTTTTACCGGCATAGGGCGTTCACCTGCTGCAGTGTCTGTCAATTGAGGGGAATAAACGTTCTGTAGTGATCTCCGGTATAGTAGGCTTTCCTGGTTCGTTGCTCGATCACAATCCGCTCGGCATCACGACTGCGGCCGCGGATCTTCGGATTGACATCATACTCCCGATAGCGACCGGGAGGAAGACGGCGTTCTCGGTTCTGAAAGTCACGCCCACCGACATAGCCTGGAAGTGGACGCCCTCCCCGCTTTTCCAGTTGTGTGAGGAGATCGTAGGCTTTCTCAGGCGCTGTTGCAAACCATGAAGGATCGTCGGTCTGCGGGGAGAGAAGAATCGAGGCGTTGGTGGTCAGAGTGTTGGGGGTGAGGTCGTGAGTTGCAATGCCAATTGATGGAACCAGTGCAAGCGTACAGCAGAGGGTGACGAGTAGGCCGAAGAATTTAAGTTGCTGCCATCGATGGGTGGACACAGGTCCTCTCCTGTGCGGATGTGGGGGCCAGACGAGAAGACCGTAGCATTCTCTTTTCGCGAAGGTCAAACATCCTCTCACGGGGATTCACGTACTTGCCTGGATGTCTTCAGCCCTGTTTGCTAGAATGAGCGAACTGGGTGTGCCGCGGACAAAACCGAAACAATCATCCATATCGCCATTGATTATCTTGCGGAATGTACGTCCTGTGCTGAGGAGTGGTTTGAGCGGATCGGTCTGTGTATCGCGGGCATGTGTTTCCACTCTACTTGTGCTGGTACTCCTCACGTTGTCGGGGCCGTCGAATGCGCAGATGAGTCCGAGCGGTTCGATGCGGAGATCTCCGGCAGACGTCGTCAAGCGCTATGTGTCGTTGGATCAGAAGGGGGCACGCCTCGAGGCCGCCTCATTCGATACGGTCATGCCCTATATCGAGTGGAAAGAGGAGCCGGCCTGGGGGCGCATCGTGGTGGTGCAAAAAACGACCGTGTCCGAGGATTACCGGCAATGGGAGATCGTGAATAATCTGGAAGTTATCATCCCGGTGACCTTTCAAGTACGGGGCTCGGTGTATCTCGAGACGGCCAGTTTCGTCCCTGAGGACAGAACCGAAGAGGTTCGCTTTCATGTAAAAGTGGTAGGCAATTACTGGCGTATCCTCTCACCGGTCATCCCACCCCATGTCGGATTGAAGCGGATGGTCAGCTTTGCTCGAGATGCGGCTCTCCACGAATCGGACGACACACAACGCACAGTACTCACTGACCTTATCGAATCGTTGCGAAAGGCAAACTAATGGCACAGACGCCTGTGGATCTCCTGATCTTTGACTTGGACGGAACGTTGATCGAGTCCAAATGGGACATCGCCCATGCCGTCAATTTCACGTTGAAGGAGTTGGGATTGCCTGAGCGTCCTCTCGAAGAGATCTTCGGATTTGTCGGAGACGGGGTCAAGCGGCTGCTGCGTCTGGCGGTTGGAGAAGGCAATCAGGAGAAATTTGAAGAAGCCTTGAAAGTGTTCCGAGGCCATTATCTCGAGCACTGCTTGGACCGGACGACCTTCTACCCGGGAATCGAACCCATGCTCGAGCATTTTGCTCACAAGCAGAAAGTGATCGCGACCAACAAGTCGATTGAGTACACGCGCGTAATCTTGAATGGGTTGGGGCCACAGCATTTCATGTATATGGTGGGCGGAGACAACGGCTTCGGATTGAAGCCGGAGCCAGGGATGCTCCTCCACATCATCAGCAAAATGGGCGTGCCGAAGGATCGGACGGTCCTTGTCGGAGATAGTACGAACGATATCAACGGCGGACATAATGCAGGCATTCGGGTCTGTGCCGTGGGGTACGGCATGGGCAATCGACAGAAGATGGAAGCCTGTCAGCCTGATTGGTTCATCGAAAAACCGGAACAACTCACGGAGCTGTTTATATGAAAACTCAACCATCGCTCGTATCTGGTGAAGTGCGTCTTCCTTGGCTCCGCCTCTCGCGTCTTGCCCCGCATATCTTGCAAGCGTTCGGAGTACGCCCCACGTTTCACGAGGGACGCTTCACGATCTGTGCTGTTGTTATGGCCCTCAGTCTTGTCTGTAACGTCAATGCGCTGTCGGCAGCCTCACCAAGCTTTGCCGATCGGGTGATCGAGCATCGGCTCGCTAATGGATTGACGGTGCTCATGGTCGAGCGGCATCAGACGCCGGTTGTCTCCATCAACATCACCTTCGCCGTGGGCGGCATCAATGAGCAGGTCGGTCAGACGGGCATTGCCCATCTCTACGAACACATGGCCTTCAAGGGCACGCGTGTCGTGGGAACGACCGATTACGATAAAGAAAAACCGATCCTCGCCGAGCTGGCCGTCGTCGGGACGGAGCTCGATCTGCGGGAACGAGAAGCGGCAGCGAAAGGGGGAGGGTCGACGGCGGACGAACGAGCGACAGTCGAATCGCTGCAGAAGCGGTTTTTGGCCTTGCAAGCACAGGCCGGTCAGTATGTGGTCGGCAATGAAATGGCACTGTTGTACCAGCGTCACGGTGGGGTGGGACTCAATGCCTCAACAGGGAAAGATCTGACGCGGTACATGATCAGCTTACCTTCCAATCGACTGCCCTTGTGGGCGGCGATCGAGTCGGATCGGATGGCCAATCCTGTCTTGCGCGAGTTTTACAAAGAGCGCGGCGTCGTGATGGAAGAGCGCCGGATGCGCAACGACGACAGTCCGAACGGGCTGTTGTTCGAAACCTTTACTTCGGCGGCATTCCGGGCCCATGGGTACGGGATTCCAACCATCGGATGGGGATCCGATATCCTGTCGTTGACACCGGCGGCTACAGAAGCCTTTTTCAAGACCTATTATGGTCCGAATCGCGCCACGATTGCCTTGGTGGGGGATATCAATCCCAAGGAAGTCATCGCCTTGATCGAGCGGACGTTTGGAAAGATTCCTGCCGCGCCGCCGGCACCATCCTTGGTAACGGTGGAGCCGGAACAACGAGGTGAACGCCGGGTCGAAGTGGAATTTGATGCCGAGCCGGCGATCGTGATCGGGTATCACAAGCCGACCCTGGGCCATCCGGATGATGATGTGTGCGATGTGATCGATGCAGTGCTCAGCGATGGCCTGACGTCCCGCTTGCACCAGAAATTGGTACGGGAGAAACGTCTGGCCGTCTCGGTCGGGTCCGATGCCAGTCATCCCGGAGTTCGTGCGCCGAATCTGTTTGTGATCACGGCCACGCCATTGGCTCCCCACACGACGGCGGAAGTCGAAGCGGCGATTTATGAAGAGGTTGAACGACTGAAACAGGAGCCGGTCTCAGCACAGGAGCTGGAGAAAGTGCTGAATAACTTGGATGCGGATCTCGTGCGCGGACTGCGATCCAACAGTGGGTTGGCGTCTCAACTGGCTCTGTACCAGGCTCTCGCTGGTAATTGGCGATACGTTCTCATGTCACGTGACAACGTGGCGAAGGTCACGGCTGCCGAGGTTCAGCGGGTCGCCGCGCAATACTTTACCCGGTCGAATCGGACCGTCGCCGTGTTGGTCAAGAAAAGCCACAGTAAAAGTATAACGGCCATGTCGGGCAACGAGGTGCAGCCATGAGGATGGTGAGGAGTGAGGGTCAAGGGGTGAAGGGATGGCGCATGGCCGGATTGTTGAGCCTGGCCGTACTACAGGCCTCGGCCATCACGGCGTACGCAGGGGAACCGGTACTTGGTGATCCTCGGACCATGACATTTCAACCCGTGGAGTTTTCACCGCCGGAGCCGGAGCGGGTGATTTTAGAGAACGGCATGGTCGTCTATCTTCTGGAAGACCATGAGTTGCCGCTCGTGTCGGTGACGGTCACGATGCGAACCGGAAGCTGGCTTGATCCCATCGACAAGATCGGATTGGCATCCATGACAGGGGCGGTCATGCGGACGGGCGGTGGCGGAGGGCTGTCGGCCGAGCAAGTTGATGCGGAGCTAGAGCAATTCGCAGGCGATGTGAGCATCGGAATCGGGCGGCAATCAGGGTCGGCTTCGTTGGATGTGTTGAGTAAGGATGTGCCTCGTGGGCTGGAAATCTTGGCCGGTCTCTTGCGACGACCCACATTCGAGCCGGCTCGCGTGGAGTTGGCCAAGCTGCAGGCGATCGAGGGGATTCGCCGAAGGCAGGATAATCCAGGGTCCATCGTTGGTCGAGAATTTGCCAAGGTGCTCTATGGAGCTGATCATCCCAGTGCCCGAGAAAGTTCCCTGGATTCGATCACGCGGATTACGAGAGAGGATCTCGTCACCTTCCATCGCGATACCATTCGTCCCAATGGGATGATTCTTGGCGTGACCGGCGACTTCAAAAAGGA
>NIUT01000213.1 GCA_002254365.1 Nitrospira sp. UW-LDO-01
CGGCGCAGTTGGACTGGGATCTGAGCGAGGCTGATGACGTGGATCCTGCTTCCACTCGCGCCCCGAATGCGACCGGGCCCACCGTTAGTCCGATGCTCCAGAGGACCGGGGCGTCACCCTAATCCATCTCTACTGCGGAATCCTGGCTCATTATGAATCCTCTGTACCTGGCGAGGCCGTGGATAGTCCGATGTGGTTGTGCTCGATCAGACTGACGGCGGATTCACGAAAAATGCGCAAGCTTCCTTTCCCGAGGTGCGTGCCCTGCAGTCGTCCCGCCTCCACCCATCGATAGATCGTCCAACGGCTGACGGACAACAACGCTGCCGCCTCTTCGACTCGGAGAGTGGCTTTCTCCCCCGTCTCCGCACTTATTTGTGCTGTTTTGCTAGCCGAATTCAGCGGTCGTGGTTTCATTGTCTCCTCCGGCATGGCTCAACTCCTTCCTACTTGTCTGTTGCCCGATGAAAGAATACGCATGTCTCCAATGCGTTGACCGTATTCGGGCCATTAATTCGCGAGGCTGTACACAATCGGCAGACTGACGACGATCTGTGGCTTTCCGATAGCTTGTGCCATATGGAGCGGACAGGCGAGCCGTACCACCTCGACGGCAGCCGCATCAAGCACGCTATAGCCTGAACTTTTCTGAACAAAGACGTCTGCCAGGTGGCCGTCGGATCGAATGATCGCTTTCACGATCACTTTGCCCTCCTGCCCGTTCATCCGAGCGGTGTTGGGATAGCGCTTCAGTTCAGCGACCCGCCGCCAGAGCAAATCCGCCAACCACCGATGATCCATTTTCAATTCAGAACCCGAGACCGATGCCTTTACCACCGGTGCTGGAGCAACCTGCTCGTTCTGGAGCGGCTGCGATGCTTGTGCAGATGGCTCTTGCGCAACCGACACCTCAGAAGGCGATACCGGAACAGAGGCGACCGCAGCCGGCTCCTCTTGAACCGGTTGTGACTCCGATTCCTTTGCTGCCGTCATCGGCTCCACGACTGGCGGAGTCATTTCAACGAGCGGTGGCGCTATCGACTCTTCCCGTGCCTGAGCAATCTCCCCCTTCTCCTGAATCGATGAGACCTGCGCGATCGTCGGTTCCAACGGCTCAACCTTCTGCTCAAGAGGCTCGACCGCCATGACCGGCTGAGGCGGATCCGGCAAAGACTTGAGCCTGGCTGCGACCACTCGCTTCACGGGTTGTGGCTCAGGAGCCTGACCCGGTTCACGTTGCTCAGCTGTCGAATCAGGTCGCGTCGATTCGACTAATGCGACATCCCACTGAAACAGATTCTCTTGCAACATCGGCGTGACTTGTGCGGCAAAGAGGAACACCAATCCCACGACGGCGCCGTGCACGCTCAGTGAAATCCCCCAGGCCTGAAACACGAATCGATTCTCATTTGGCGATGTCATGAGATATTTCTTTCTATTCGCTCACGTACTCAAACACAATTTTGTCGACTATTCGATTCTAGACGCAGAGAGATGGTTGCCTCCGGGTCATAGACACATTCCAGTCAACCGGCCATACAGTCGCTCTACGAATCTACGACTCGTTGATGGCCATATAGAGAAGGGCCGGGATCCGACCGCATCGCGAGAGGCGATTATTGGAGCATCACGTGACGGCTATAACAATGGAAATAGGAGGTCCACGGAAACGAGAGTGGAAAGCAGGCGAAAGAAGCCGCGAGTCACTTGCGGCAACCGTCGTTCGCTCAATAGGCTGGAGTTGTGGGTGCAGCTGCACGGACGCCGATTCGACTCCCTGGGCAGCGGCGCAGAACCAAGCGCACATCTCGGTTGAATGAGTGGTCGCTTGATGATCCTCATGGTGCCCGGCATGGCTGACACTCGGCGCGGCCATCAACCCGTTCACCAGCACGACGCAGCAGAGCAGAGCCCAGATAACCGCGGATCGTTTCACACCGTCCGTCCTGCCATTCCCCTACTGTAGAGCTGCGGCCCTCGGAGCATCCGCTTTCTGAATCCGAGCCACTGCGGCAAGGATCACCTGCTCAGTCAAGAGTCCCCCCTTGATGTATTCGCGCACGACGCCTGTTTCATCGATAAACACGCTGACCGGTAGTCCGAAGACCCCAAATTGGTTGGCGACTTTGTTATCCCGATCCAGCAGTACCGGAAACGTATGACCATATTGCGCGATGTGTTCGCGCACTTTGGCGTCGTCTTCCAATTCATTGACGGCCAAGACCACAAATCCCTTGTCCCGGAGTTGATCGTAGGTGGTCTGCATGGCCGGCATTTCCGTCGTGCAGGGCTTACACCATGTGGCCCAAAAATTCACGAGCACGATCTTGCCGCGATACTGACTCAGGCTCTGTTGCTTGCCCTCCAGATCGCCCAAGCGAAAATCTTCAGCTGCCGTGCCGACCGCCGGCACACGCGAGCCCATTGCCCATACCAGACTGCTGCCGACGAGACACGCCACGCATAGAGCCAGGAGCCCTCTCGCCGTCTTGTATCCTGCTCGCTTTAACACCATAGGTCCCTTCGATACGCTGATGCAACGCTGGACGCACCGTAACACTAACTCAGAACAGCAAGGTTCAATGGGTACGACCTGGAGATTACGATTTTAGATACTAGGAAACCCTCACGATGACTGTCAAGAGTAGTCCAGATCTCTCTATGCATCGAACACGGTGGACACATTCGATTCTCCCTAACCCTGCGCCACTGCATCTTTGGCCTCTGAGCACGGCCAGTAAAAGACCACAGGGGAGAGTGCGAGCAACCAGGCTGGTCTCTGCTTTACACAGCCTGTCCTCATAACAACGATCCTTCGCTGAGCGGGAATGCTTCCTCGTACAGCAGTGCTACAACCTATGATCGAACTTTCCTTTTCGTTTCGCGCAGTTCACCTGATTTACTCCGGCCATTGCCCCGACTCGTGTCGTGGTCAACTTTAGCTTTCTCGATCAATTCGGTCACCGACGCTCGAAACACCCGCAGGCTGCCTTGACCGATTTTGGTGCCACGTAAACGGCCTTCATCGATCCATCGATAGATTGTCCATTTACTGACTTGAAGGACCTTGGCGGCTTCTTGAATACGGAGCAATTCGGATTCCATTGTCGCAATCCCTGTCAGGCCTCATGCTCACGTGAGCGATGGCGTCCGGCAGGCCTACCTACTTCATGACCTGGGCGCTGCAATGCCAGCCCTCTCCCTTGACGCCGTTCACGGCTTCGGCGAGCTGTTTCGTCGTCGCTTTGTCCCCCTCCAGCGTCACCACCGCATGTCCCTTCATACTCTTGAGATCAACGGCTTTGACTCCGGCAATCTTTTTCAACGCTGATTCGACATTGCCGAGGTACAGATCGCAGTACTGGCCGCCAAGCATCAACATGACCGTTCGTTCTGTCGCAGCCTCAACCCAACTACCGCAGCCAGTAACGAGCGCCATGCATACGAATCCAATTCGCAGTCTGTTCATAGAACTCCCCTTTATTCTACTTACCATCCCCAGAATGGCATACCGATCCCTAGTCCAGCCTCGGCATGAGGATCGTTGGATTGGCCATCCGCCCCTTAACCCACCTTGGGAAGGAGTCCTTCCTCTCCCTTCTATCCAACTCTAGTCATCACAAGGGAACACATGAGGAAATGATCTAGACGGCCAGCGCAGCGGGGCCAAATTCAGGCACTACCGTTGACCTTCGTGGCATGCGGCTGGGCCGCCGACGTGCACCCCGTCTGAAAGCTACAGCCTGGGGTGAGGGCGACTGACAAGGTCGGTTGATTTCGAAGTTTCCGGAGGTAAAGCCAGCAGTTGTGACGAACTCTTCAGCCCTGTCGCCACTAATGGAGCGAGTAGATCGGGTAGTCGTCGAGGCCAACGAGGGGGGCACTGAATCATCCGCCTTGAGCTTGAACCCGACTCCCTTGATCGTGATGAGCTGGCAGAGCCGCTGTGGGGCACGATCCAGTTGTCGGCGAAGCGCGTGGACATGCACATCCAACGTGTGTTCTCCGATGGCAAATTGTGGCCCCCACACGCGATCAACCAACTCACTTCGGCTGAATACTCTGGAGGGCGCCTCCATCAGCGTTTTGAGAATGGCAAACGGCTTCGCGGAGAGTGGAAGCTGCTGGCCGGCAATCGTCACCTCATGGTGGTCGGCATCCAAATGCACCGCACCTACCTGGAACACAGCGCGACCGGTGACGGCATGCCCCGCTCGCCGTAGAGAAGCCCTCAGCTTGGCAAGAAACAAACGGCTTCCATCTCGAAAATCGTAGATGCTGTCTGCACCTCGCTCTAAGTCGGACACCCATTGCTCCTCAGTGCACAGACTTCCTGTAGGCGCCAAGGTGATCAACGGAACAGGCTTCAGCAGCGGACTGGTACGGAGCATATCCCAATCGGGAACGCGGCGGTCAACGAGGAGCAACGCTGGTGATGCATGTTCACTGAACGTAAGCGCGTCGTTCACGTCACAGGCAGTTCGAACCCGATACCCTGCTTGGCCCACCTGCGATTGGATAACCTTGGAGAACACGGTATCCATCGAGAGGATAAGCAGGCAGGGAGCGTTTCCTGACGGCGACGATCCCACCATCGATCCCCCGTCGGATCCGGACACGGTGACGCGATATTGTTCACGAGACAAGACTCCGAGCAGCCCAACCAACGCAGGAACGAACAACAACGCGGACGACGGTGAGGGAGCCACCGGCACCACCGGCGAACTATTTGTAAGATTGACGGCACCGACCGAAAGGCGAATGGGCCCATATCCAGGCTCTGCCTGAAACACAAGGCTGAATGTGAATCGTTGGGCGCCCTCATTGATTTCGAACAACGAGCTCCAGGTGATCCCCGTGAGGTCATGGTAAGCCGTCGTCAATGACTGCACAACATCACCGAGCGTTGTAGGCCACGACAGCAAGCTCGGCTCAGTGAGGGTCAGTGCACTCGCACCCTCTTCGATCGCCCACACACCTGCATCGGCCGGAACTTGGACCGCCATCGGCCGATCGCCGGACGGGAATACCACCGCAGCACTCGCCTCCCGATCTAACCCCAGTGGAGAGAGTGAGAACATCACGAGACAGGAGAGGGTCGCGAGCAACGACCGAATATCAATGGGAAACCAGGGTGTCACCTTGTGTTGCATGACCATTCCTTTGAATCTTTGCCTAAATGGTACAGAGCCGCTTGACTGCGGCGGCCAAGCCGCCGCAGTCAGAACAGGTACGAAGAACCACTGTGTGGCCCTTCCGATGATTAGGCCGCCATCTTGCGACGGGCCAAACCCGCCAATCCGATCACGCCGCTGCCGAACAGCCAGGCTGCAGCAGGGAGCGGTACCGCAGGACCACCATTCGATCCCCACAAGGTCAACGTGTAGCCTACTCCAGCAGGAGCAAGGCCTGCAGGATGCAGGTGATAATCACGCGAAAGCCCAAGGTCGGCCAGCGCTAGTGCGTTGAACGTGTCAGCTGCGCCTTGATACCCGCCAGGCACTACGGGGAGCTCAGAATCACCATTGTTCTCAAAAATGGTGGAGCCAAAAGCAGTGATGCTATTGGCTACGGACGTCATATTGAAATGCGTGAATGAACCTAGATCAAAATTAATGGTGTCCAAGAAAATTCCGCTCCCTCCGGACAAACCTGGATCTGGAACATTAATCACGACCGGATTCGCCGCATCGCCGTTGCCCACCGCAAAGACACCAGCATCAAGCGTGACGGCCTGTGCCGTCGCCGCCATCGAGAGGACCCCGGCGACGAACAGGCCGGCCATGGCTGCCTTAAGATTGTACTGAGGTTTCATGAGACACTCCTTTGATAGAGGTGAAAGAAAATTGACCCTCCGTATGGTTAGATACCCAGAGCATCGTGACCATGGGATAGACAATACCGTTCCAGGACAAACTTGGTCTACCGACTGTGGCAACAGATGCTACAGATGTGACAAGAAATGTGAGCGTGGAGGCCGAAACTCCCGAGACATTTGGCCCTGAAGGCTAGCCCGCATTATGCATGACGGTTCGTGACGAAACCGCCAAGACGCCTGGCGAGACGGGCACGCGGAGCCCAGAGGGACCAAGGCATACTTGAAACAGTATGGTGCGGTCACGAAGGGCGAGCCTGCCCGCTGCCATGCCGCACAGCTGCATGGCAGCTTGTCGCAGCGGTGTATCGGCGGTTGCAGTAGAATCGCTCATGAATAATGCGGGCTAGGGAGGAGCTTCTCGACAGACAAACCAGTTGTACGAGTCCCCGGCAGATACTTACTCGCGTGTGATCAATCTCACAGAGACGTCGAGGCCGAATTACTTGAACGTGGGTAATTTTTGACTGCTCTCGTCGCCAGGTACTCGGCCAGATGGCCGGAACAGGCCTCCCCACCAGGATGAAGCGACAGGATCTGTGAGTTGACTATTTAAGGGAGATCCACTGAGTCGGTCGAGCCGTACCTCGATGTCACGATACGAACCCACTTCCTGATAGATTCGCCTGTAAAGCTCGACTGCCTCAGCCGATTTCCCGGCATCCTCTAATGTTCGCCCCAGTACGTATTTCAACGCGAGGTGATCTTTTGACGAGGCGGTCGTGTGATCGATTGCAGCCTGGAACGTGCTGAGTGCTTCATCGAATTGTCCCATGGCGCGCAAACACAATCCTTTTTTCATCAGCGCCTTGATGCCCCATGATTCGTCACCAGTCAAGCGATCGAACAGCACGATGGCTTGTTTGAAATTGCCTGCTTCCTGGAGTGCCATGGCTTCTCGATACAGAACCGGCAAATCCTGTCCGCCATCCTGAACAGACGGCTGGGCCGGCATGTGTGATGGGCTATTCCCTGTTACAACGCTCTTCACTTCCTCCCGCTCTTCTTCAATCGCTTGCTGAGACCACTCGACGGATTCCGGCGAGACCTTGAACGGAAACACACCATGACGGTCACGAGCGGCCGCAGTCTCCAGCACAATGCCGGCAGTAATGACCTCCGCCTGAGCGGCAAAGCCATACACCAGGGCATGATCACAGAGTTGATTGATCAGACGCGGGGTGCCGCCGGTCAGCCGGAATACCGAACGGCCTGCCAGGGTTGTGAACAGCAGCGTACGTCTGCCGGCGACATTCAACCGATGTGTCATGTACTCCAGCGTTTCCTCTTCCGAGAGCGCGTCCAGTGTGTACTCGACCCCGATCCGTTGGGCGAATTGCACCATACCCGGCCCCTTCAGCAGATCCCGTAACCCCAGCTGTCCCGACAGGAGAATCTGGAGTGATCGACGACGCCCGTCATTGAGATTCGAGAGCAACCGAAGCTCTTCCAACATTGCGGCCCCGATATTTTGCGCTTCGTCGACCATCAGCAGCACGCGACGTCCGGCGGTTCGTTCACGTTCCAGAAATTTGGCAAACTCGTGGAACGCCTCCACGTCGCTTTTCCCGGCGATCGACAGCTCGAAGGAGGCGGCAATCCACGGCAACAGCCCGCCGATGCCGGCATGCGTGTTCGACAACACGCCGACGGTCCAGGGATGGCGAGTCTCATCCAGCAACCGGTTCAACAATGTGGTTTTCCCCGTGCCGGGATCTCCGGCGATGACGATCAGGGCCGACCCGTTCGTCAACCCATATTCTAGAAGGCTGAGCGCCATCTTGTGCTTGGCACCCAAATAGAGGAATTCCGGGTCCGGCAACAACGTGAAGGGTTTCGTCTTCAATTGATAGTATGGTTCGTACATAGTTCCTACGCAGAATGGCTATGCAGCAAGCCCATGGCCCGCCGCTTGGTCAGTTGTGTGCGTCCTGATTTATTGAGAACACCTCCAAGAATGGGCACGGTGCCCGCAATGGCTGTCATGGCCTGTTCGACCTCAACAGAGGAGGTACGTCCCTCTTCGATCACGAGCAGCAGGGCATCAATATGGGAACTGAATCCCAACACGTCGGCTCGGGACAAGATCGGCGGCAAGTCCAGCACGATGAAGCGAGAGGGATAGCGATGCTTGAGCTCCTGGGCAAGAGCGGCCATTCTGGGAGAGGCCAGCGCCTCCGCGGAATTCTTGATCGAGCGTCCTCCCGGTAGAAACACCAGCCGGCCGACGCCGGGATGAATCAAGAGCTGCGCGAGCGGCACCTGATCGAACAGATACTCCGTCAACCCCTGAGCCTGGTCGAGGCCAAAGAGTCGATGCACAGAAGGTCGGTGCATATCGGCGTCAACCAGCATGACCGTATGCGCCAGGTCCATGGCCAGAGCCAAGGAGAGATTCACCGCCGTCAAAGTTTTGCCTTCGTGCGCGGTGGGGCTGGATATCCCGAGCACATTCCACTCTTTTTGGCGAAACTGCTGCATGACCTGGGCACGCAACCGCTTGTAGGCATCGACGAAGGCCCCTTCAGCATGCCCGGAAATCAGCCGGTGATCTTGCATCAACTGTTCGGAGAGAGAAATCGTTCTAGTCGAAGAGTAAATGAGCGGAGGCGCTTGAGTCACCGAGTGGTCCTCTGGTCGGTGCGTACCAGGACCGGTTGAGCCGGATTGCTGCTTGAGTCGTTCCTGCGCTTGCTGAAGATATTCCATCGTGAGGCCCTCCTCTCAGTCGTTCGTCTTATCCAAGTTTTCGCCAAACGGCATACCACAAGACATCCAAGGGCATCCAAGCCAGATGGACAATCACCGCGCCGACCACCAGAAGACCAATCCCGGCAAAACCGGCGACTGTCCGCCGACGCCCAAGGGATGTGAGTTCCCGTTCAGACGGAAGATAAGGGATCACGGCCAGCGGGACCCCCTGCAACACTCGGCCGAACTGTTCGGCGGTATGAATCGTCCGATCGACATTGTCCACGGCCACACCGGTTCCGATACCTCCCCCAACGGCCAAGAACGCCCCAAGCAGCATGATAGCCAAGCGATTGGGCCGTTCCGGTTTTTCCGGCAACTCCGGCGGGTTGATCAGCGAAAACCGCTCACCCTTTCGCTGCACTTCCAATTCCGCCGACACTTGAGCCTCCATGAGGCGAGAGGTAATCTCTTGATGCTTGCGCATGGAATTCTCCCGATCTCGGAGCAGATCCATGTAGTCCGGCTCAATCGTCGGTGTCATTTCGACTCGCTTCGCGTACTCCGTCATCCGACGTTTGAGGTCGGCTCGAGCCGACTCCAACGATCCCAACATGGCCTGAGTCGACGCCAACTGGGACTGAATGTTGATGTAGGCGGGGTTTTCCGGCTTGACGGGCGGAGGGAGTGTCGGGCGAAGCGAGCTGGCCTGCAGTTCCCGCTCCAGCGACACCACGACTTCTTGGACACGAATGACATCGGGATGGGAGTCATGCATGCGTTCTCGGAGATCGGCGAGTGTCGCACGTTCAGCATGAATCCGCTTCGACAGTTCATCGCGTTCATCGATACCACCCGTTTCTTTTTCAAGCGAATCGATCTCTTGTTTGAGTTTGATGTAATCCGGGTGATCGGGCAACATGTAGGCGGAGACACTGGCATACTGAGCGCGCAGGGCCTTCAGCCGTTCCCCTGTATCCAAGAGCCGGTCACCGCCCGCGGTGATGATCGGAGTCTGGGGCTTCAGCTGCGCCAATTCACCTTCCAGATACGTTTTCTTCTCGCGCAGGCTTCGGATATCGCGATCGGCATCGAGTAGCTCTCGCTGCGCCTGAGTCAGCAGTTGCATGTTGAGCTGTATCAACTCCGGCAGCGCCCCGTCTGCCCGGTGTTTCACGGCGGCGAGCATGACTTCCAGT
>NIUT01000214.1 GCA_002254365.1 Nitrospira sp. UW-LDO-01
CCGTCAAGGTGTGCGGAGAGCAACCCGGCCTCCCAGCGCGCGGGATTGACGAGACGAGTCAGCGTCAGTTGCGGCAGCTGATCGGGAGCGGGAGAGACCTCGAGCAATGATTTGCCCTCCTGGAGATGGGCAGTCTGAGACTGTGTGAGTTCCCGTCGATGAGGACCTGTAGCGGGAGTGAGCCGTACGTCACGAAAGCGATGAGCCAGTTCCTTGACTGATGTGGTGATCGCAACTTCTTCGGTCACCGTGCCGTCTTGCGGCAGCTCCCTCGAAATTCGGCTCAGGTCTGCGGTGAGGGTGAGAAGATGATTATAGAGCACCATTCCCTGGGACTTGCTCTCTTGCTTGAGCCGGGCGGCTGATTGGACGATCAGTTCCTGGGTGACCTGGCGGTAGGACATCCATCCAAGGAGGGAGGTTGGAACCAGCGCGCAGAGGACGAACAGCCCGAGAATACGGCGTCCGATGCGACTGTGAAAGAGGGAATGAGACAGCATCGTCTACATGGATCCAATACGCTAAAAGTTCCTAGCCAGGCCATAAAATCCGCCGTCACTTGCGCGAATCACGTCATCATGACTCTTCTGTGCCGTGAGCGGCTTCACAGAATCTTTATCTTTCCCCATACTGTAGAGATCAAAGTCTGAACTAATCGGATGTAAGTGACGGTCCTTCCTGGCTCCCCCTTGACCGCAATTAGCGCCACCGCCGTTTCCACCCCCGTTACCCCCGGCATTGCTGTTATTATTCCCTCCGGCATTGCCACCGCTACCGTTGCCGTTACTGCTACCACCTCCGTTATTTGCGCCATTGCCACCAGCATTTCCGCCTCCACCTCCGTTGCCGCCCGCAGCAACAAGATGGAGGTAGTCCCGAGGCTGTCCATGATCGACGGCCAATGAGACAAGCCATTCACTGTCTGTTGAGAACGAGTAGCCGGCGGGAACTGTTCTTGGACTGTTCTGTCGGCGCAATTTCAGTTTAGCCAGACTGGTGATGTCATCAATCGTCCCGCAATTGACGCGGTAATACTCATAGGGAGTCCCCCAGGGATCCAGCCTCGTGCTAAGACCGACATCCTGGAGGCTATTCGGATAAGCTCCGACCGCCAAGGCAAACCCTTTAATGTCCTTGGCAAGCCCGTGCAGTTCAGAGATGGCTCGTGCCACGCGTGCCTTCTCGATAAAATCCATGTAATTCGGGACGGCCAGAGCGGCCAAAACGCCCATGATTGAGACGGCGAGCATGAGTTCGATGAGACTAAATCCGCCAGCATGCCGGAGACACGATCGGGACCGTCGGGTTGTACGAAATGAGGGCATCCCCAGAATGAATGTGCTCTCGTGCTTCATGGTGATCGTCTAACCGCTATGAGTTTTAAATGTATCCAAAGAGGACTTCAGTCCCGACAAATTCTGTTCCATCTGTCTTGCGAGGGTGGCCAAGGTGGGATCTTCTTTCGCCAGAGCCAGTTCCCTAATCCGGGTGGCATCGAGCGCCAGGAGGATCTGCATGTGTTTGATCGCCGTGATCTTCGAGTGCAGCTGAGCCGTCATGTGATTGACCCGGTCGACCTCCGGGGTCAAATAGTCTCCTTGACGCAAGGTGGTGCGAACGCACAGGTTGCCGTTGCCGATCTGAGGGAACACATGTGTGAGTCGAGAGAGGGGGCCGGCCACCCGATGCATCAGCCGCATGGAGTGTATGCAATGGAGCACGACCACGAGGCCGGCACCAAGCGCCCATGGCCAGAATCTGGAGTGGAGGTTGAGGAGATCGTTGGCGACGACGGCTCGCTCTTGCCATGACAGCGCGGGATTATCGAGTGCTTGCATGAGCGGTTTGAACACGGGAATGGCCAACAACAGGAAGATGATCAATGAATAGATGATGACCTGACTCAGCATGCGGACCTGCAGCGGGTGCACCATGTTGATCCAACGCCTCGAGTGAGGACGATCAGTCTGAGATTCTGGATCGATCCGATCCGCTGGTACGACGGTGAGCGTGGGAGGCTGGCGTGGAGATTCTCCTACAGGGCTGTGATCCGCCGGTGGCTCCAGGTCCTGTTTCGATGTGTTGGTCGCGCGAAGTGGTTGCCCCATGATTAGGCAGCCTTCATGATCGCTGGTAAGTCTTTTTGAGCGGACTCACCAAATTCGAACTGTTGTTGCTCAGGCATGTTCTCGATCTTCAACGCGAAGTCTGCCAGGCAGCCCTTGAATCGGCGAATTTCTTCGTCGAGTGTCTGCAGCGCGGATGTGATTTGCCCGGGTGCCTGTGCCTGCACGTGGATCGCCACCGCTTCATAGGCTTCGGTGACCAGCGCTGAGTGGAGGTTGATGGTCTGGATCCGATTTTCAAGACTATCCAGCATTGTGTTGAATGCCTGTGCCTCCCGATGGAGGTAGTCGTGTTTGCGTAACCGTGCCCGTTGATGCAGATCGCCGCTTCCGATCGACCGAAAGAGGGTAGAGAAGCGGTACAGTGGCCCGGCAATGCGGTGCATGAAATACAGGGAGTGGAGGAGCAACGCAAGGAAGGTGATGATCAGCCAGGGCCAGATCCGAGAATGGAGCTCAAGAAACTGGGACGCCACCTGCGCATGCTGTTCCCAGGATACGGATGGGTCGTAAAGCGGCTGTACCATCGGCAGAAAGATCACGGCATACAGCGTGATCAACAGACAAGCCACGTAGACCAGCGTGGTCCCAATACACCAGTATTGGACGGGATGCACGAACAACTGTCTCCGTTGAAAGAGACCAATCATGACTCCACCGCTTGTCTCGTCCAAACGAGGTGGGCCTGGTTCTTGAAGGTGATGGTGTGGTCTTTGGTGTGATAGTAGAAGGACAAGGTCTGTTCGTCGCTTCGAGAATCGCCGTAGACGATTGTGTACAACGTGCGAGGTCCTTCTGTACTCATGTCGATGCGCCGCATGGCTTGCGCATCCAGATGTTCGAATCCGACGCTGAACGACACACCGTTTGTGGTAAATACCAGCATGCTGTTCTCGTATCCGTTCGCCGAGGTGATCCAGGCACCGACCAACTCATTCGGGCAAGAGACGGCCGGGTCACGGGCTACGATGCTGTAGATCAGGCCGACCAACAGCAGTCCACCGATCACCACCAAGGTCGTGGTGGACTTATTGGAAGGCTGCTCAATAGGCGGAGCTGTGGCAATCCCCATTCGTTTCATAGGTGCCCCGTATTCTTGGGAAGACATCCCGAAAGCCTTGTCATGGCATCGTATCTTGTTCGGCTGATTGGTCAATAACTTGATCATTTCTCGCAGGTTAGAGAATGCGAATACGCTTGGTGATAGGAGCGTTGTGGGAGAAACGAATGGGGATGTGGTACTCGCGGCTCTCAAGCAGAAGTCGTTGAGGGAACCAAGCGTCGAGGAGGAAGAGTCGGGGACGCAATGAATCAGATCATAGATTCTGCAGCCAGGCCACTAACTCCTCTGTCACACGGTTCGGCTCGTCTTCATGTACGAAATGGCCTGCACTGGCTATTGGGACTACAGTCAGGTTGCTTACGAAATGTCCTAACCCATCAAGATTGTGACGCACAAGTGCCTGGTCCTGGAGTCCCCAGATGACAAGTGTGGGAATGTTGATGGTGGGATAGCCTCCCTTGCGCTGACGCAGCGCCCCTTTCCCGCGAATTGCCGCGCGATAGTAGTTCAGCATGGCAGTGAGGGCGCCTGGCGTGCAGGCCTGTTGCCGGTAGCGCGTAACGATGTCGTCTGGCATGTGCTGGCGATGAACCGCCATACGCTCGAAGATTTTCCCGATGACGTACCCCTGTCCCATGGACAACACGGCTTCAGGAAGTCGAGGAATCTGAAATATCCCCATGTACCAGGAGCGGCGCATTTGTCGCCAGTGCCTGAGTTCCCGCTCGAAGCAGGCCGGGTGTGGGGCGTTCAAGATCACAAGAGCTTTGATGCGGTCCGGGTGCCGCAGGGCATAGTACCAGGCGATGATGCCTCCCCAGTCGTGTCCAACCAGGATGGCCTCCGAGGTCCCTGCGGCCGTCAGCAGTCCGCTGACGTCTTCCAGCAACGCCTCGATTGCGTAGGCCTCAAGACCAACGGGACGTGTCGTTTTGCCATAGCCACGGAGATCAGGGGCCCAGACCTGATAGCCGGCTTCTGCCAGCGGCTGAAGCTGGTATCTCCATGAACGCGCGCACTCTGGGAATCCATGCAGGCAGAGCACCAGCCGGTCTCCCATTCCCGCCATGGCGACTCGAAAGGACAGCTGATTGGCCGAGACTTGCCCATAGGAGCAGGCCGATGTGCTGGGGGGATTCTGGTCGTTCCTACTCATGTGCAAGAATTGTGAAAGTACTGGTCGGATTGGGACGGCTTCGCTATGCTTACCGGAATGGAACGGCCAAATTGGGTGTTTCGACAAGATCAGGAGAAATGGCTTGCACATCCAGAAGGCAATCCGCAGCGCGAAGTGCATGCGGCCTCCTTCGATGAGCTGCAGATAAAAGTGCGGCAGCAGAGCCAAGAGTTCGCAAAAAGCCCGCGAGAACTTCCTCGTGTTGAGCGATCTGCAGCCGAACAACCCCGCATCGATACACCCCGATTTGTGATCTCACTGGATCAAGACAAGTGGCGTGGTTATCTGCAGGGGTACCCTGATCAGTCTGCACAAGGGGATTCCTTCGATGAAGTGGAGTTCAAACTCAGTCTCCTCTGGCGCGAGCTCGTCGGTAGAAAGTCTCCCACCTTTCGAAAAGCGGCCTAAGTCACAGTCCGTTGCGGTGCTTCATCCGCCGGACGCGCGGACTTCTCTTCCCACGTGAAGATATCTAGCAGTCTGCTGAAAAACCCTCTGCTCATCCTTCGAGAGCCTTAGGATGAGCGAGAAGAGCATTGAAATTATGAGGGTTTCCCGTTCGTGCTGAGCTTGTCGAAGCACACATGTTGAGTTTTTCAGCAGACTGCTAGTGTGGTGTCTCATAAATTCCTTCACCTTCCGTTCGTGGTGAGCCTGTCGAACCATGAACGGAACCAGCTGAAAACACTTGCCCTTCGACAAGCTCAGGGCGAACGGCCAATGTCAAAGTACTAATGAAACACTACACTAGTGCTAGCCTTGGCGACTTGAATCATCCACACCCCAGCATCCGGAGAAAGTTTCATCAGGAGCTAGGCGCTTGAGCCCCCACTCCGGATGGTTGAATGCGTCGCTTGCACAGGTCATTGGTTCGATGGCCAGCGCAACACGCGGGGCGTCCGCGATGGCATCTCCCGTATAGACGACCACCGAGGAAAAAGCCGCGTCCATCGTCATGGTGATCGTTCGGTTGCTTGGGATATGACGAAGAGCGGCCATGGCGGTCCCTTCGGTATCACGCTCCAAGTTGACGTAGCAATGGTTGAAGCGTTGCTGTGCAATCGGGCGAAAGCGGCGATAGTCCCACGGCGTATCCTGTACAGGATAGATGGTCCCAGTTGGGACGAGTCGTTCGTTGAATTCCAAGAATCCGGTACCGGGGATCTGTGCCTCCGCTTCGTCGACGATGCTGGTACCGACGGTGAAGTAGGGGTGAAATCCTACGCCCACCGGTGCAGGTTTGTGACCAACGTTCGTTACGGAAAACCTGCACTCAAGACCCTGGTTGTTCAGTTCATACGTCACCAGGATCCGAAGGGAAAAGGGATAGCCTCGATCGGCATACGTTGTGGCGTCGAGACGTACCTCAAATGTGACGCGGTTCGGATGCAATTGCTGGATCTGCCATGGCAGGCTTCGAACAAAGCCATGGATGGCGTTCGGGCCTTCCTTATCGTTACATTCCAGCTGGAATGTCAGGCCGTCGAAGGAGTACCGTCCATTGCCGATACGGCCAGGAAAGGGGATCAGGACATCGCCTTGTCCCCCCCGCTTTCCGCTACCACCTGAATAGCCCCAGGCAATATCGATCTCCCGTCCATCTGCATCAATGAACAGGTATCTGCGTAAGGACGCGCCCCACGGAGACACGACTGCTCGTTGATTCTGAAATGAGAGCGTACGCTCAGTGTCTGCTGTCATGGATGCCATCGTCCTGGTTCTCCGTGCCGGTACGGTTTTGCGCGGGTGCTATCGGACAACGCCGTATCGACAGATCTGAGGTTCTGAGGTCAGCAGACCGCTCAATTGTTGCAGTGTCGCCAATAGGTGGGGCGTCATGAAATGCGCTTGTTCTGCTGCAGCGCTTGCCCATTGTTCGACAAACACGAATTCCGTCTTATCGGCATGGTTTTGCAAGAGCTCGTAGCTGAGACAGCCAGGTTCTCGGCGAGTCACATCGACTAAGGCGGTCAGGATCTCTCGTACCTGTGCCACGTGGTCGAGCTTGGCGTGCGCTCGAGCAATCACACGGAGAGAGCTATCGACGGTCATGGGATTCTCCCTCGTTGGGATCTGACTGGCTAGACGGCTACTTCACAAACGGGTTGCCCGATGTTTTCCATTCGTCAAGGTTCATAATCACAGCAGAGGTCTGTGTGAATCCAAGTTCTCCAAGAGTTTGAGCGGCAAGTGTCGCA
>NIUT01000215.1 GCA_002254365.1 Nitrospira sp. UW-LDO-01
AATGAAGTCGGTCGGTGAGGTGATGGCGATTGGCCGTACGTTTAAAGAGTCGTTGCAGAAGGCGATTCGTTCACTGGAGTTGGACTTGAGCGGGCTGGTTTCTCGGTTCGGCCTGGACCGCGGGATGCCGACCGGCTTCAATCGTTCGGAGGCCGTCGAGAAGCTTGAGGGACTACTACGCACGCCATTGCCGGAGCGACTGTGGTATCTGGCTGACGCCATGCGCCTGGGATTGACCGACGAGGAATTGGGCGCAACGACGAAAGTCGATCCCTGGTTCTTAGACCAGGTGAGACAGCTGGTGGATTTTGAACGATCTCTTGCCAGCCATGCGACCAACCCGGCGGAGTGTCTGAGCGGAGGACTCCTTTGGGAAGCCAAGGAGCTCGGTTTTTCTGATGATCGTATCGCTTACTTGCTGGGCTGTGAGGCTGGGATCGTCGCAAAGGCACGCATGGAGCATCGGGAACGGCGCGTGACGTATAAACGGGTTGATACCTGTGCCGCAGAATTTGAGGCTCAGACTCCGTATCTCTATTCCACCTATGGACATGAGTGCGAAGCAAGGCCATCTGATCGAAAAAAGGTCGTCATTCTTGGTGGAGGCCCCAATCGTATCGGGCAGGGGATCGAGTTCGACTACTGTTGTGTTCATGCGGCCATGGCGCTTCGGGAAGAAGCGATCGATACGATCATGGTGAACTGCAATCCGGAAACCGTCAGCACGGATTACGATACCTCAGATCGCCTCTACTTTGAGCCGCTCACCCATGAGGATGTGCTGAATATCGTGCATCGGGAACAGCCGCTCGGTGTGGTATTGCAATTCGGGGGACAGACTCCCTTGAAGCTCGCGCTCCCGCTTTCAAAGGCCGGTGTCAAGATTCTCGGCACCAGTCCTGATGCCATCGATCTGGCTGAGGATCGTGAACGGTTCCGTGAACTGTTGAATAAACTCGGCCTGCGTCAGGCGGAGAGTGGGACTGCTCGATCCGTTGAGGAAGCGGTACAAATTGCCGAGCAAATCAGCTACCCGGTTATGGTGCGTCCGTCGTACGTCTTGGGCGGACGGTCCATGCAGATCGTCTATGACGAAGCCGGTTTATTGGAATATATGCGGTCGGCGGTGAAAGCGTCGCCCAATCATCCGGTGTTGATCGACAAGTACCTTGCCGATGCGATCGAAGTCGATGCCGATGCGATATCAGATGGGGATACCGTGGTGGTCGCAGGCATTATGGAGCATATTGAAGAGGCCGGGGTCCATTCTGGCGATTCAGCCTGTTCGCTTCCTCCCTACACCCTCGAGAAGCCTCTTGTCACCGAGATCGAGCGTCAGATGAGCATGTTGGCCAGAGAGTTAGGGGTGATTGGGTTGATGAACGCCCAATTTGCCGTCAAAGGAGAGACGATTTATGTGTTAGAGGTCAATCCACGAGGATCCCGGACCGTTCCGTTCGTGAGCAAAGCGATCGGGGTCCCACTTGCAAAGCTGGCGATGAAGGTGATGATGGGGCGATCGCTCAAGGAGCTTGGATTTACACGGGCTCCGGTCCCTGAGCATTTCTCGGTCAAAGAGGCGGTCTTTCCCTTCAATAAGTTTCCAGGGGTCGATGTGTTGCTCGGCCCGGAGATGAAATCGACCGGGGAGGTAATGGGCCTCGATGAGGATTTTGGCTGGGCCTTTGCCAAGTCCCAGGCCGGGGCCGGGGCCGTGTTGCCCACGTCCGGCACGGCGTTCATCAGCGTGAAGCCATCGGATCGTCCGGCCGCGCTCGAAGTGGGTAGGGCCTTGAGCCAACTGGGGATGCGGATTCAGGGAACGAGCGGGACCGCCGGCTATTTGCGCGAGCATGGACTTCCCGTGGAGGTTGTGAATAAAGTGGCCGAAGGCAGGCCGCACATCGTTGATCATATTAAGAACGGCTCGGTGGCCATTGTCGTCAACACGGTACGGACGGCCTCGGCGCATGTTGATTCGCTTGCCATCAGACGAGAGGCACTCCATCGGGGGATCCCCTATTACACGACCATGCGAGGGGCCCATGCTGCGGCGATGGCGATCGAGGCCATCCTGAAAAAAGATCTATCGATCCGAACATTGCAAGAGTATCATCAGGCCTAACAGGCTGCGAAAGAACTCGTATAATACCCATACGATGGCCGAAATGTGTTGGGCAAAGGGAATGCGACCATTATGTCAGGATGCGCAACAAGGCTGTCCAGTAAGGCCACAGCATTCGAAGAAACGAGGTAGACGCCTCGATCCGTTGAGTCTCTGCGCGATGTGAGAACATCGCTGACGGACTTTTTCAGTATCCTGCTAACCAGTTGAGGAGCAACCGGAGCATGCCGACACCAATCACCAAGAAAGGCTATGAAGCGTTACAGGCTGAACTGGTTCGTTTGCGCAAGATCGAGCGTCCGAAGGTAATCGAGGCGATTGCGGAGGCGAGAGCACACGGCGATCTCAGTGAAAATGCCGAATACGATGCCGCCAAAGAGCGTCAGGGTTTCATTGAGTCTCGGATCTCCGAACTGGAGGGGAAGATCGCCGACGCGCGCATTGTGGAAATCAATGGGCGCACCAGCGAGACCATTGTCTTTGGGGCGACGGTCTTGGTGGTTGAGCAGGAATCGCAATCCAAGAAACAGTATACGTTGGTCGGGCAAGATGAAGCGGATATGAAGTTCAATAAAATTTCCGTGCAGTCCCCCGTCGGGCGTGCCTTGATCGGCAAACGGGTCGGCGATTTTGTCGAGGTGAAGACGCCGGTCAAGATGGTTGAATACGAAGTCGTGGAGATCAAATTCGAGGAATGTTGACGTGCCGGAGGCACGACCCCTCATCGCCTTGCTGACGGATTTTGGAGAACGCGACAGTTTCGTCGCCAGCATGAAAGGGGTGATCCTCTCGATCAATTCGTCCGCGCTGCTGGTCGATCTTTCTCATCAGATTACCTCGCATCAGATCCAGGAAGCCGGGTATTTCCTGAAATCCTGTTACCGGTATTTCCCCGCAGGAACGATCTTCGTCGCTGTCGTCGATCCCGGAGTCGGGACCGAGCGTCGGGCGTTGCTTGTGTCGGCCGCAGGGTGCCTGTTTGTGGGGCCGGATAACGGGCTCTTCACGGAAATCTTGGAGCAGGAAGTCGGCGCCAAGGTCTGGCAGATCAAGAACCCACAGTATCGCTTGGAAACGGCCGGATCGACCTTTGATGGTCGAGATGTGTTTGCACCGGCTGCCGCCTGGTTGAGTAAGGGGGTCCCGCCGTCTTTTTTTGGACCGACCGTCGACGACCCCATTCAGCGTTCGGTCGCGATTCCGGTCTGGCACGAGGATGTGCTGATCGGAAAGATCGCGTCTGTCGATCGATTCGGCAATCTCATTTCCAACATCACCGCGAGACAGATCCGGGAATTTCGAGCTGTGACGGGACAACCTGTGGAGATTCAAATCGGAACGTATATCATCAATGATTTGGTCGGCAGTTACAGCCAAGGCCATCGCCAGAGTCCGTCCGCGCTGATCAATAGCGGCGGGAACTTGGAGATTTTTCTGCAGGAGGATAGCGCGGCACGGCGTTTTCAGTTTGGGGTGGGGGAAGAAGTTCGTCTCTGCTGACTCAGCGTCGGTGCAACGCACCGCTAATGCAGCAAGAAGTACTTCCCGACCAATGTGCTGTCGCTTCGAGATTCAGAATCGGCAGGAGGCGGGCTTCTTGAAGTCCATCATCCTGAAGCTGTACTGCGTATAGGTGCCGGTGGCGAGGAGCGTCTTTCTGGTGAGATCCCAAAGATTTAAGGTCGGATCTTGAATCGCGCAGTACTCTCACCAACAGTATTTGCCGTGACATAGTGCAGGCGTCTCACTGGGCTACTGTACGCCAAGCGGTTGAAGCCGCCAACAGGTCCACAAGAATTTACCAAGCCTCATCGACTGGAAGCGACTCCGTGAGGCGAGCCGACGTTGGAGTTGTTTCGAAACAGGCTCCGAACAGCAAGCTGCGGTTTCTGTCGCGCATGCATAATTCAGGATCTTGTATCTTCTCTGAGAGGTCTTGCATCATGGCACCACGGGAGTCGGACAGATCGCAAAGATCTGGGTCTCCAGCCGGGAAGGCCGTGGGTCCGCTCGGATTGTCCCGTTCCTCCGGTCATCAACCTGAACAGTTGAGAGAGCCTCGAGCCCGTATCGTGCAAGGACGGGAGACACGGAGGTGCCCCATGAGCGGAACGTGTTTTGTTGGCATGGAGGTCTCACACAACACCGTCGATATCGCGGTGCATCCTGGGTCCACGTTTCAAATTGTGCCTGATGATCAGGGGATCGCTGCGCTCGTGACGCCGGTCCAAGCGCTGCAGCCCCCCTTGATCGGATTGGAAGCGACAGGTGGGCTCGAAGTACCGTTGGCCGGCGCCCTCGCGGCCGTCGGGTTGCCCGTCGTGGTCGTCAATCCTCGGCAAGTCCGGGATTGTGTGCGGGCCACCGGGCAATCGGCCAAAATCGATCGCCTGGATGCGCAGGTGCTCGCCCATTGTGCTGAGGCTATTCGCCCACCTGTGCGACCGATCCATGATGAGCAGACGCAGGCCATGGCGGCGCTGGTTGCGCGTCGGCGACAGGTGATCGAGATGCTGACTGCGGAAAAGAATCGAGCGTGCCTCGGGGCTCGCCCCATCCAGAAACGCGTGCAGGCCCATATCGCCTGGTTGGAATAGGAACTGGAGAGCATCATGACCGACCTGAGCACCCTCATGCGGAAGAGTCCTGTGTAGCGTGACAAGGAAAGCGTCTTGCGGAGTGTGCCGGGTGTCGGTCCCGTACTCACCACAAGGCTCCTCGCCAATCTTCCCGAGCTCGGTACGTTGACCCGTAAAGAAGTGGCGGCTTTAGCCGGAGTTGCGCCGTTCCCGCGAGACAGCGGC
>NIUT01000216.1 GCA_002254365.1 Nitrospira sp. UW-LDO-01
GTTTCATCCACTGGCTGTCACGCTCTAGAATTCGGCCTCCTGTAAAAGCAATCCTTGTACCCCGACACGGGATACATAAGAAAATCTACAGTTCGAGGTAAGTGGCAGCCTGATACGAGTATGATTTTCGTCTTCAGCAGCGAGAGGTTCTGGGATATAAGTTATTGATAAATAACTGCCAGATAGAAATAGTTCGTCACTACTTCTACCTGGCATTCTTTGTGGTAACGAGCTGAAGACTATCGGTTCGGCTGAGGCGTGTAGCGAAGGTATGGCTTCACAGTCTTGAAGCCTTTTGGAAACAACTGTTGCGCTTCTGCATCACCTACTGCGGGAGTAATGATGCAATCTTCGCCATCCTTCCAGTTCGCCGGAGTGGCCACTTTATACTTCGACGTGAGTTGTAATGAATCGATGACGCGTAAGAGCTCGTCGAAGTTCCGGCCACAGGAGGCCGGGTAGGTCAATGTCAGCTTCACCTTCTTATCCGGGCCGATGATGAAGACCGACCGCACCGTCATGTTATCGATCGCATTCGGGTGAATCATGTCATAAAGCGTCGCGACCTTCTTATCCGGGTCGGCAATGATGGGATAGTTCATCGTTGTCTTTTGTGTCTCGTTAATATCGTTGATCCATCCCTTATGCGAATCCATCGGATCCACACTCACGGCGATCACCTTGACTCCCCGTTTTTTGAATTCCGGAGAGATCTTGGCGACCGTGCCCAACTCCGTGGTACAGACTGGGGTGTAGTCCTTGGGATGAGAAAACAGAATGCCCCACCCATTCCCCAACCATTCATGAAAATTAATCGTTCCTTCTGTCGTCTCTGCCGTAAAGTTCGGCGCGTCATCGCCCAATCGAATCGCCATATGACACCTCCTTAAGATCGTATCGTCATGAAACCGACCCCCACTGAACCGTATTTTGTTACCATACTGTGTCACAATGGACGAGTTCAAGGGGCTGCGAGAACGAATCAACACCCCTTACTTAACCGCGACTCACTCGCTTAGGGCATCCGATCCTGCCCCACACTCAAGTTTCTTGAATCCCAACCGATAGGACTCCTGAGTACCCTTGATGGAGTAGGACCATGGACTCAGACTCCTCACGCACCAAGCTCCGGATTTCCAAAGACCCGATGTACTTGCTGCTCCGGGAAGGGTGCATCAAGGAATTCAATGTCAAGAAGGCTGCGGGAGACAAATGCGATCTCCGAGGATGCGACCTACGAGGGCTTGATCTTCGGGGGTTGGATGCCGATGGGCTGGACTTCAGCGATTGCTATTTCCGACAATCCGACCTACGCGGCGTGGACTTAAGTAAGGCCAATTTGGACGGTGCCAGCATCAACGCTTGCAAGATTTCAGGCGTCCTCTTTCCGGCAGAACTCAGCGCTCCAGAGATTGAGCTTTCCCTCCTCCATGGAACGCGCATGCGACTCAGATCGAAGTAGCTGTGGATACCCCAATATCGACCACGCGTGTTCTATCTGCAACATGATTTTAGGAACCGGCAGCGAGTGCCAATTGCGTGCGCACCTTCTCATGCCCGGACTCTGCCGCTCCCGGATCCAGTAGGACGACTCGTTCCTCGGTCAACCGTCCACTTTCCAGCAACACATTCCGAACGACCTCCGCGCGTTGTCGGGCTAATGCCTCTAACTCAGCATCAGAAATCACGATAGCTGCGGCCACTCGTTGTTTCATCTCCTCGGTGGTCGGCTGGGCAGACACCGCCGACGTGGTGGCCGGATCAGGTGCAGGAAGCTTTGCATACAGTTTTTCTAGCAGCCGTTGCTCGTCTTTGGGGGAAAGTGTGTCGCCCTCTGAACCTGTCATTTTTCTGGGCTTCCCGCTCATTTCAAAGAGTTGATCATGGAGTTTCATCGCCTGAAGTGCCGCCCGGTCCACTGTCGTATCGAACGTTCCTTTGACATCCAATCGGAGTCCGGCTCGCTCATCGAGCGCCGTCTCCAAGGCCTCAAGCTTCTTCATATCCTCGTCAGTCAACGAGGTGCTGCCTGGTTTGAACTCGATGAACTGCAGACCTTCCTCGTTCTCCCCTCCCCCAGGTACCAACTTGCCCATTAAGGAAAAGGGCGATGCAACCACCTTGGTCAGAAGATTGAGCAAGGTTGAAATCACGACCTTGCCGTACTTGAAATCCGGGTCGTTGAGGTTACCCCGAATCGGCATGTCGATCTCAATCTGGCCCTTGCGATCCTTCAGCAGTCCCACGACCAGCGGGACAGGCAGCGAGGTGGCATCCGGACTATTGGTCTTCTCCCCAAACGTGAGTTGATCGACATGAACCATATTTTCGGCTTCTAATATCTTTTCAGACACCTTGTACTTCAGGTCGAGCGACAACTTCCCCTTTGATAATCCGTATCCCACGTACTTGCCGCTGTATGGACCGCCCGGTCTCAGATCCATACCGGCCAGCGTGATGACCAAGTCCGTGAAGGCATCCTCGCTCAACGGGTTGATCTTTCCGATGATCTTAAACGGCGCGGTTCGTCCCACTTTCCCCGCCAGATTGACGTCGGCTTTCTTGATCTGCTTGGAGGACAATCCCTTGATGGTCCCGCCAAAATCCGTGAGACCGAACTTGACCTTTGGCTCTATCGACTGATCCTCAAACATCGCGGCCAACCTCACCAGCTTGACCTGATCAATCCTGACAGGCACGGGCTCCGCCGGTTTGGCATGCGCTTTTTCCCCTCCGGGTTCTTTCTGAGCCGGCGCCTGCTCCATCGGTGGAGATGAGGCGGCGAACCGCGAGAGATTCAGTTTCCCATCGCTACCGATTACAATCTGTGCATTTGGTTCTTGCCAGACGATTTCCTCGATTTTTACGGCCGTTGGCTCAACGTCCAGTGCAATCCGATTCAGGTTCAGCGCTTTCCACGTCACGGCATCAGTGAGAATGTTTCGCTCCCCGATCGCCAGCTGGCTTACCCCTAGATTCCCCTGAAATTGCAGCATGGGCCCGTTGGCATGTACCTTGGAAAAATGCACCGCTCCATCAAGATCAACCGCACCGTCCCGCACTTCTGCGTTGAGGAACTGATCAAGATAGGGTTGAAAATGACGGATCTCGATGTGCTCCAACTTAAGATGTGCGTCAGCTTTCAACGGTTCGACCGTCACCGTTCCCTTCACCCCAATCGCACCCGTCTCATTCAGTTTCAGCGACAGATCAATCGGTAGCGGCTTCTTGAATGGAATCTGCACATCCTTCACGGTCAGATTCATTGCGTCGACATCCACATGGGCAGGCTTGGGAAGCGTCCGATCCTCATACGACGCACTGTAGTTTTTCAGTCCGATTTCATCGACCGTGATCGCCCAAGGTTTGGCTGGCTTCTCCAACTTGGCCTTCACAGGCGATGGTGGCTCCGTCTTTCCCTGTCCACCCACAGGCGAAAATAGTGTTTGATAATTAACCACACCGTTCGGTGCCATCCAGGCATCAAACCGGGCATCGGCTGAATGGACCTTGGCAACCTCGACGGTCTGTTTCTGGAGATCCAGTTGAATCCCCTCCACATGAAACACCGGCACGGTTACAACGGGATCAATGCCACCCCGCTCCACGAGAGCCAAATCGTCAATCGAGACCTTTCCATTCTTCACCGTGGCCTGAGGAGCCTGGCCACGAAGATCGAAATGATACGACGCAGAGAGACCAAGAATGCCTTGCTGGATATCAAACTGGACCATATCACGCAGCACCTGATGCAATGTTTTTAGTTTGATACCGGTCAGGTTTACACGCCCATTGGACTCCATCGGTTCCAAAAAGATCGTTCCTTCCCAGAAAATCCGTTCTCCCTTTCCAATCTCAGCCGTGAAGGCATGAGCATTCTCTCTTCCCTCTGCTGGAACTGTGCTGAAATTTCGCAATGCGATCTCAAACGGGACCACGTCAACGACGATCGGCCTAACCTTCGAGTCATCTCGATACTCGACAATCCCTTGCCCGATCTCCAGGAGATCAATCTGCAGCGGCATCAGTTTCTTGGGTTCACCGGCCGGTTGAGGAGATGGTTGGGCCTTTTCATCCTCGGGTGGAACCAGCGCCATCAGATTCAGCTTGCCCTCCGAATTGACCCTGGCTGCCACGAATGGCATAGCAAGCCGAATCTCGTCGAACGCGACCTTCTGAAAGAGTAGCGTCACTGCGCGCAGGTCCACGAACAACTCCTCGAACCCCACCATCGGAGTCTCATTCTGCTCACGCACTTCCAAACCCGTCAGGCGCAGCGACAAGGCGAATGGATTGAATGCCGCCTCGCGAAGCATAACAGGATGCTTGATTTGCTCCGAGACGGTGGGGACGACGTATGACTTAATGAGATAGGGAACCAGCACGAATCCGAGGAGGGTATAACACGCAATGAGACCGACAACCGTACCGATGACCACACGTGGACGGAGCAGCCGACGCATACCTAACCGATTCCTTGATAAGTGAAACTGAGAGTAAAACTATAGGGGACTAGCCCTTCGAATGTCTACTAGGGGAAGACCATCTTTCGTCTGGTATCTCTAGTAGGGGACCAACTCGTGGGAGATGTCCTAGACGAAGCGAACATTGGGATAAACTCCATGAGGGAGATTTGAGCTCTACCGAATAGCGAGCACCTCCTAGAGATATGGCATGACCATTCAAAAGGAATGGACTCTGAATTGTGGATGCACGATCAAAAGAATCACTGGTGAACGGTGTTTATGCGTGTACAACAATCACGTTACAGCAATGATTCCTAAGCGGTACGAGCAAGCTTGAATATGGTGCGCCCGG
>NIUT01000217.1 GCA_002254365.1 Nitrospira sp. UW-LDO-01
AGATGTGTATAAGAGACAGCCTCTTTGGTGGGGCTGATGCGGATATCTTGCTGGGGAATGAGGGGCATGATGTGCTGGATGGGGACAGTGGGGACGACGAACTGCAGGGCGGCAGTGAGGCGGACGTGCTTTGGGGTGGAATCGGGGTCGATCGGCTGTTTGGTGATGATGGCAATGATCAACTATTCGGGGGCGACGACAATGATTCCCTATTGGGTGATCCCGGCGATGATAAGTTGGTGGGTGGTGCCGGGGACGACCAGCTCCAGGGTGGTGACGGCGAGGATGTCCTTATCGGTGGAGCGGGAACCGACACGCTCATGGGCGGGGCCGGCGCCGATACCTATGTGTTCAATCTGGGCGATGGAGTCGAATCGATTCAGGACACACCGGGTGAGGGCAACAAGATTGTGTTCGGGGGAGGGATTTCCGCAGAGGACATCAGTGTCGGCATTGGCTCTCTCGTGGTTCGGGTGGGACTGACCGGCGACGCGATTCATATTCAAGGATTCGATCCTGCCTCCCCCATGGTGCCGGTGGGAATCGAGACCTTTGAGTTTGCCGACGGAACTACGCTGACCCAAGCGGATCTCGTTGCCAGGGGGTTTGACCTTATCGGCACAGCTGGAGCCGATACTTTAAACGGTAGCGAGGTCTACCGGACCCTCTATGGCCTCGACGGGGATGATTTCCTGACCGGAGGGAACATCGACAATGTGATCCACGGCGGGCAGGGCCGAGACATCATGTTTGGTAACGGGGGGAGTGATCAACTCTTCGGTGGCGTCGGCGGTGATGTCGTACAGGCTGGGGATGGCAACGATGTGTTGAACGGCGAGGACGGGAATGATTCGTTGGAAGGCGAAGCCGGTGACGACGTGCTCGATGGTGGGGCCGGTGACGACCAGCTGTACGGCGGCGAGGGAGCCGACCAGTTGTTCGGCGGTGCCGGCGATGACGTTGTCGTCACTGACGCGGATGACACGGTCCGAGACGGCGGAGCCGGTATCGATACGATCAGTTTCCAGGGCGTCTTCGGCGTCACTTTTGACCTTGGAACGTCCAATTTTGAGAACGCGACGGGAACGGATGGGGATGATACGCTCACCGCCGCTTCCGCCGTCGGCTCGGTGCAGCTCATTGGAAACGGAGGCAACGATAGCCTGACGGGTGGGTTTGGTAACGATGTGCTTGTGGGCGGAGAGGTGTTTGTCGGCGAGGGGGCAGCCGATACGCTGACGGGCGGGGCCGGCAACGATCGGCTTGAAGGTGGAACGGGTGACGATGCCTATCGGTTCAATCTTGGGGACGGGCAGGACCGGATTGTTGATTCGGCCGTGCGTGAGGATCCATTCGGTGGTGGTGAGGGAGGCGGCGGAGGAACGATTCTCGAACACAATCGCCTTGTTTTTGGGGAAGGAATCAACAGTCAAGCGCTACAGCTGAGCTTTGGGCCTGGCGCGATCCCGCTCATCGATGGAATTTCGGCGGGCAGTCTACGTCTGAGCGTGGGCGCCGGCGACTCGCTGGTCTTGTCGGACTTCGATGCTGCCGATCTTTTCAGCCGGTACACCATCGAATCTTTCGAGTTTGCCGACACCACATCGCTGACCTATGCCCAATTGGTGGAGGAGAGAGGCTTCGACGTCATCGGGACGGATGAGAGTGACATCGTGACGGGGACAGCGGTTGCAGATCGGATCAATGGTTTCGACGGGCAGGATGTACTCCGTTCCGGGCTGGGTGCCGACCAGCTCAATGGTGGGGCCGGGGACGATCAGCTTTTCGGCGGATCTGGTAATGACACGTATGTCTTCGGCGTCGGGACCGGACGGGATGTGGCGTTTGATCCGACTGGGTTCGACACGATCCGTATGGGTGAGGGGATCGCGCCGACGGATGTGTGGGGAGCTCGTGAAGGGAACGATCTCGTCCTCTCATTATCGAGTACGGGCGACAGCCTGACACTTCAAAACTTTTATCTAGACTCCATCTTCCAGGTGGAGCAGGTGACATTTGCGGATGGGACGATATGGGATCACGCGCGCCTGCTGGCGAGTACTCGGCGTCAGATCGACGGCAGTGCCGGCGACGATGTGCTGACGGGCGGGGCGACGGACGACACGATCGCGGGATCGGCTGGTCACGATGCACTGATCGGCCAAGCGGGGGATGACGTGTTGGACGGCGGGACCGGCGCTGATGTCATGACGGGCGGGGACGGAGCAGATACTTATATGGTGGATGACGCCGGAGATGTCGTGGTTGAAGCGGTCGGCGAAGGAATAGATACGGTGTACGGCGGAACCACCTATGCGTTGACCGCCAACGTCGAGAATCTGATTCTGACCGGCACAGCGGCGATTGGTGGCACTGGGAATGAACTGGACAACATGCTGACCGGCAATGCCGGATCCAATGTGCTGACCGGTGGCGCGGGGAACGACACCTATGTGATCGGGGCCGGTGATACGGCGGTGGAGGCAGTCGGCGAGGGCGTTGATACAGTCGTGACCGACCAGAGCTATGTACTTGATGCGAATGTCGAGAACCTCACGCTGACAGGAACGTCTGCGCGTAACGGTACGGGGAATGAACTGGACAACGTGCTGACCGGCAATGCCGGAGCCAATGTGCTGACCGGTGGCGCGGGGAACGACACATATGTGATTGTGGCCGGTGACCTGGTGGTGGAGGCTGCCGGCGAAGGCACGGATACGGTTGTCACGGCTCAGGACTATGTGCTTGGGGATGCGATAGAAAACCTGAGGCTGACGGGAAATCAGTCTGTCAGCGGTGTAGGGAACGAGCTGGACAACAGGCTAGTTGGAAATGCAGCTGCGAACATTCTGCAAGGTGGGCTCGGCAACGACACCTACGTGGTCGGGTCGGACGATCTCGTAGTGGAGGCGGCGGACATAGGCAATGATACCATTGAAGCTGCTGAGAGCTATGCTCTGGGAGCACACATCGAGAACCTCACCTTGCTCGATCCGTTTCCGACTCTTCGTGTCGGGCTCACGCCAGGAACCGGCGAAAGTGCTCCGGCGGGGCCGGAGAGTCATTATTCTGGAATCGGCAACGAGCTGAACAACGTTCTGACCGGTAACCGTGGCGACAATGTGCTCGAGGGTTTTGGCGGAAACGATGTGCTCAATGGGCGAGGTGGTAACGATACGCTTAAAGGTGGTGAAGGTACCGATACGTATCTGTTTGGAATCGGCGACGGACAGGATCGGATTGAAGACCACAGCGTGAGCGGCGAGACCGATATCGTCCAACTGGCCCCGGGGCTCGCGCCAAATCAAATCGGGGTGGTGCAGTCGGGAAGCGATCTGGTTCTGCGGATGCCTGGTTCCATGGATTCGTTGACACTCGCCGATTTCTTCGGCCCTCCTTCCGCCGCACAAAAAAACGTGCGATTCCAAGATGGCACGGTGTGGGATGAAGCGATTTTGCGCGCGCTGGGCGCCGACCCTGGACAAGGCATCACCATCGTTGACGCGGATAGCGGCGACAATGTGCTGTTAGGCAGCAGCGGACATGATGTACTTACGGGCGGCAGCGGCAATGACACCCTAATCGGGGGTGGGGGCAACGATATCCTCAAGGACTTGGCCGGGAATAATGTGTATGACGGGGGGAGCGGTGATGATTCTCTCATCGGCAGCGCCGGCAATGACGGCTTCATGTTCGGCCGTGGGTATGGCCGCGATATGGTCCTTGTGGATCAACTCTTTAACGATGCCTTCACCACAGATACCGATCATGTTCAGATGGTGGGACTGAACCCCAGTGATGTCATCATACAAAGGCAATCCTCCGCGTCAGGTCAGCTGAGTTTTACGATCACCGTGCTCGATACGGCGGATCAGCTTACAGTGCGGTTTCGAAACGGTATCTACGGGTTTGCTCCCGCACCGGTCACGCTGAACTTTGCCGATGGCACGAGTCAAGAACTTGGTCTGTTTACCGATTTCCCCGCTGCGCCGTCCCGGACAGTGTTCAGTTCCGTGGACTATGCGCTGGGGGGAGACGAAGACAATCTCGTCCTTGTGGATAGTCATAGCTCGGTGGTTCCGGACTCCCGCGTAGGAATCGGCAACGGCTTGGATAATGTCATGCTCGGGAACACCGCGGATAACGTGCTCGAAGGCGGTGCCGGACATGATGTATTACACGGGGGGTTCGCGCGATCGGTGGAAGGTGTTTTCTTCGTCGATACCGGCAGCGACATTCTGATTGGTGGAGAAGGGAATGATACGCTCATTCCATTCGGTGATTCGGCATTTGCCTTCGACGTTGGAGTCGGTACTGACCCCAATCCATTCAACACTCCGGACGATGTTCTCATTGGTGGGCCTGGAAACGATACCTACTACATTCGGCATGCCGGTCAGACTCTTGTCGAACTGCCGGAAGAGGGGGCGGACGCGGTGCACAGCACGGTCAGCTATTCCCTGCCTGACAACATCGAGAATCTCGTCCTCGCTCCCACATGGAGGGAGGACGTCGGGTTTATCTCGCTGACCGGGACCGGCAATGAGTTGGACAACGTACTGGGCGGTGGTGCCGGCGTAGATCTGCTCAGCGGTGGTGCCGGTCATGACACGCTCTATGGAGGACGGGATGCGACGTTTGACGACGGCACTC
>NIUT01000218.1 GCA_002254365.1 Nitrospira sp. UW-LDO-01
AGCCTACTATAAGAGCTTGCACTTCGCCTGGACAAGAGGCTATTTTATTATTTTATAGAAGTAATTCAATCTCCCTCTCTGGGGCACTGCGGCTTGGGCACACTCTCCGAGGGTGGGTACTCGCCACGCCCAGCAGGGGCATGGAGATCGAAGGCATGTTTCAGTTTTCTGATCAGCAAGACGACGGCGGGAAACACCCTCCATCGAATCCGAGCGTAGTCAGTAAAGCCTACCCCGGGCTGGTCTTGGTCCCACCCAGTGATCGGACGATTTTACGACGTCGGATTGTGCGAGGCGCACTTGTTCTTGTCGCCGTTATCTGGACCATCTGGACTTTTACAGCCCAGCCCCCGGCCTCCGACAATACCACACCCTGCCAATCCGAAGCCGGTCAATCAGGCCCGGGAAGTTCCACGAACGAATGTAGCACAGCGGCATCAACCACGGACGTCGACGCGCATCCAAGCGAGTTGAGCCTGACACAATCCTCATCGGTTGCAGCCCTGGGCGAAGCGTCACCGCTGCCAACCAGCTCTCAACCGGACCGGGAGCAGTCTCGGACTCCCCCCATGGTGGAGCACCCGGCACCGGCGCATACTGCCCCGACCGAACCTCACATAGAACCACAGGTCAAAAACTCAGACCAGGAGAAATCAGCGGTCGCTCGTCCGCAGGAAAAGCCGGTCGTGAATCAGGAGAGTGACACACACCTTGCCGAACAAGGCGACCCCTTTGCGCAGTATCGCCTCGGACGCCATTTTGCGAAGCAGGAGGGCCGACAGGCGCCAGAATCCATCAGTTGGTATAAGAAAGCGTTCGTCGGATTACATCGTCTCGCGGAGGCCGGAAATGGCCAAGCCATGTATGTTCTCGGCGTCATGTACGCCTATGGACGTGGGGTCGAACGAGATATCAGCCAAGCACGACGCTGGTTGGCCCAGGCAGTGGAACACAAGATCGCCGCAGCCCAGCCAGTGCTTGCCAATCTACCGATATCGCCGCGTGCCAATTCCCACCTTCACGCAGCCGAACAAGCAAAAACCAGAAAACAACAGAACTAAGCTCTGCTGCTCTCTCAACGACCGAACAATTTCTCACGGTCATGGCAGAAAACCATTACGTCTAGGCCTGCACACACATCAATGACCATCTCCATGCCAGATGTTGCACACGCAACACCAGCCTGAATACCTCACAGCCCTCGGTCAGGAGATAGGGATCATGTTCCTGACGATTATTGTAGGATTCAGAATACTCGTTGAACGGTGAGACTTCCTGTCGAACTACTGACACAGTGCTATTCTGAACTGAGCACACGAACAATAGCGGACAGAGGACATTGCCTATCACAACGCAATGTCCTCTGCCACTACTATCCGTGAGCTTAGTTCAACGGAGGCACTACCCCGGCAAACGTGAGCAAGTCGGTCATCCGAAACTCACTCGGGGTCGCGGAAGGCAACACCGGCATCCAATTAGGACTCGACGCCAGATAGGATGTTTCATCGGCTTTCAATAATCCGATAAACACCTCACCAACTATCTGACCTCCAACCGGCCCGAGGCGAAGACCATTTTCCATCACCTCCGCTTCTTTCATGATGTACAGCCACAGGGGCGTGTTCCGCTCCAACCCAAATGCCGACAGCGAATCGAGTTGAGCCGGAGTCAACACGGGCAGGCCCATTCGTCTGGCAATTGCTTGCCCGGACGGAATACTGAAATTCACATGGCGCATCAAGTTCCGAGACGCCAAGGATTGGACACCATCCCCAGGTAGGCCTGGAGCGGGCCCACGGGAGCCCGGCAGCAACATCACGACGCTTGAGAGCTTGCTATCGATCTTCTTATTCGGCCTGAAGTTCCCATCACCGAAGTTGAAGAACGTCTGCCAATCGACAAAGCGTCGAGGTGCTCGCTTGCCACCTCGGAGGTCGTTGGGGTCGGGATCATTTGGGTCTTGGGCATCATCGAAGATAAAAGCAAAGAACGGACTATGCCCTTGGTCTGGCCGACCAAAATTCAACCGATAGCTTGGCCGAATCTGGGAATGGCCGAATCGATAGGCACCGACGGAAAACTCAATCGGGATCTGTGGCCGATCATCATCGACATCATAGAAACGGACGCCACGCCGGAGAATATCATCAACGCGTGCCTGTCCAATCGTCAGCGGCAGAAATTCATGAACAATGATCCACTGATAGTGCCAGCGGACTTGTCGCCTAGCCTTCTTGAAAATCTCCTGAGCGGAATCCCCGGCATGAGCGGGATCAGCTTGCAGACGATCAGTTACCGCATTATGAAACTTGAGCATCGCCACATGGAGCTGTGACAAGATCACATTCTCGTCATTGCGTCGATCCCCCAACAGAGCGGTCATCGTCCCATGATCGCGCGGGAGATCGAAGCGAACGGCTCCGTTTCGTGAGAACTCCTCCGAACCAGGAATTGTCTCAACTCGAAGTTTGATGAATCCAGAGCTCAGATCATACAGTTCGGGAGATTGTTCCGGTCCACCTCCATACACACTATCCAGGTCAAATTTCGGGGTTCGAAAGTTGGTCGTTTTCTTGGGATTCGTCTTTTCGAGCAACGGAGAGTTCGGATCAAACGTGAGATCATGATCTAGAAACTGCCCCACAAACGTCATGCCTGCAGTCATACTTGGGTTGTCCGGATTATTCGGACTGAACACCGCCGGATTCGTAATCGACAGCACGGGATCTGTGAGGATATCTTTTGCATCGATGAGCCCATCTTTGGCCCCCAACCGCTTGACCAAATCACGTGCCTCGTCCGTCGGAGGCAAGCCAGGAGGGAGATCATGAAACATCCTGGTGAAAGACGTATCCTTTTTCTTTTCGTGATCATTCCCATGACCTCTTCCATCATTATCAGCAAATGCGAGATGACTAACACTCACCCCACAGAAAAGTACTCCTGCCACGACGGCACGAAGCCGGTTCCGATACCTCTGCATCATCTTCCTCCCGAAAATGTTGTGGGACCGCCAAACAAGTCGAGCTGACCTGATCCCCACGGTCAGCCCGATGTCGAAGCCAGCTCAAGCAATACTCGTACCAGCCTGAATTACTGGTGTTTCACGCATTACTTGATAAATATATGGTATACGAATGAACAGAGCTGTATCCAATTTGTTCAAAGTTGTATCTGAATCGATACGCCTATACCTGTAAATCGTTGGCGAAGATACAGTAGTCGCGATGAAAACGGATAACTGCCTAAAGATATTAGCCAGCATTACGCGTATTAAACGTGAACAAGTACGGGGCAGGGACGAACCATATTAAGAATTCATCGCGGGGTGATTGACACACCGAGCTATTGACCGAAGGGGGAAATACACCGCGTAGGATCTACGACCGATGTTGCACCTCTCTATCCGACCTCGTATGATGCGCCTTACCATGAATTCCAAGATACACATCAAAACCAAAACGCCGAGTCCGTATAAGTTGGTCCACATCGAAACGGATACCCACGACACCAAGACCTTCAGATTCGATCTTCCGGACAACGCGACCTTGGACATGTTGCCCGGTGACTTTCTCTACGTCCATGCCACGATCAACGGCAAGCTCATCAAGCGAGCCTACACACCCTCCTCGCTACCCGGCACGACCGGGCACTTCGATCTGACAGTCAAGCGATATGAGACTGGTTCCATTTCAAAGTACTTACACGATCAGACCATCGGCGAGACGGTACTGATGAGTGGACCGAACACCGGTGGGCATTGGGTCGATGGAATGGCCACGCGTGTCGGGTTCGTGGCAGGAGGCACCGGGATTACCCCGATGATCTCCATCATTCGTTGGATCCTCACCAACCAGCTTGATGTGGAACTGTATCTGCTCTTCGCGAACAAGACAGAATCAGACATCATTTTTCGGCAAGAGTGGGATCGAAATATCCGAGAGCATCACAACTTTCATTGTCATCATGTTGTGGAGCAACCTCCCCCAGGATGGTCGGATAGCACAGGCCGAATCACCCCGGACCTCCTGCGGCAACACCTTCCCCCTCCGGGTGCCGACAGTTGTGTGTTCGTCTGCGGCCCCCCTGCCATGGTGGACTCAGTGGAAGCGACCCTCAAAGAACTGGGTTACCCTGAACAAGCCATCATCCTCCCGTAAGGACTCCGCTCACTAAATCCCCCTGACACTCGTTTAGCAATTGACTATGAGCGCGATATTGCAGACCTGACGAGCCCCCAGAAGCCAATGGCTCCGCTCAGCGAACACAGCGCTGTAACGGGATGCACCGATGAATGACAGGTTGTGACGCTACACGTATTCAGTGCAAACGATCTGGATGGGCCTTGCCCGAGAGAGACTGTATGACTTGCTCAGCCGCCAACACGCCATCACGGATACAGTCGGGAATCCCGACTCCACGATAGGCAGCCCCGGTCAGAATGAGTCCAGGGTAACGGCTCACGGCCGCATCAAGTTGTTCCAATCGACTCAGATGGCCAATCGTATATTGCGGCATGGCCTTCCACCATCGATTCACCTCGGTATAACTTGGCTCCGCGGTGATCCCGCATATACTGGTCAGCTCTTCTCTGACGGTGGCAACCAGTGTCTGGTCCTCTCGTTGAAGAATATCTTCTCGCCCGACACCACCCAGATAGCAGCGCGCCAGTAGCTGGTCTGACGGCGCGCGATGAGGCCACTTGAGCGAGGTNAAGAATGTCTTCTCGCCCGACACCACCCAGATAGCAGCGCGCCAGTAGCTGGTCTGACGGCGCGCGATGAGGCCACTTGAGCGAGGTCCACGTGGCGGCGATCAGATGCCGCTGCTCAGCTCTCGGGATAATAAATCCAAATCCATCGATGGCACTCGTCTGTATCCGTGGGAACGCCATCGCAATCGTGGCGGTCGAAGCATAGGGAATCAGATCCAGTAGTCCACCGGCGATAGGCGTCAACGGACGCAATAAGTCGGCCGACACATAGGCTGGTGTGGCTAAGACCACGCTTTCGGCGGACAGTCCGGATCCATCCTGCAAAATGAGGTCATACATCCAACGACCCACTTCGTGCGATCTCACTCGAAGCGCGTCGACTCGAGCACCCACACGAAGCTCAACGCCCTGCTGTATCAACCGCGTTGTAAGCGCCGTCACCAGCTCACCAAGGCCATTCTTAAGGCTGACAAACATCGTTCGCCGTGGCCGAGCAGATGCCGTGGAGGAGGCTGATTGCTTGGCAGCCATCATGCCGCGAACAATGCTGCCGTGCTGCTGCTCGAGTTCAAAGAACCGTGGGAACGTCGCCCGGAGACTCATCTGCTCGGCATCTCCGGCATAGATACCTGCCATGAGCGGCTCCAACACCCGCTTATACGCCTGAACTCCGAATCGACGAGAGAGGAAGGCGGCCAAGGACTCATCGTCTCTTGGAGAACCGGGAGGCACGGCGAATTCAAGTCCCATCCTCGCCAGCCCCGACCAGTTGAGTAGTCCACTATGCAAGAACGACCCCAGTTGTTTCGGCACAAACGAGAGGAGTCCCTCGGGTAAATCGTGCAGCCTCCCCCGGTGAAGGACACAGGCCTTCTTCCCCGTTTCGTTGGTATTGATCAGCTGGTCGGCAAGCCCCAGTTTCATACAGAGGTCGAGACCTGCCTGTTTTTGGGAAAGGAATGAATCCGGACCGGCTTCGGTCACAAGGTCACCGATCCGATGGGTAACGATCTTCCCTCCCCAGGATGGGTCGGATTCAAGCATGATGCAGCGGATGGGGAGACCTGCTTGGGCCGCTTTTTCTTGCAGCGAAAAGGCGGTGGCGAGACCTGAAATGCCGCCGCCCACAATGACGACTGTACGCGGTCGAGTCACGACGGAAGACAGGAGGTGGATTCGTGTGTAGCCAGGACGTCGCTCAACGTCTCAAGAATTGCGGAAGAATCATTCAACATCGCCATACGCTCCAGATGCAGCCCTTTGCTCACGGCCAACTGTTTGAGCTCAATGTCGATATCAAACAACGTTTCTACATGATCACAGATAAAGCCGATGGGCGCCACCAGCACATGGCGATGCCCGGCCTGCTGGATGGTCTCCAACATGGCCTCGACCGTCGGTCCAAGCCATGGTTCATTGGAGCGTCCCTGACTTTGATAGGCAAAGTACGTCGGTTGGTTCCCCAGTAATCCGGTGACAGCCTCAACCGTCCCCTTCACTTCATCCGGATAGGGATCCTTCATCGCCACAATCCGTTCCGGCAAACTATGCGCGGTGAACAACACCGGTACCGTTGCACGCACCTCGACTGGAAATTTCTGAAGCCCAAGCCGAAGATTCTCCACAATCGCAGCAATCAGTCGAGGATGCCGATTCCAACTCCCGACGTAGGTAACCGGGGTATGGTCCTCTAGGCCAGCCCGCGCTTCCTCAACCTTTTTCCGGTATGCCCCCGTACTCAGGGACGATTGTTGCGGAGCCATACAGACCCCGATGATCTGTTCCGGCGACTCCTTCAGCAGCTCAGCATAGGTATCTCTAATAAAGGGATGCCAATGCCGCAACCCAACGTACACTCGGTATCGGCCGGCACCACACTCATTCAGTTGCCGTTCCAGTTTTCTCGCAATCTCTTGCGTGATCCCGACGGCCGGTGACTTTCCACCGGTGGCACGGTAGCGTTCGCGAATTTCTTCGACCAGTTCGGGAGGAGTCGGTCGCCCTCCGCGCACATCGAGCAAAAATGGTTCGACATTCTCGAGGCAATCAGGCCCGCCCATCGCCATTAGAAGCACAGCCGTATGACGCTCTGTGTTGTTCATCATCCTTGTTGTTCGTATCGTGCTATGACGAGAG
>NIUT01000219.1 GCA_002254365.1 Nitrospira sp. UW-LDO-01
GATTCTAGGCGAGGTTGTCTGGCCTGTCAAACGGTATGCCTGTCAGGACTTTGTGGGAGGTGAAATCCCAGGTTGCCGCATTGCATTCATCGCCAGCGCGATCATGGAACCAACGTCGGATACGCTTGCCGGAAGGACAAGCGTGTTGCTTGATTTCGCCAGTTCGCCGAACTTGTTGATGTATTGTTCGGCGACGCGCAGTTGAACTGCCTCTTGCCCTCCGGGAACCTGAATCGTTTCAGCAACTTTTCGGAGACCTTCTGCGGTGGCTTGTGCGATAGCAAGGATGGCGGCGGCGGCACCTTCGGCTTCGTTGATCTGCTGCTGTTTCTTGGCTTCCGATGCCTTAATGACTTGTTGTTTCTGGCCTTCGGCCTGGTTGATGGCAGCATCGCGCTCACCTTCTGAGGTTAATATCAAGGCTCGTTTCTCCCGTTCTGCGCGCATTTGCTTTTCCATCGCGTTCAGCACGTCTTTGGGCGGGGTGATGTTCTTAATCTCGTATCGGAGAACCTTCACGCCCCAGGGCTCGGACGCCTTATCTAATTCATTCACGACTTGGGCATTAATGGCGGTTCTGGCTTCGAACGTCTTGTCTAGTTCGATCTTTCCGATCTCGCTCCGCAACGCGGTCTGCGCCAATTGCGTGAGTGCAAATTGATAGTCGTTGATCCCGTACGATGCACGCTCTGGGTTGAGGATTCGCATGTACAGAACTCCATCGACGTGGACCTGAACGTTATCTCGTGTAATGCACACCTGCTCGGGGATGTCGACGGCACTTTCCTTGAGCACATGCTTGTATCGGATGGCGTCGACAAAAGGCACCAGAATGTGAAACCCCGCGTCGAGCGTGGAGCTGTATTTCCCTAACCGCTCCACGACATAGGCGCTCTGTTGAGGAACCACGACGGCAGTTTTGGCGATGACGATTAACACGATCAGCGCGAGCACGACGACAACAACCGTTCCACCTTCCATGTCTCTACCTCGTGAAAGTCGTTATTCTGATCTGACCCAGAGCATTAACCCATCCACTTTTACCACGAGCGCGCGCTGGCCTTTGGCGAGCGGAGCGAGTCCGTCGTTGCGCGTACCCCAGGTTGTGCCGCGCAATTCTGCCTTGCCCATTTGTCCAGGAGGAAGATCGTCGAGGAGAACGGCGATTTCTCCAACCATGGTATCCACGACATGAGTCGGAGTCTGTTTCGTCATTCGCACTAGGGGCCCGCGGAAGAGCAGGAGCGAGGCGATCGCCAGTATGGAGAACAACAGCCACTCCAGCCACACGACCTGTACCATGCCCAGCCCGGCGAGTGCTCCGACGACCAGTGCTGCAATGCCGAAAAACAGGAGATAGAATCCACCGGGCGACATCATTTCCGCACCGGCAAGGACTAACCCCAGGAACAACCAGTACCACCAGGTCATTTGGATCGCCTCGTTGCTGAAAGGTGAGAGCGCGTGAGTGCCGGAGACTTTGCGAAGTCTAGGGTGCTTTCGAACAACCGTCAAGGGGAACACAGCTGTTTGCTGTAGCGAATTGAATGGGAGTAGAGCCAGTGGTATAGTCGTCGCGCCCATGGCGCAAGATCAACCCATCAAAGCACTCGTGGTCGCATTAGTCGATGATGCGGCGGCGGCTGTCTATTCGATCAACCGGCTCAAACCTGAGGCCTTGTGTTTTGTCCTGCCGGAAGGCAGCAAGTCGCTGGTTGAGTCAGCCGTCCAGCCGAACATCGAGCAGATGCCCAAGCGGTGGGATTGGATTGTGCTGGAAGATGTGACGGAGTTTTCATCAACCTTCAAGACGCTCGCCTCCTCACTCCCGGAATTGTTTCGGACCTGGGCCATCCAACCAGGAGAATTGGTTGTGGACATGAGTGGAGCCAGACCCGCGATGGCGGCTGCGCTCACGTTGGTGGCCGTGCCCTGGACCTCTCGCGTGGTGGCGTTGGTCTCAGCTCAAGAGGGGCAGGAGGATGACCGCGTTGACGTGAACGGGAAGTCCTTTATCTGGACCCACAGTAATCCCTGGGATGAACAGGCGGCCGTGTCACGTCGGGAGGGATGTGAGCTGTTCAACCGCGGGCTCTTTCCCGCTGCCGCCAAGACCTTTCGCGATGTGGAGGTGCGGGTCAGCGGTGGGCAGAAACCGCTATATCGGGCATTTGCGGATTTGGCTGAGGGGTATGACTTGTGGGAGCGGTTTCACTATCGTCAAGCGTGGGAGAAACTGAAGACCGCCACCAAAGCTCTGGAGATGGCGTCACTCTGGGGTGGGCCGCCTGGCTTAAAGGCCATCATCCCTCCGATTAAGGCCAATGCCGGTTTTCTTGAGAAACTCGTGCTCGATCCGGCAGAAGTTAAGGAGTCGTTGGTCCTGGACTTGTTGGCCTGTACCGGAAGACGATTGCATGTCCGCCACGATTCCGAAACAGCCATGACGGCGCTCGTCCGGGCGCTGGAGGTCTGTGCTCAAGTCCGTCTGTATAAATCACACAAGATCAAGAGTTGGGATGCGCAGCCCGTACAGCTACCGGCTGCTCTTCAGGAAGTCTGTCAGACCTGTTACCTCGAAGATATCGATGGCAAATACAAGCTGCCACTCCAGGCGCAGTTTCGTGTCCTAGCCGGGATGGGCGATGAATTGGGCCAAGCGTTCTTGAGGGAATGGCCCAAGATGAAGCCATTGCTGGACGCAGTGAACCATGCCGTGCTGGGACATGGCTTCGAACCGATCAAGTCCGAGCGAGTCCAGCAACTGTATGACGTTGTCCTTCGATTGACGGGTGTTGCGGAATCGTCATTGCCAAAGTTTCCTGTCCTGAGCCTGTAGCAGGTTGCTGACACACACCTCCTTCGTCCTTTCCTTCGTCGTCTCACCGTAAGCATCTATCAGACCAATGAGGCCCAAGCGGGCGCAGCACGACGCAGGTGGTGATGCTCAAAGTTACGGTGGCGCTCCATACACCTATATAGGTGTCGGGAAGTCTCAAATCCGGACTTGTGGAGGGGGAAAGTGAAATTTATTTTCACATTACCAAGTCGGGCAGAGAGATATCTCCAATGCTGACTTTGCTTCAATCGAGGGCTTCTAGGTTGGTTATTATGGGGGCTCAGATAGAGGCGCTCTAGTGCTCCAAGAATGCTTCAGGACCGGTTGGAAGCGGATAGGAAGGTCGGTTCAGAAAGTTGGCAACCATCAGTATAGCCGTGCGCCGGATAATCAATGGCTTAGGGAAGGAGTAGGAAGCGAGCGAGAGGGTTCAGGTTCTTATGAGTTTGAAAAACCGTTGAGGGAGTGAGTTCTGAACATTGCTTGAGTTTCACCCATACCCTACTTCCTTGAAGGATTAGAGTATTACCTGGAATTCAAATGGGCTCATCTCATTCTATGCGGTGAGTGTTTCTAGCATCTTCTATCCGTGTTTTTCATAACCAATCCCAGCAGTGGAAACTTCTCTTGATAGGTCTTTTTTTCGTGAACAGAGTAATAGTCTATGGTTCCCACTAGTGGGACTGACCAAAACTGTTCTCCTGTAGCAACTTCTGTTTCTCGCATGCTTGCTGACTTTTTTAGTTGTATTATAAGGTCCCAGCACTGATCGGTAGAAGAACGTGCTGCACTCCACAATTTCAGGCGTTTTTCATTCGGCACTTCCTTATTTCCTATGTATCTCCCCTGGAATTTCTTTTTACGAAATTCATCAGCGTTCAATTCCATGGTTTCCACCCTTTGTTCCATAGAGAGTTTCTTGTTTATGGGAATCGTTCCAGTTGAACCCATCTCATATTCCGCATCCCGCACAGTTCCTGTCCAATGGAATTCGCGCACAATCACGTCCCCATCACCGATGTTATTTAAAACAATGAACCCTGGAAGTATTACATCTAACACTTCTACTCTATCCTTCCAGGTACACATCTTCCATATCTCGGGTGCGACCGAAATCAAATATGTCAGGGCTGTGGTTATGAACACGAAAAGACTAACGGTTGTAGACCAATAGCGCAGGTGATTCTTCCAGGCAACTTGAAAACTTCCACAACGTGAGCACAAGGCTGACCCACTCTCTAGTTTTCGCTTACAGGCAATGCACTCCGTCAGATTTGGCTTTAGGCTCTTTGCTGATTTTGGGGACGGCTTATCCATGAGAACCGTGAGTGGGAGAATGATGGAGAATGCCCTAATGCTGCGAGATGATCTTTACCAAACAGTGGAAGGTAGTAGCAATTGAGAAACCCTTTGTTCAAATCCAAATGGGTTGAGGGGTGTTGGGATCACCCAGAGGCGGAAGATGGATCGTGAGGGTTGTCAATGGGAGGGAAGTGACCATTACTTCGCAGTTGTTTCGTAAAGAATGGTGTAATATCGTTGGGTTCTGTTGATTTTGATACAGAAATTCTTGTCCGAGTCCTTAGTCTGTTTTGGGGCTGTCCTATCACTTTCTGAGTCATTGAGATAGCAATGGAGATAAAGATCTACTACGAAGATACCGACTGCGGCGGGGTCGTCTACTACGCCAATTATCTGAAATATTTTGAGCGGGCTCGGAC
>NIUT01000220.1 GCA_002254365.1 Nitrospira sp. UW-LDO-01
TCTGCCTCATGGGTGCGTCTTTGTCGGTGGCCAGCCTGGTTCAGCTGAGCGTCATTCCATCGGATCAGGCCTTCGTGGCATGGCTGACATGGGCGATCGGCGATACCTTGGGCATGGTGTCGATCTTCCCAATCATGCTGGCGCTATTCGGCAAGCCCGACTCGGTCTGGAGAGGTCGTCGGTTGATCGTCTCATCGATCATGGCCGTTTCCGTCACGCTGGTGGCGATTGCGTATGTCAGTATCAATCAGAGTGAGTCGGCACAAATAACCCAGCGCTTTTACTTCCAAGCCGACCGTCTGGCTAAGAAAATCCAGGATCATTTTGACGAACAGGAATTCATCCTTGAGCAGCTGGATAGGGCCCTGTCCATGTCCCAGCGTGAACCAATGAGCCGTAAAGCCTTTGGAGCGCTTGCGCAGCCCGCGTTGAGTCGGTTTCCCATGCTGCAAGCGATCGAGTGGGTACCGGAGATTCCATTGGACCGACGCGCGATGTTCGAAGCGCTCCAGAAACAATGGCTTCCGGAGTTTGTGATTACCCAGCGTAACGAGTCAGGCACGATCGTCCCCGCACTGAACCGGCCCATCTACTACCCGGTCACCTATGTCGAGCCGCTCGTTGGCAACCAACAAGCCCTCGGTTTTGATCTAGGCTCAAACGCTACCCGTAAAGCGGCACTTTTACATGCGCGGCGAGCCGACCGCCCCATCGCGACCGAGCCAGTCACGCTTGTACAGGAGCAGGGTGCTCAACAGGGCATCCTGCTGATCCGACGCATTCAATCCGGTGCCAATGCACCGGGATTCGTCGTTACGGTCTTACGAGTAGATGACTTCATCGGGAAGTTACTCCCCGAGGGAGGTGAACTGACGGTCAGTCTCGTGGACGTCGAGCAGAATACGATGATCTACGGGACTCACCCAACGACAGCTCGAGAGCAGGTATCCACACACAGCCTGCGGTTCGGTGGAAGGCAGTATCACCTGTCCATCAAGCCATCCTCAGCAATCGTCGCCGCCTTTCCCAACTGGCAAAGCTGGAGTCTGCTGCTCGGAGGCATCCTGGGGGATGCCTTGCTGGGAGCCGTGTTGCTTCTGATCACCGGGACCACGAACCACATACGAACACAAGTCGAAGAGCGCACGCAACAGCTGGCCCTGAAAAGCGATCTCTTGCAGGCCGTCATCGACACCGTCCCCGTGCGCGTATTCTGGAAAGATCGAGCATTACGCTACCTTGGCTGTAATCCCGCATTCGCACGGGATGCCGGAAAAAGCGATCCCAGTGAGGTACTTGGTAAAAGCGATTATGAGCTCGTCTGGGCAAACGAGGCCGCTCGATATCAAGCCGATGACGTGGCGGTGATCAAGTCCCAAAGTCCGAGGATTGCCTTCGAAGAGCCGCAACCCACCCCGTCCGGCCATACGGCCTGGTTACGGACCTCGAAGGTGCCGCTCAAGGACCACGAAGACCAAATCATCGGTGTGTTGGGGACATACGAAGATATTTCGGAACAGCGAGCCACAGAAGCCCGGTTACGCGCATCAGAAGAGCGCTTCACCTTGGCTATGCAAGCCGCGACGGACGGCCTGTGGGACTGGAACATTGAGACCCAGATCACGTACCTGTCCCCTCAATGGAAAGCGATGGTGGGCTATGCGGACAAGGAGCTCGACGACAGCTTTGCCACCTGGGAACGGTTAGTGGACGAAGCCGGCCGGGTACGGACCATGGCGCTCATTCAGGACTGTCTCTGCGGAAAAAGCAATGGGTTTAGGTCTGAGTTCCGGATGCGTCACAAAGACGGCCACTGGGTCGATATCCTGTCCAGAGCAATAATCGTTCGAGATCAGAATGGGAAGCCCGTACGCATGGTCGGCACCCATGTGGATATCACTGAACACAATGCGGTCGCAAGACAGCTGGAACAGGCTGCGGGGATCATGGAGAAGCAGAACCAGGCACTCGTCGTCGCACACGAACAGGCCAAGAAGTCAGCCGAGGCCAAGAGTGTCTTCCTGGCCTCCATGACCCACGAAATCCGTACACCATTGAACGCAATTATCGGGATGGCCGACTTGCTCCAAGAAACCTCTCTGAGCCAAGACCAGGCAGACTATGTCCAGCTCTTCGGCCGAGCCGCCGACCATCTCATGGGCGTGATCAACAGTATCCTGGACCTTTCCAAGATCGAAGCCGGCGAGCTGCAGCTAGAACAGATCTCCTTCAATCCTCATGAGCTGGTGGCCACAGTGCAAGACTTGATGGCAGTGAGTGCCGAGACCAAGCAACTCACGCTGGACGTCCAGATGCATTCCGATGTTCCCTCCGCTGTCACCGGCGATCCTATGCGCCTACGACAAGTCCTCATTAATCTTGTCGGGAATGCCATCAAGTTCACGGAGCACGGACAGGTCGTGCTGACGGTCAATGCCGCAGGCCCCGATTGCATGCGGTTTGTGGTCTCGGATACCGGCATCGGGATTCCGCCAGACAAGCTTCCGTTTATCTTTGAGAGCTTCACACAAGGAGATGCGAGCACCACCCGAAAGTACGGCGGCACGGGTCTAGGACTCTCCATTTGCCAGCAATTAGTCTCCCTGATGAAGGGGCAACTCAACGCAACAAGCACCGTCGGGGTCGGCTCGACGTTTGAATTCACCATTCGGTTGCCAAGCGTGATCGATACAGTGACACCGCTATCAAATAGCCACATTCGGGAACAAACCGAGCCGGTCTCCGCACCGTCATCGCGACCGCTCAATATTTTGGTCGTCGACGATCTCGAAGATAATCGGACGATTGTGGCGCACTACCTGCAGAACAGTTACTATGTCATCGAGATGGCTGAAAATGGCCAAATGGCCGTCGAGAAATTTCAGACAGGCAGGTACGACCTTGTGCTCATGGATGTGCAAATGCCGCTCATGGACGGGCTTCAGGCCACCAGCGCAATTCGTCAATGGGAGCGGGCTCACCACCGTATCCCCACCCCGATTCTTGCGCTCACCGCCCATGCCCTTGAGGAGGAGGCGAAGAAAAGCCTGGATGCCGGCTGCACCGCACATTTAACCAAGCCGATTAAAAAGCAGACTCTGCTCAGAGCAATCAGCGATTATATCTCGCCGGACACCGAGCGAGCAGCTTAGAACGTGGCCGGAGATCGTACGATGGCCCATTATTACTTTTGCACTCTCGAGCAGACACCTTACTCACTGGGCTGGAGGGGTGTATGAAGAGATTTCAAGACCTGAGCATTCTGAGTAAACTGGCCATAGCCTTTGGCTTCATGGAGCTGCTGCTGATTGGGATGAGTGTTCTCTCCGTTCGAAGTACCATCCAGTTCCAAGATCGTATCGATACCCTCTACCAGACCCACGTACTCCCGACCACTCACCTCTACGACCTGCGTGCCACAAATTTCAAAATGCAAACGGCGATTGTCCGGCATATTCTGGCCTATGGATCGGCCATGATGGAGACCCAAGAAACTGAGATGGCCGCATTAGACGAGGCATTCCACGTACAGCTGAAAGGCTATGCGAAATATGTCCTATCACGAGAAGAGCAAGCACTCTACGAGGACATCACGGCACGGTGGCGCGACGTCCAAGCTACGCGGGCGAAGGTACTCCACCTGAGTAGGCTCTATAGTAAAGATGCCGCTGACGAAATCCACCGAAGTGAAGGAGCTGTCCATCTTGCAGCATTCACAGGGGCGATTCAACGGCTTATCGAGCTGAACAAGGAGCTGGCTGCCGAAGCGCATACCACCAACACGACGGAGGTGTCAGACGTCATCCACTACATGCTTCTGATAACGCTCGGAGGATTGGCCTCTGGGCTGTTCCTGGGATGGAACATCTCCCGGAAGATCTCAGCTGGGCTAAACAACATCGTCACGGCGACCATCGCGATGAGATCCGGCCATCTTCAGGCCCGAGCGAACCTCAACACACAGGACGAAATCGGACAGCTGGCACAGGCGTTCAACGAAATGGCGGCGAAGATCGAGGCCGATGTTGCAGGCGTACTCGAAGCACAACACACGATGATGGCCATCGATCATACCTATTCCATCATCGAGTTCAACTTGGAGGGGACGATCATCGGCGCAAACGACAACTTCTTAAGATTGAGCGGGTATACCAAAGATGAATTGATTGGCTCCCATCACCGGATTTTGTGCGATCCGACCTACGTGAAGAGCAATGACTACGCAACGTTTTGGGAAAGGCTCGCCCAAGGACACTTCGAGACCGGCACGTACCAGCGGATCACCAAAGGCGGAAAGCCCATCTGGATTCAAACGTCCTATAACCCGACCCTCAACGCCAATGGCGAAATCTATAAAATTGTCAAGTTCGCCACTGATATCACAGCTCAAAAGGAGGCGGAGATTGCGCGACATGAACAGGAAACGCGCCTGCAGGCGATCGTCAGCAATGCGGTCGACGGAATTGTGACAATCAACGACCGCGGCATCATCGAATCGTTCAACCTAGCGGCTGAGCGCATGTTCGGCTACACATCGGCCGAGGCCATCGGACAGAA
>NIUT01000221.1 GCA_002254365.1 Nitrospira sp. UW-LDO-01
TGTATGCCGTCAGGTCGGACCCCGATGCAAAGGCGATGATGCCGCCCAGATGTCGATACACGAAATCGCCGGTGAAGACCTGATTGCGACGCCGATCGAACAGCACGACCGATTCCGTGGTATGCCCCGGCAAGTTGAAGACCTCAACCCTCCGGCCTCCAAGATCGAGGACCTCCCCATCCTCACCGAGTTGCGCGACCTTGAGCGGTCGCCAATCCGTCCCGTGCGACTCCAATGGACCAATCGTGTACATCCCGTCTCGGATAGCAGCGCGGATGTCCGGACGATCGATGAGAATGACGCCATCAAATGCAGCGGCATCAGAAATATGATCATAGTGAAAGTGGGAGAGGATCAGCGAGATCGGTTTGTCACCTGTGTACCGCTCGGCCACCCTGCGTATGGATCGAGAACCGGCCGGCCGTTCGCCGCTGCCCGCATCGAACATGAGCGCTCGGGTCTCTCCGACAAGGAGGTACGATGTGTTGTACTGAGAAGATTTCGGTTCGTTGATGGCAAAGGTCTGTGCATCGATCGCTTCGACCGCATACCAGTCATCGATCATGTGTGACGCAGGGCTGTAGGTTTCTCCTCGGTGCACGTCGCCGAACACATCGGCAGGTTCTGCAATTCGATCCATGCAACCGGTCAAGCTGGAAGCAGCGATGACTACAGCTATGGTCAACTTGAATGTCACCTGCTATTAGACCGTGCGTTCCCCTTTAGGTGTCAGCCAAGAAATAGCTGTTCCGCACGACAGGACCGCGCCTTCTACAAAGACGGTGGGCATGTATGCGTGCGAACGGATTTCACTGTTCCGCTGTATTCTTGGCCGAGACATCTTTGCTTTCCAGGACAGCCTTCAGGAAGGCCGTCACAAGAGGATGTGGTCTTGCTGGTGTGGAACGTTGCTGAGGGACAAAGAGCGTCCCGATGAAAAACGGGTGACCAGGGTATTCGACAACACGCACTTCCCCTTCCATATCTGAGCCCGATATCTTCAGCGGCCCCTGTTTCAACAGAGAAACAGACTCGGGATTCACCCCGAAGTTGCAATAGTAGTGTTCCTGCACCGATGTCGCACCATAGATCCCAGCTGCCTGAGACCCAGGAACGAGACTCAACGTCATCTCACGGCCTACCAATGAACAGGCAAGCTGGGAAATAAAGAGGTTCGAGGCAGAGGGATCATGTTCGGCATGGTGCGCATCCGTGAATCCCAGGACATGACGTGCGTATTCGATCACGAGATGTTGGAATCCGCCGCACGTGCCTAAACAGGGAACTCGATGTTCCCTCGCATAGCGAATCGCCCAGAGTGTCTTCTCCATGTTCTTGTATGGGCTACCCGGGGCAACCCAGATGCCGGAGTACTGTTCAAAGAGCGATGGCTCGATCTCTGCGGTTGACACCCAATCGGCGGCGATATCCGTTCCCAGGACTCTTTGAGAATGCTCAATCGCCGCATCGGTCGCCTGGTGCGGCTGATAGGAAGGTCTGTATTCGCCAAGTACAGCGATCAATCGTCGCATAGCGGTTCACCTGATAGGACTGTCTGTCCAGCACCCGGAAGTACTATCTGCAATGTAAGCGAGAAAGTCTAGGCGCTCGCGAGGTTCCCAAAACATTGACGAGAGATCCATGCTGAATGACCTCGCCGTATCAAAATGGAATACTGGAACAGGTAATCTGCTCATCAGAGTTCCGATTCGTCATTGACGGGGCACAAGACGAATAGTAGCGTGACACGGGAGGCCCCCATGACAGTCCACATCGCTCACGCCGGAATTGAGGACACGGATACCATTGCCACCATGGTAGGCGAACTCTTGAACGAAATCATGGCGGCCGTGCAGGACAAGGCCTTTGGGTTTGATCATGCCCGCACCGTAGATCGAGCCGAGTCATGGATGACGAAGGGTTTGTACATAGTGTTGCTTGCACGGGTGGAGGACCAGCCGATCGGGTTCCTTGCTCTGTATGAAAGCTATGCCCTCTACACAGAAGGTGTATATGGCACGATCCCGGAATTCTATGTCCGATCGGCATACCGTTCCCAGGGGATCGGATCAGCCCTGCTCACCGAAGCCAAGGCAATCGGTCAACAACGAGGCTGGAAACGCCTTGAAGTCACAACACCCCCTCTGCCGCAATTCGATCGCTCTCTGAGTTTCTATCAACGGAACGGGTTTACTATCTCGGGCGGACGGAAGTTGAAACTGAATCTATGATGAAGCCGGTGATTCAACTTGCGAAAACTGGTTGCGGCATTGCGAGTGTGGCGGCGCTGGCGGGGGTGAGCTATACCGCAGCCAAGCGTGTGGCCAATCAGATGGGCATCTCTGTCACAGATAATCGCTTGTGGTCAGAGACCGCTCATGTGCGTCGACTCCTAAAGCAATATCGGCTTCGCGCATCAACAGGAGAAATGCCGTTCCATTCCTGGGAAACGCTCCCAGATCGCGCACTCTTAGCAATCAAGTGGCATCGCGTAAAAAATCACGCCTTCTGGCATTGGGTGGTCTTTGTTCGTGATGCTGATGGCGTCTACATACTGGATTCAAAGCGGAGTCTGAAGCGGCATGTACGAAAGGATTTCTACCGTATGAAGCCAAGGTGGTTTATTGAGGTACACTAATCGCATTCTTTAAATGTTATCGACTTCTGAATTTTTGGTAATCGCGTCCACTTGGAAGCAGAAAAAGGCTAACTGGCCCATGCCGATCCTGCAAACCAGCGTTCTCTACTTTCTTCTGGTGTTTGGGGCCGGATTCATCCTAGGAACCGGACGGGTCCTTATCATGGTTCCACTCCTCGGTGAGAGAGTGGCCGAACTGATAGAGATACCGCTGATGCTCACCGTGATTGTCGCCGCAGCGAGATGGATAGTTCGTCACAAGCTTGATGGTCGGCAGTCTACAGCATTATCTGTCGGCTGTATTGCTATGGGACTCGTGTTGCTTGCTGACTTGGCCGTGGGAATGTGGCTCAGAGGAATGTCAGCGACCGAAGTCTTTCTCCACCGTGACCTCGTCTCAGGCGTTGCCTACTACGCGGCGCTCCTGCTCTTTGCCGTCATACCGGGCATCATCACTCGCTTCAATCAGGTTTAACAGGGGTCAAAACAACGGGTGGTGTGGAGCCGACGCAAAGGGAGCGGCAGCCGGCACCTCTCCCGCATTACCCAGAAATCGCCAGTTCTCACCGTCCTTAACCAAATAGTGAACCTCGCGGAACCAACTGTCGAGGGTCACTCGCTTTCCACTCTGTTCATCGGTGCCATAGAGCCCTCCGGTGCAGGTCACCTCAACTCGTAGTTTCCCATCCACCTTCAGCACCTTGATGTCAGAAAACAAATGGAGCGACTCGAGGGCCTTGTAATGCTCGAACACTTCGCTCCAAACCCGCCGAACGTCGGCTTGTTTCAACCCGTGGTAGTCGTAAGACGGAGCATAAAACTGCATGAGCATATCAAGCGCTTCTTGTTGTAACCCTGATTCTGCCCGCTCAAATGCTGCGACGACCCCTGTTACCACCGGATGATGCAGTAAACTGCTCTGTCCACTGATCTTCTTGCCTTCCACGAGCAGCACCGTCTCCGGCAACACCTGTACCTTCGCCCACACCAAAACCGGTGCGAGCGCACAGAAGACGATCATACTCAACACAAGCAAGGGCCATGCACTGCGTGCACATGTCATGTTGCCTCCATGAGAACATCCCACCCTCTCATTACCGCATGTCGCGTTTGGAAATGTTGGTTTCATGATAGGACTGTTAGACATACCCACATAGTCACAAACCCCTGATCACGAAATACGCGATGCCGGCCGCCAGAACCAACACCCCCACCATCCATCCGATGAATCTCCGTTTGGCCGTGGTGAGCACCTGATCGATCTTCTTCTTAAGCGCCGGCTGTGTACCAATGTACGTGACCACCAGTTCCTTTGCTTCCGCCACACCGATACCCCGCTCCTTGCGCACGATATTGATCGCTCCGACCACATTGCCCTGCCACAGGGTATCAATCGCGGCTTTGGACAGACGTACGGAACGATCTAGTTTGGTTGCCATATCAGGTCTATTGGTGGAGTAGATGAACCATTACATTCGCACGACCGTGGTGCCAAGATCTACATTCCGTCTCTGGTTCCTCTTCTGTTCCCTTCTTCTAAGTCCAACGCGCTAAAGAAGCAAGCTTTCTGAAATACCCACCCACGTATACGTTGCATCTCTCGCAGGGAGCACGGCATCATGCCCTTCTCGTTCGCCGAACGCTATGCCTCTGTCTCTTCAGGTCTTCATCGTAACCTTTGTCGTCGGAATCTTGCTCCGATCCCGTGGCATCTTGACGAAAGCGCATGCCGAACGGTTGGCCACCTTTGTGTTCTCCGTCAGTCTACCGGCAACGATTCTGATCTCGCTTGATTCTGTCGCCCTGACCTCGACAGCCTGGAAGCTCCCGTTGGCTGCCTGCCTTATTACGCTCCCGATGGTCTTCTGCTCCTGGCATCTGGCCCGGTTCCTCTCGGTTCCGCGTGAGACGCAAGGCGGGTTTGTCTTGGCCACGAGCTCCATTAATTCTGTTTATTTTGCCTTCCCCGTTATTCTGGCCACATTCGGTAAAGAGGGTCTGACATACGCCGTGCTCTTCGACCTCGGTCAAACGACGCTGACCCTCACCGTTCTCTATGGTCTCGCGGTGTGGCACAGCACGCAGAGTGCCGCTCGGAGATCAGCGGCAGTCCGTTTCCTGTCATCACCGCCTTTATGGGCTCTGGTTTGTATTCTCACCGTCAAATTGTCAGGGCATCATCTACCTCTCTGGCTCATTGAGCTACTCAAGCCAGTGCACGTCACCACGACGCCGCTTGCCAGTCTGGTGCTCGGCCTCTCAATCAGTTTCTCCACGATCCGGCGAACGGCGCGTCTGGCCACATTGGGTGTGGCAACACGGATTGGTGGCGGGCTGCTGCTCGGGTCGATCGCCGTGGAGGTATTAGGTCTGATCGGAGTGGAACGAGCCGTCGTGCTCCTGATCGCCGCGATGCCCTCGGCGGTCAGCGCACTGATCATTGCCGCTGAAGCACATATTGATGAGGAACTGGTGGCCTCGATCGTCGCCCTTTCCATTTGCCTCGGCATGCTGATGCTCCCCTGGCTCCCTCGACTGGCCGTGATACTGTTGGGATGAGCTCCTACTTCCTATGACGGCTTGCTGAGAAACCTGGGGCGATCCCGAACGGAGACCATTTTCACAAGATCCCGCACAGAGAGCACCCCAACGATTTTCCCACTTTCCGTCACCGTCAAGTGTCGCACCCCCTGCTCGGCCATCATCTTACTGGCGTCACGGACCGTGCGATTGACATCGATGCTGAGCAGAGGCGAGCTCATCACCGCACTGACGTGCGTATGCGCTGCCGTACGATTGACCGCAAGTCCTTTCCGGATCAGGTCGCACTCGGTCACAATGCCGACGATCTCGCCTGCCTCAATGGTCAACAAGGACCCGAGCCGCTTCTCGCGCATCAACTGAGCCGCAGTGAGAAGAGACGCATCACTCGGAATCGTCGCAATTGTCGTTGCCATCAGGATGCTCAACGGACGGTAGACCTGGTCAAGCTCGCTCACTGGGCCGCTTTCCACATCCACAAACGATCGTACCAAGTCCCGCACGGAGATGATCCCAACAATCTCTCCAGCTTCCACCACACAGAGGTGACGGATATGATTGGTTTGCATCAGATGGCTGGCATCCAGCATGGTGAGGTCCCCCGTGATCGTCACAATCGGACTGACCATCACCTGATTCGCCGTCGCCACCATGGGGTCTAATCCCGCAGCCAGAACTTTCCGCACGAGATCCGTCTCCGTCAGAATGCCGATCGGCCCTCGGGTGGGATCTTCCGACTCGACCAAGAGACAGCCGACCCGCTTGATGCCCATTCGTTCAGCCACAGCCATAACCGTCGCCTTCTGTGAGACGACCTCCAGGTAGCGATGCATAAACTCCTTAACAGACCCACCCCTATGCTCACCCATCTCGGCTCCTTGTCTCATGATAAGGTTGTTCGCTCCATGACAATCTTTGTCAGGAATCCCTGATGACGACTATACCCGATTACTGATCAGAGTATGAAGGAATACGCGCTTGATCAGTAAGAGCATCTCCGCATCCTTCGGAAGGAGGAGTCACCCTGGCAAACCCATGACCCAGGCTTCGTTCAGTGCTCCATGAACAGCGAAGGACCATCTTTTGAAGAGGATGTCTGTCCGTTTGAAGCCTCTCGAAGAAAGGATGGACCGTTTCGAGGCGACTCCTCATGCTACGATGAAATACTAGAGTCATTTGCCTTCACCTCCTTCACTTGGAACAGCTTCCGGGAGATCCTTCCAGCGTAGCCTCTCGAACAGCTCCCACAGACATAACCTGTTAAATTTACGTACGAATCTACCAATTTCTAGAAGTAGTCCAACCTGCTTCTCCATCTGTGTCCCTTATGGCATTTAACTTGCTCCATATGGATTTGAGACAAAGGACTTGCACTCCTAAGACCAAACACATGGGACAGCCGATGCCCCCTATCACTGTGCGAATTGAATGGTGTCGACAACGGTCGAGACAGGCTCCTAGTGAACTAGAGGCGGATGGCTGGCAAGCCGAAGCGGATGGGCTTCGAGATGCCGTGATGAGGCGAGACCATAGCGAAGACTACCGGCTCTGCTCTTCGGAAATTCGTGAGCGATACTTGCTGGGCCTCCAAGACGGGATCGCCATGCTGCAAGCGACACGCGTACAGCAGGCGAATCATGCTGCTACTCCTCGAATTCCACAAGCAGTTCCCCGGGTGGAACTCGGAACACGATCGGGAGGTGAATGATGAATTGCCAACGCTGCAATGGGTTCGCAGTCTATGATGACAGTGTCGTCGTACAAACTGGTTCGTCCTCGGAGGTTCATGCCTGGCGTTGTGTCAACTGTGGAATGATCGTCGATGAGGTCATCCACCGAAATCAGCAAGTCCTCTTGCGGCGAAAGGGATCGGGCGGTTCCAAACTCCGTCAATATGGGGATGCGGCTGCGTGACGGACACCTCTCCAAGGAACGTGTCCTCACCGTCCACTCAACGTCGAACAAATGGCAATACGCTCTCGGCTTCACTCCTCTCCTGATCCCGCTTCCACTCGCCGGAGCGCAGAAGCTTGCCTCCAAGTCCGACGGCTAGGTTGCGGTAGATAATCACACCGATATCGGGACGACGTCGAATGAGGTCTTCCAGATCTCGTCGAGGGAGTTCGGCGACCTCGATCTCACTCACTGCCATTGCCGTGGCAGAGTGAGGTCTGGCCGACAGGAGAGAGACTTCGCCGCAAGTCTCACCGGTGTGGATGGTGCCAATGATAGTCGGAGCCGATCCGCCGCTGATGGCAACCTGCCCCTGCAGTACCACGTAGAGCCGGTCGGTTGGATCGCGCTCGGTAAAGAGTCGCTCACCGCTTCGCATGCTTTTCACCGTGCACACGCCGGCCAACCTGGTCGCCTGTTCGGTATTCATTCCATGAAACAACGGAACTTCCTTGATCGCCCGCGCCATGCGCGGCGCAATAACGCACGCCGAAAATCCGCGCATCACGACATCGGCCAGGGCTTGAACGGGCTCGGTCAGACCGAGTGGCCCCAAGTCTTGGAGCTTATTCAACCGCACCATTTTCACGATGTCGAGCCGTTCAACCTGATAGAACACCATGGCGGGCACATAGGCGACCGGAAGAAAATTCAACTCCAGCAACGTTCGCTGCATGCGCGGCGCATAGGCGCTGACATCGATTTCAATATACTCAATGCCCATCTCCTCCCGACACTTCCGCTCAAGTTCGCCCAGGAGAAAGCGCACCACATCATCAGCCAATGCAATGAGCTCGAATACCCGCACGGTGTGCTCAACCTGATCCATCGTGTAGCCGACTGCTCCAACGACGTGAGTGCCGGAGCGAGCCAGAAAATAGTTGGTCTGGCGGGCTTGCAGCTTGAAGAAGCCGTAGTCCAACCGCATGGGCCCAAAGATCTCCCGATTCCTGACTCGGCCTCGTTCAATACGTAGCAAAGCCGGATAGCCCTCGGCTTGCAACTGTTCAAGCCGGTAGTCACCGCCTGTCGGATAGGAAGCAGAGTCTTCATCCACAATGAAATCCGGCGTAAACGGTGGTTGGCTCATCACGAGATCGGCCAAGGCATAGGCCTCGGGAATGATGCGCGGATTATTGCGACGCAGGGTGAGGGCATCACCAAAGTACCTGGCCAACAAGGCGAAGCTCTCGCGATGACGAAAGAAATGCTTGAGCGGGAGAAAGCCCGTGGCAAGAAATCCCTGTGCAAGGCTGATGCGTTGTGCATAGGGATGGATCGTACGTGCGACGACAAGTCCCACATGCAGACGGTTCTTGATGGCCTCAAGCCGCTTGTCCATAAGCAGCTTCCCCACCTGCATCCGGCGATACTCGGGATGCACGGCAAGACGGCCGAACTCTCCCACGAGATCGGAATGGGCCCCGAAATCGAACAGGACGGACGCCGTGCCGACAACACGCCCGGCCTCCGTGTCTTCGGCGACAAGAATCAACGCATCGTCCGTGAAGACCGAACGCTTCAGCCAGAGTTCGTCATACAGTTCTCGATGTGGATACTCTGTTCCGTAGACCGCGAGAAAGATTTCGCGGATCTGCCCCACATCCTCTTCACGGGCCTCTCGAACTCTGATCATGAGCGCCCCTTCGCAGTGGATCAGGAGGAGGTCGAGTGTTGACGAAGCTGCTGGCCGGCAATTCTGGCGATAGCCCGATAATAGACTGCCCCTACCGCCAGCGCTTCTTCATCGAAGTCAAACTTGCTGGAATGGGCCGGATAGCCTTCTCGACCAGGAACTTGGCTGCCGAATCGGACGTAAGCTCCTGGAATCTTTTCCAGATAGTAGCTGAAATCTTCCGCCCCCATATTGGCTGTCTTCAGCGGCAACACATTCGCTTCCCCCACTGCCTCGATTGCGGCTTGCCGCGCGAGGCCCGCCATTACCGCACCGTTAACAAGAGGTGGTGTGCCTTCGGTTACCGTGACATGGATTTTCGCCCCGTGTAATTGAGCGATCGATTCAGCAATACGACGTACGGAGCTGAGCAACTGTCTGCGGACAGCCGGATCTTGCGCCCGTACCGTTCCCTCCAACTTGGCCTGCCCCGCGATCACGTTTGGCGCAGTTCCGGCATGAAATTGACCGACTGACACAACCGAGGGCCGGGCCGGATCGATCTCGCGTGAGACGATCGTCTGCAACGCCATGATCATAAGGCTCCCCACCACGACCGCATCGATGCTTTCATGTGGTCTGGCTCCATGTGCTCCCTGCCCGATGATCTCAATGGCAAAATTATCCGACGATGCATTGACCGGCCCCTCACTCACCACGATGGTGCCGGGGCGGTAATGCCGATCCAGATGTCCGCCGAAAACCAGGCCGGCTCCACTAAGTGCGCCCTCCTGGATCATGGCGATCGCACCGGTTCCTTTTTCTTCAGCCGGTTGAAAAATCAACCGCACCGGCGCCGGCAAGCCCTTCTCTCGGGAAAGCAACGCCGCTGCACCGAGCAACATGGTGGTATGCCCGTCATGGCCACACGCATGCATGACACCGGTATGCGCCGACGCGAATTCGAGACCGGTTTCTTCTTGAATGGGAAGCGCATCCGTATCGGCCCGCAACACCACACAAGGCACTCCGGATTTCCCATGAATGTCGGCGACGACTCCATGGCCCGCGACGTTCGTGCGGTGATGAATGCCAAGCTCGTGAAGAAACCTGCTGATAACTGTGGCCGTCCGAGCTTCCTGCCCACTCAGCTCAGGATATCGATGGAGCTCTCGCCGCACAGCGACTAATTTGTCATAGAGCTCTGGAGCAACCAATGCCATAGGAGGCCCCTCCGCGCACAAAGCCCAGACGGTCAGAAGACTTCACCTGGCCAAGACACCGTCAGCCTTCCTTGGCCTGCGCACCCGGCTGATAGACCGCATACACATAGACGGGAACAGACAAATGGCCGAGATGTTTGTCGATCAACGGCTTGACGTCCTTCCAATCGAGTCCACCGACACCGGTCGCCAAGCGAGGAAGGGCAACACTTTTGACCTTCTCGCTTTCAACCAACTTGGCAAGGGCCTTGAGACAGTGGTTGACGTTTTCGATTGTGGCTTTTCCCGGCTTCGCTCCATGACCGGGAGCAGCCTCCTGTGTAAAGAGACTCACGATTCGTACCCCACCCACACCGGCCCAAGTCCACAAGTCACCGGTCTTTGGTGTAAATGTTTGGCAATAATGCCTAAAATCTTTGTACATCGCAGGCCACTGCTGTCGCAGGCTCAAGGCTAACCCGTTGGCATAGTTGTCGTTCGGAGCCACCCCATGTGCGACCATTTCAGCGGTTGTCCGTAAAATATCCCCCGTGACTTCTTTCAGCATAGACACTCCTCTTGAAGTATTGGTTGGAGCGGCATACCGCTCTTCGTTACACTGTTCCCCCTGATTTACTCACCCTTGCGAATCCCATCTCATTCCGTTATGAACGTCGAACATTGTCCCTTAGCCAGAGGCCACCCATGGTGCACATCCGGCCGGCAACCGAAGAAGATTTTCCTGCGATCCTCCGCGTGCAACAGTCCGCCTTCGGCGAATATGCTTCGGTCCACACCGTGAGCGGCTGGACGACGGAAACCCTTGAGAGCCTCAAAGCGGACGCCGGGGAAAAACAGATCTTTGTGGCCGTTGAAGACCGAACCATCGTCGGCTCCGTGCGGTTCTGGACCGTGGCCGGCGTGTGCGTCATCCGCCTGCTCTCTGTAAATCCCGGCCATCAGCACCAAGGAGTGGGCAAAGCCCTGATACGCGAGATCGAGCAGGTCGTGACCAATGCCCATAAGCTCTACGCCTGCACGATGTTACGAACAGCCCGCAATATTCAGTTCTTTCTGAGTCTTGGCTACAGGGCCGAAACCATCCTGCCCGATCACTACGACCATCTCGACCTCATTTGCTTCGCGAAATATCGCTGAGCCGTTTCTCCTAGGATTCATTCGAGAACCACGAACTCTCTCGTCGATAAGGTTACGGCGTTTTTGCGCACCGAAACCCATAGCCGAACTGCCGGTTCATCGGTTGCGCATTGAACCGATGCGCGGATCGCAGAAAGTCCGTCACGTACAACCAGGATCCTCCACGTACGACCTTCTCATCGCCTTTTGCCGGGCCAATGGGGTTCTTCTCCGGACTTTTCTTATAAGAATCAAGGCCATACCAATCAAACACCCACTCCCACGCGTTCCCGGCCATGTCGTAGATTCCGTAAGGGCTCTTCCCCGCCTCGAACGATCCGACCGGGGATAAGGCCAGATGGTCATCCCAATCCTTTCGCCCGTAATTGGCGTGGAGCCTGGTCGGGGCTTCATTGCCCCAGGGATAGATCCGTCCATCGGTTCCCCGTGCCGCCTTTTCCCATTCCGCTTCAGTCGGCAGACGCTTACCGGCCCATTTGCAATAGTTGACCGCATCCTCCCAACTGACATTGACGACCGGACGTCTCAGATGTTGAGGTTGATTCATGATGCTCCAGTCCGGCGGCTCCTCCATTTCCGTGGCTTCCAAATACCTGGCATACTGCCCGACCGTCACTTCATACTTGTCGATCCGGAACGCATTGAGATAGATCTGCCGCACCGGTTTTTCATCATCTCCCAGTGCGCTACCCCGGGTGAACCTCCCCGCCGGTACCAGTACCATCTGCAGATCGAGGTTATCAGCGTCTCCCATTCCTCCGGATGCCCCGGCAGAGACTTGCTTCTTCGCCCCGGACAGAGACCGTGGAAGTTTGGCCTGGAGCTGTTGGTGAAGGACCTGCTGTTCAGTGGTCAGGCCCATTTCATACGCGCTTTCGAGCGTCTCCTGGGCTTGCTTCATCTTTCCAGCGGCCACCAACGCTTTCGTTTCGTGCAGGAGCCTCCAAGCCGTTGTTTCCTCTCGTAACCGCCAGACCTTCGCTTTGGTCTTGGGCAAATAGGATGTCGTCCGCCCGGACTTGGCATCCAGATCCAGTGCAGCCTCGTAATGTTCCTCCGCGCAGATCCAAGCTTCCAGGGCTCGGCAAGCTTCGGCGAGATTGAAATGTGCCTGGATGTTGGACGGATCCTTCTGAATACCGGTCTCTAACACCGTACGTGCCTCTGCATACTGTTTGTTTTTCAATAAGTTCTCCCCCTTGGAGAATTCCTCATCCCCGCCTCCGGCTGCATACACGGCAGCTCCCGAAGCGATGAAGAGGCAGAACAAAGTCATGCTCGCCAACACGTGTCTCATAAACGCCCCCTTCCCCGTTCTAACTGATTGCCCTGTGGATTCGGCCTCGCCTGCCGGCAAAGGTCTTCAGCCCGGACCGGCCTGGCAGACTTGCCAAAGACACCTACAAGTTTAGTGCCTGACTGTGATGACACTGTTATTTCTTCCCGCAGAGAGACTCCTTGCCCCTCGAGCGCATACATGAGGCGAACACCTCCCCCATCTTCCCCTATTCCACTCTTCCAGAGGGACAGGCCGAGGATCGTATTGGTGGCGACATAGCGCACGCCAATAAATCGAGGGGATCTCCTCGATACACAGAACGTTGGTACTCAATCCCGTGTATGGGACACTACTGTTCGACTTCACTCCGAATTCACTTCTTTTACCATATCGGGCGAGTGGCATGGTCGATCCCTAACCGCGCGCATCGAGGAAGCACATTCCGATCGTGTGGCCTCGGCGAACGCCGGGATTGCCCATGTCGCTCGCCCATCCCCTCACACCCATTCCGGCGCCTCCTCTTTTCCCACCTCCCGCCCAGCAAACATGCTGTACAGCGCGGGCAGTACCACCAGCGTCAACACCGTCGACGTGAAGAGCCCCCCGATCACGACGCTGGCAAGCGGCCGCTGTACCTCTGCTCCGATCCCTTGCGCCAATACCAGCGGCAAAAGACCGAGCAACGTCGTCATCATCGTCATCACGACCGGACGAAGACGCAGGCTGCAGCCGGCCAGGATCGCGTCGTCGATCGATTGTCCCTCGTGACGCAGTTGGTTGATATAGGAGACCAGCACAATCCCGTTCCCTACGGCGAGTCCGAACAGCTCGATAAAACCGATCGAGGCCGGCACACTCAAATACTGTCCGCTCAGCCACAACGACACGACGCCGCCGATCAACGCGAACGGCAGGTTGATCATGATCAGGCTCGCGTACCTCACCGAATGGAAAGCCCAGAAGAGGAGGAAGAAGACCAGGCCCAGCGTGATCGGCACGACGACCATAAGCCGCGCGTTGGCCCGTTCCATATTTTCGAACGCGCCGCCCCAAACGACGGTGTACCCTTCCGGCAAGCGTAGCTGTGCGGCGAGCTTCGCCCGCCCTTCATCCACCACACCGCCGATGTCCCGGCCCACGACATTGAAGCCGACGAAGATACGGCGTTTGACATGCTCACGGCTGACACGGAGTGGTCCTTCGCGCATCTCGATGGTCGCAAGATCGCTTATCGGGATCAGAGCTCCAGAGGCCGCCTTCACCCGAATCTCTCCAACACTTGCGACGCTGTTCCGATAGGGCTCGGGAAATCTCAGGATAAGCTGAAATCGCCGCTCACCTTCATAGACCTGCGTGGCCGGCTTCCCGCCGATCGCCGTCGTGATGATGTCCTGCACATCGGCCACATTGATGCCGAAACGGGCGATCTTCTGCCGGTCGATGTCGATGGTCAGATAGGGCTGTCCGGAGATCTGTTCGATCTTGACGTCCTTGACCCCAGCAATCTGCTGCAGTAGGGCTGCGATCTCCTCCGCCTTGTCCCACAGGACGTCGAGGTCGTCTCCGAACAGCTTGATCGCGCATTCCGTTCTGATACCCGAGATGAGTTCGTCCACCCGTTCCTGAATCGGTTGACTCATGAGCACGGAGATGCCGGGAATCTCCGTCAGCTTGTTTCTGATGGCATCGGTCAGTTTCGACTGAGTCACCGCTGTTTTCCAGGTACTCCGATCGCTCAACGCGACGATCGGATCACTTTCATTAGGTTCTTCCGGACCGAACGCGATATCCGGCCGGCCGATTTTGCTCACGGCCATCCGAACCTCCGGGAATTCCAACATTGCCTTGTGGGTCTGCTTTTCCATCTCGATGGATTCCGGCAGCGACACACTCGGTAATCGAACGACTTGAGGGGTCAGCGCACCCTCCTCCAGCAGAGGAATAAACTCTCGCCCAATGAAGGGCACGAGGGTCATGCTGGCAAACACGATTGCCGTCGAGCCGGCCAGGACAACCGTGCGATGTCGGAGGGTCCATTCCAATACCGGCAAGTACCGCTGCCTCATCCAGCAGGTGAGGCCCGTTTCCTTCGGATGGTCCCCACGCAACAGCAGGGACGCAAGCACCGGCGACAACGTCAGCGTGACGATCACCGAAGCCAGCAACGCGATGACCAGCGTGTAGGCCAGCGGCGCAAACATCTTCCCTTCAATACCTTGGAGGGTCAGGAGCGGCAAAAAGACGACGCTGATGATCAGAATTCCGAACAGGATCGGCCGGCCCACTTCCTTGGTGGCGTGGAGAATGACACTGAGCCTGCTTTCCTCCGAAGCGCCACTGTGTTGTGCGAGGTGCCGATAGGCGTTTTCGACCACCACAAGAGATCCGTCGGCGATCTCGCCGATGGCGATCGCGAGCCCGCCAAGCGTCATCAGGTTGGCCGAGAGCCCGAATCGCTCCATGGCGATGAACGTCACGAGCGGCGTGACGATCATCGTGACGGTCACGATAGCGGCGCTCCGGACATGGCCCAAGAAAAACAAGAAGACGAAGACCACCAGCACAACGCCCTCGATCAATGCGTCACGTACCGTATGAATGGCGGCATTTACCAGCTCGATGCGATCGTAGAACGGGATCAGTCTCATGCCTGCTGGGAGGCCATGACCCTGCTGGAGATCCTCCACCTTGGCCTTCACCGCCTCGACCACCTGGCGGGCATTGCCTCCTCGGATCATGAGCACCGTGCCGGCCACCACCTCCCGCTCCCCATTGAGCACCACCGCACCATGGCGGACGGCGTGACCGATCCGGATCTCCGCCACATCGCGAACGAAAATCGGTGTGCCACCGGATTCCTTTACGATGATTGATTCGATATCGCTCAGGCTCTTGATCAAGCCCACCCCTCGGACGATCGCACGCTCGGCATATCGCTCGAGCACATTTCCTCCGGCATTGGCATTATTCTTCGCGACAGCCTCGTAGACCTCGTGCAGCGTGAGATTGAATTTGCGCAGTTTGGCCGGATCGACAAGAACCTGGTACTGCTTGACGAACCCGCCCATCCCGTTCACATCGATCACTCCCGGCACGCTCTTGAGCTGCGGTCGCAGCACCCAGTCCTGGATGGTCCGCTGGTCCATTAACGCTGTCTCGATCACACGCGGATCGGTAGCCGTCGAATCGGGCCCTGCCCTGAGCTGCCCGTCTTGAGCTTGTCGAGGGGCCGAAGGGCCTTCCACATAGTATTGATAGACCTCGCCCAACCCAGTGCTGACCGGCGCCATGATAGGCTCCAGTCCGTCAGGGAGTCGTTCCTTTGCTGCCATGATTCGTTCGAAGACCAACTGTCGAGCGAAGTAGATATCCACGTCGTCGTTGAACACGACGGTGATTTGAGAGAGGGCAAATTTTGAAAGCGACCGGATCTCCGCCAATCCCGGTAGGCCGGTCATTTGGATTTCGAGCGGATAGGTGATGAATCGTTCCACTTCCACCGGTGAAAGCCCTGGCGCGTCAGTCAACACCTGCACCTGGATGTTCGTCACGTCGGGGTAGGCATCAATCGGAATCGACTCAAAGGCCATCACACCGATGACTGACAACAGGCAAGCCAGACCGATCACCAGGATCCGCTGCCGCAGTGAGAATTCCAGAAGCGAGACGATCATGGCGTGGGTTCGATCTTGTGCCGTTCCATTTCAGATTTAAGAGCGAAGGAGCCCTTCGTCACGACCTGCTCACCGGCCTTCACCCCCTCCAGTACCCTGACCACGTCCCCCTCTTCATTGCCCAACTTGACCGTTCGTGCCTCGAAGGTACCGTCCTCCCCCTGAACAAACACTATCTTGCCAACAGGTCCGTTCTGGACGGCTGCAAGCGGCACGCTCAGCGCGTCAGGACTTGAGGTAATGTACACGCTGATGACGGCAAACATTTCCGGCTTCAGCAGTCGCTCGGGGTTCGATACGGTGACGCGCAGGCTCATGGTGCGAGTTGCCGGGTCAAGCACGTCTCCGGCATAGGTAATGGTTCCACCGAAAATTGCATGGGGATAGGCCGCAAGAACCACGTTGACGTTCTGGTCCTTACTGATGAATCGAACGTCCTTTTCAGGCACGTTACCGATCACCCATACGTCCGTAAGGTTGGCCACAGTGAACAGTTTTTGGTCCGTTTCAACCACTTCTCCCTTTGTGATGTTTCGTGTGATGACCCGCCCGTTGAACGGCGCGCGCAAGGGCATGTCAGCCTTGATCGTATGCTCACGATCCAACCTCTCGATTTCTTCTCGAGGCACACCAAGCAGCTCCAGACGATTCCTCGTCTCACGGACTTCGGCCCTGGCGGCCTTCATGGTTGCCTCACGCCGCTGTAATTCAGCGAGGCTGACGGCCTTGTTCTCATACAACTCCTTGGCTCGCACATGGGATCGTTCGGCTTCCTCCAGCCTGGCCGCTGATTTGAGGTATTCACCCTCCGCCACACCGAGATCGACGCTGTGGAGCAGCGCCAAGAGCGTGCCTTTTTTCACATCCTGCCCGACATCGACATGAACCTTTACCACCCGGCCACGAATCAGGGCCGTGACCTCGGCGAGTTCGTTTTGGTTGGCTTGGACGGTGGCGGGAAATTCACGATGCGAAAGGATCTCCCCCTGCGCCACCGGCGACAGCTCCAACTGCATTCTGGATAACTCTTCCGCGGTCAGACGCAACAGTCGTGATGGTGCAGAAGGCGGGTTCTGCGCGACAGGAGTGGTATCGGTCGACCTGTTTTCACAAGCAGACCCTACCGCAAGGATGAGGCAGATCCCCAGACTGCGAGAACAGGCTTGCAAAAGATGCCTAACGTTGTAGAGCGCCACGTGGCTGTTTACCCATAAATGATCGCTGCCTCTCCAGTCAGTCTCTTCGCACGGAGCGTGCCCTTCAATCACGTGATTTTCCTGATTCATGGCTCCATTTTCGTAGCCTAATGCCACGGTGCGAAGAGAGCGTTGTAGCAAAATGCAACAACTCCTATTGGAACCGTTTGGCGCTATTGATCGACGAGTGTGAGATACTGATTTAGAAAGGGATCAACTCTGCGTGAAAGTCCAAGCCCAGTTTCCACAAGAACAATCGTCTACGGGAGAATTTCGACGCCAGGCAGATTCGTTCCGCAACTGGGTCACGGCCGATGGCGGCTCAGGCTATCCAGCCGCTGTGGGGCGGTATCATCTCTATGTGTCATGGGCCTGCCCGTGGGCCCATCGGACGATCATCGTTCGCAAGCTGAAGCAACTCGAGTCCGTGATCGGCATGACCGTCGTGGACCCGATCCGCGATGAGCGAGGGTGGGCGTTTCGTGAAGGTCCTGGGCACTCCCCAGATCCCATCAACGGATTTTCGTTTCTGAGTGAGGCCTATAAAGCGACCGACCCGCGCTACATCGGACGTTTTACGGTTCCGGTGCTGTGGGACTCCGTCACCAAACACATTGTCACCAACTCCGACGACGACCTGATGAGAATCTTCAACGGTGAATTCAACCGATTCACCGAAAGTCCGATCGACCTGTATCCGGATGGACTGAGGCAAGAGATCGAGGAGCTCAACACGTTCATTTACGAAAACGTGAACGATGGGGTCTATCGAGCGGGATTCGCCACATCACAACAAGCCTACGAACGAGCGGCCCGGCGACTGTTCGCCGCACTGGATCAGCTGGATGCACGCCTCGCCACGCGCCGCTATCTCTTCGGGCCGGAATTCGTGGAGACCGACTGGCGCCTGTTCGTCACACTCGTTCGGTTCGACGCAGTCTACCACGGACATTTCAAGTGCAACATCAGACGCATCCTCGACTACCCGAATCTGTTTGGCTATCTCAAAGACCTGTACCAAACCGACGGCATCGCAGAGACGGTGAATTTCGACCACATCAAGCGGCACTACTACATCACGCACGACGACATTAATCCAACTCGTATCGTCCCAGTCGGCCCTGATCAAGACCTCAGCTCCGCTCATGGGCGGGAACGTTTATCCGGCTAGTTCCTTCGCCGCACGGAATCCGCATCGACGCTTCAGTAATCAGCCGCTCTCAAGGCTGGTTGTCTGTGCAATAAACTAGACAGCCTTGAGGATATTCTCCCCATCACCCCCTGTTATCTCAGCCTCACTTTGTAGATCCCCTCTGTCTTTACGGGTTTTTTAGACGCGCATAAGAGTTGCTGTATAGCTATAGAGGCGAGTGATCGTGTGTACGGTGGCAGGAATATACAGCAGGGAGATGGCCCTGAAGTCAGCGCCCGAACAAGACAGCGGATGTCGTAGCCACCCAGGGGAAACCTGGTATTTTATTCATTAAAACGGAGGGGTTATGGAAAGCAGTCTCTTAATATTCGCCGTGGTCATGATCGGCCTTTTAATCGGTGGCATTGTCGTCTACAAGAAGAGTGCATAGCAGGTCACGTCCTGGTTTTCTTAGGGAAGTGTCCAACACCTTGTGCAGCCGTCTTGGGACGGCGGGTGAGGCGTTCCTTTTTCGAGATGTGGCTAGGTGTAGAGACGATCTTGGGTCGGCCGAAATCCGAAGACTGATGATGTGCGCGTTCCGTACCGGAACGAGCACATCATCTTCAGGGTGTTGGTGTGCACGACAGCCTGTCCAGCTTATCTGACGACAAGGACTGAGCAAGCTGGTTGCTGGACAAGTTTCAACGAAACGCTACCCTGAAGGAAGCGGGCCACAGCACTCCGCCCTTTTGCACCTGTCACAATCAAATCTGGCTGTTCGAGATTCACGATCTTCATGATTTCTTCCGCCGCCGGTCCGACCCGGGGAAATTGCCTGACCCGGTACCCGGCCTTTTCGAGTTTGGCGGCCTCCTGAGCCAGCAACTGTTCTCCCGCCTCTTTCACCGCCGTATACCGTAAGAACGGCATGACATGCACCAAGAGAATCACAAGGGGCTTGCCGTCGGCCGTAGCCTTGAATCGTTTGAGCAGAAACTGAAGGGCCTTCCCCGATGAGGCAGATCCGTCTGTTGCAAACAAGATCCGCCGAGGAGGGTGAGGCGGCTCCTTGACGATCAGGACCGGAGTCGTGGCATGGAGCGTCACGGCGGTCGACACACTCCCCAACATGAACCGATCAATGGCGTCCAAGCCTCGACTCCCCACCACGATCAATGCGGTACTTCCTGCATGCTTCAACAGCGCTTGAGCAATTGGCCCTTGTTCCACACGGACGGAGCCGGTCAATCTCAACTCACCCATCCGTTTCTTCGTGCCCTGTTCCACCTGTTTGGCTCGGGTTTCGAGCAAATGAATCGCTTCTCCAATGTCAGGTTCATACGAACTGACGGCGGGATAGGTGAGAGCCGGTACCCGGGCGGAATTGAGATCGACGGAATGGATCGCCATCACCCGAGGGGCAGACCGCAAGGGAATCTTCCCCACCCAATCCAGCGCCCATTCGGAATATTTCGACCCATCGAGCCCCACCACAACCTTCATTGTCATGTCACCCCTCCAGACAATAGGACATGCTGCTTCGCCATGCAGATATCACCAACGGCTGTTGGCATTGCTTGAAGATCCCTCCACCGGATGATTGTCTTCCGCTTTTCATGGTTGGTCATCGCCATCTCTTCGTCAGTCGCCCTCAGTCTCGTCATGGTGACGGGGTAGGGCTTTCTCTCGTGGTTGAGCCAACCAGCGGATGTAGAGCAGGACGTGCTGCTTCTCTTCCTTCGACAACGCCCATTTCCAAGATCCCATCGCGGTGCCTCGTTCACCTTCGTGAATGGTCTGTGTCAGCTCGATATCGGACTTCCGCTGGACTGCAGGGCTCGTGAGATCTGCTGGTGGCGGTGTGACATTGAATGCGTGACCTTTTCCCTGTTCTCCATGGCAGAAGCGACAATACTCCCCATAGAGACGCTTTCCCTCCTGTAAATCGTAATGCTCTCGTAGAGCCTTCTCACTGCTCTGCTGCGCCGCACCGACGTCAGCAAAAGCCAGCCAGTACAGAATAAAGAAGAGAGACAAGAGGACAACTCGCAATGACATCACCCTTCCCTCGCTCATCATACAGAGAGTAGTTGGCAACCATCGTGCCATTGGAACGAGCCTCAGTGAGGTCGCAGTCCAGTTATAACGTATTGCAAACACGGGGTTTCATCGGACCAGAGGCTCAGCACTTGTTTCGAGAGTGGGGAAAATTCCACGGAAGCCTTCTGCTCACTGTCGCGGAATGCTACAGCAGAGGGAACTGCAAAGCTGGAGGTCAATTCTTGGGAAGGCCGGCGACAATGACTACGGACGGTGGCGAGTTGGCAGAACTACAAGGAACGGATCAGCAGATACGTGGGAGTTGCTCTCCCGAGAGAAGATCAAGGATCCTCTGCGTGCCCAAGACCGTTCGCAGCACCACAGGTGGAGCACTTCGATCCATGACAGTGCCGATAGAAGCTGCCTGGCTTGCGGCCTTGTGTCGTCGCATCACAGCCAGAGCGGCCTCGGCCTGCGATGCCGGCACCATGGCGACGAAACGTCCCTCATTCGCCACATAGAGTGGATCGAGCCCTAAGAGCTCGCAGGCTCCGCGGACCGGTTCGCTCACTGGAATGGCCGCTTCATCCACAGCCACGCCAACCTTCGCCGTTGTGGCTAATTCGTTCAACACGCTGGCCAGCCCGCCACGAGTGATGTCGCGCAGGCAATGAATCTCGATGCCGTTGTCGATCAGGTCGGCGACGACGTGATGCAACGGGGCCGAATCGCTTTCGATGTCGCCGTTGAACGTGAGCCCTTCCCGAACACTGAGCACCGCCACACCGTGGGAACCGAGATCACCACTCACCAGAATCGCGTCACCTGGCTCAATCAACGTCGGCAACACACGAACACCCTTCGGCACCAGTCCAACACCAGATGTGTTGATGAAAATTCCGTCGCCCTTGCCGCGATCCACCACTTTGGTGTCGCCAGTGACGATCGGCACGCCCGCAGCCCTTGCGGCCTCAGCCATGGAATTCACGACGCGCCGCAATACCTCCATGCTGAGCCCTTCTTCTAAAATAAACCCCGCGCTCAGATAGAGAGGCTTAGCACCACACATGGCCAGATCGTTGATCGTGCCGTTCACCGCCAAGCTTCCGATGTCGCCACCCGGAAAGAACAGCGGCCGCACCACATACGAATCCGTCGTGAAGGCGAGCGTACCTTTTTCAACCGGCCAGGTTGCACCATCGTGCATCGGCGCCAACATAGAATTGTGAAAAGCCCGCACGAACACATCGTGAATCAACTCCTGCATGAGCCGCCCGCCTCCGCCATGCGCGAGCTGGATAGTATTCTTCGTTGAAAGCGGCAGTGGGCAAGCTGGCTCAAATGGTTTGTTGCTCATGGTTCGTTTCTTGTTTCGAGTTTCTGGTTACGGGTTTCGAGTTTGACTGGCCGGCCATTACGCAACTCGGAACCAGAAACCCGCAACTCTTACCTTGGATAGCATGCTACGCTTCACGAATGACGCTCCCCCGATACCGATAATACGCCGCGCAGGCTCCTTCACTCGACACCATCGGTGCGCCTAACGGTTGCTCTGGCGTACAGCGAGTGCCAAAAGCCGAACAGTCCATCGGCTTGAGCAATCCCTGAAGAATCAGTCCACTCTGGCATTCGGGATCTTCAATGCCTGCTGACAGCTGCGAAAGTTCCCGTTGAAACTTCACATCGGCGTCATAGGCCCTGTACGCAGACCTGAGACGCAGACCGCTTGCAGGTATCTCACCGATACCGCGCCAGATTCGCGGTGCCGGTTCAAAGACCTCGTCGACAATGGTCCTTGCCGGTCGGTTCCCCTCCCGGCTCACGGATCGCACGTACTGATTCTCGACTTCAACTCGACCTTCCTCCAACTGACTGACTAGCATCGCAACGCCTTCAAGCACATCGAGCGGCTCAAACCCGGCCACGACGATCGGCACGCGATACTTCTGTGCGATGGCCTCATACTCTTCATAACCCATCACCGTGCAGACATGGCCGGCAGCGAGAAAACCTTGAATCCGATTTTGGGGTGATGACAGGATGGCCTCCATTGCCGGAGGCACCAGCACATGGGCAATCAACAAACTGAAGTTCGTGATACCCGACTGCTTCGCCTGCGCAACCGCCATGGCCCAAGCCGGCGCAGTGGTTTCAAATCCCACAGCGAAACAGACAACTTCGCAATCTGGGTTTTTGCGAGCCAGCTCGAGCGCATCCAATGGTGAATAGATGATCCGGATATCTCCGCCCGCCGCCTTGACGCCAAACAAGTCCCCACGGGAACCAGGAACACGCAGCATGTCGCCGAAGGAGCAGAAGATCACCCCAGGCATGGACGCGAGACAGACAGCCTGGTCGATCAACGACACCGATGTCACACAGACCGGGCAACCAGGTCCATGGACAAGCTCAAGGTTCTTCGGCAACAGGCTGTCGAGGCCAAACCGCACAATCGCATGGGTCTGTCCGCCGCAGACCTCCATGATCGTCCAAGGCCGGTGCACCGTCTGCTTGATCCGCTCCGCCAGCGCCGCCGCCACCGCCCGATCGCGAAACTCGTCCACGTACTTCATAAGCGCGATTCCCGTTACTCTACAACGCTCCCATAATGCGTAGAGCGCCTGCCCTGCCTCCTGTCTTATAAATCTCTGGCAGCCTACTAATAGGAACAGGGTGCCACTTCGACCGTTCGTTCGTGTTGCTTGACATGACCATTATAAATGACTATATAGAATTATTGCCAGAAGCGAGACAGGGGAGAGGGTGCGTCACATGAAGACCATGCCAGTGACAGATTTTAAGGCACACGCGTTGAAAGTATTGGGAGAAGTCGCGGAAACACGAGAGTCGGTCCTGGTCACAAAACGAGGCAAGCCCCTCGCCGAAATTGTTCCCTTCGCCGGAAAATGCACGGCACCGGGCAGGTTGGCGGAGGCTCTGGTTTTTGAAGATGATATTGTGGCGCCTCTCGGCGAAGCTGAGTGGAACGTCTGCCGGTGAAGTACGTGCTGGATACGCATGTGTGGATCTGGTGGCAGATGAACCCGAAGAAGCTGTCCCCTCGCGTCCGCACCCTTCTCAATAATCCCGACCACTATGAGGAACTTCTCCTCTCAGTAATATCGGCGTGGGAGTTCAGTAAGTTGTTGGAGAAAAAGCGGATAGGGATTTCCTGCGATCCTGAAGAATGGTTTCGTGTCGCACTCGAGATGCCCAAGCTCCGACTCGTGCCCCTCACTCCCACACTCAGCTACCGATCAACGACGCTGCCTCAGCCGTTTCACGGAGATCCAGCAGATCAAATCATTGTCGCGACCGCCAGGGAAGAGAATGCAACCGTGCTGACCAAGGACACCCTCATCCGGCAATACAAGCATGTGCGCGCACTGTGGTAAACCACGATGCGATTGCCTGCCTTCCACCTCAATGATCTGTTCCGCGCTCGCCCATCAACCAGCCTGAGATTTCTCGGCAACAGGCCATCGATCCCGAATCGCACAATCGAATAAGTCTGCCCCCACAGACTTCCATGATCGTCCAAAGCCGACGTACCGTCTGCTTGATCCGCTCAGCTAGCGCCGTGGCTACCGAGCGATTGCGAAATTCACCCACGTACTTCATGGCCGTGATTTCTCACAAATCCAAGCGCGAACCTCATGCATCAAATCCCAGAACACCAGAGGACCACCAAAATCCTCAAGCTCTAAAGGCTTACCATCCAAAGCGTTCAGATCTATTTGCAGGTCATGATACGCAAACCGTACCCGTATCTGCTGAGCGTATGGGCCTCGCGCATTCCACGTTGGAACTTGAAGGTCGCGAGCAAATGCCGACCGAATCATGTAGACAAGGGTCCGCAATTGACCTCGGTCGGAACGATCATTCGGGTCGTTACTAATACCAGCGGCTTGCAGGGCAAGCTTCCATAGCCACCGCGGAAACTGCTAAAGCCTGTGAGTATAGATTCTCGCTGGCATGAACGAGATCGTCATAGGTGTGGAATGTAGACTGGCCAAGGCTTAGACTCCCGCCAGGCAAATGAATCAGCGTGTCGCAGTCTAGCAGTCTGCGGAAAAACTCAAATAGTGTGCTTCGACGGGCTCAGCATGAACGGAAACTTGCCATATTCAACGGCTGCCCCGTTCGTCCTGAGGCTCTCGAAGGATGAACGGATGGGTTTTCCGCAACCTGCTAGGTCTTCCTTGTTGATTTTTCTCAGGGCCACATAGTTCATGACCTTGATGGCAAACTCCAAGGATAAGAGGGCTTGATCAATTCGATCAATAGGACTCCAGATCATAGGTGACTTGACGTTCAGTTACGAGTCTGCGTCAGACAAACCAACCTTCATGCGCTGTTCTATGGCACGATTAATAAGTGATTCAACCGTATCAATTGTATTTACCAAACGAACACGCTGCATAAATTGCATTGGGCCAAGCTGTAAGAAGAGCTTCCCAAATGCCTCATCGGCAAAGCTACTGGAAATAACCGGCACACCACTGAAATCAACGTTGACCGCGCGAGAGTCAGTCATCTTTATTATATTGTGAAGCTTTTGTCTTACTGGCTTTCCTGAAACGCGACTACCAAAAGACATGCACTCATCACGCAGCATGAATGATACAGGACCCCCATCACGACCTTCATACGCAAACTCAACGTAGTCGGTCGGGTGGTACGTCACACCTTTGAATTGCAAGGCATCAGCGAGAAGTTTGGGATTGCTGAAGTCAATTGTTGCGGCAATCAAAGTCCCTGAATATGGAATGGTTTGATTGGATATCGACATCTGCTGTCGCTTTGGGTTGTATTCCAATCGGGCATGCCCAGAGTCTATTTGGAAGTGGCCCTTTGACTTGCTGCAGACCCTGTAACTCCCAAATAGCCCGTTACCTTGACCAATCCTGGCGTCCCTGGTGACTCCCTCTCGAATCGCCCAATCGAGAGCCTCCGTATCGCTGTGAATCCCAGGGTGGCCAGGTTTTAAGGATGCTGGAATTCCTATGCCTGCGTCAGCAACAACGAACTGAACGCTTTTTGCCCTCTTCTGGAAGGTAGAGACTTGAACGAGCCCACCAATCGGCGACTTAGCGTGGACGAGGACGTTGTCCGTAATCTCATTTATCGCCCATTCAAACGCAGCAAAATCAGTTCGTTCGAGATCAGGCAGGGCACCGAGCATAACGTTCACGATTCTGTTAACAGCAGCCCCCTGCTCTTCTGGCGACTGATACTGCGTGGCAGCAATTCTCGTGTGCCCCCTGAAATTTGACTGATGGAACTGAAGCGGATCAAGAAAATGTGCCCAATTTGTATTCTTGAACAAGTTGGAAAGCGTTGACACTCGTGGAGGAACAAGGCTGAACGTTACTCCAGACTTCCTGTATGCAGCCACTTGCGCGCATACGGAAAGCATAGAGTTCTGAAAGGCAGACGTACACGCCGACATATCCAGGATAACGTCACTGTACCCTGTCACCCCAATACATTGATGAATTTGAGCAAGCAGATAGTGGAAATCTCGAAGATCACCTTCCACTGTAATTCGGTTACTTTCACGCGAAATCTCAACCATTGATCATCCACATGAACGTACAACAATGTTTAGACCGATCTGCATATGAACTGAGTCCAGCGTTTTCTTCCCGTCTATCGTGCCATTGATGTTCCGAGCATAACGTCATAATTATGAGACTCAATGCAGCACAAATTAAGGGTCAGCGTGAAATTCAGCCAGGCGACCAGCCCGTTTCGGGCACCCCCCCGCTTCCCTTTCAGCCGCCTGCCGACTTGACGGCCAATGCCTTCTATGCTGCTGTGAGCCGAACCTTCACAACCTTGCCGAGCTTCACATGCTGCTTGGCGTGCCAGAGATCATGGTTGTACTGCATGGCAAGCCAACTCTCCGGAGAACGGCCCAGAGCCTTGGACAGACGGAGCGCCATTTCAGGGCTGATACGGCTCGTCCCCGTCAGAATGCGATTCAGCGTTGAAGCAGCCACACCGAGTTTTCCAGCCAGTTCACGGCCGCTGAGATTGTTGGGCCCCAGATAGACCTGGGTAATGAACTCACCGGGATGGGGAGGGTTATGCATAGTCATTAGTGACAGTCCTCCTAATCTAGGACGGAAGCGTGTCCGTCTTTGAACGTGAAGGTTAAACGCCAGTTTCCATTGACCCACACAGACCATCGACCACGCTCCGACCCCTTCAAAGGATGTAGTCGGAATCCCGGAACATCCATGTCCTCAATGGACTGAGCCGTGTCCAAGGCTGCTAACAGCATGCGCAGACGTTTGGCGTGGTGCGGCTGGATACCCGCCGTGCTCCCCGACTCAAAGAACTTCTTCAGCCCCTTCTGCCGGATTGATTGGATCACACGCCAAAGGTAGCATGTTGCGCACTACGCAACAAGGTCTAACGGCCACCCTGCGACTAACCAGGGCACGCGCGTTTTGGCCGCGTCCGAGTTGAGCGCGAGGGACCAGATCGTGAGCGATGTTCCGCATAGGCATCGAGCAGCCGTCGGATCATGCACTGGTGCTACGTGTGGTGTTTTCGAGCCTCACCCTTAAAGAAGTCGACGCTTCTCTTGCTCAATGCAATGGTGACCTTGATCCCTTCGTCCCGAAAGACAAGCTCTTCGGGCCGAGGAAGGAAGTCAGGAATGACTCTAGGATCTCCGAGCGGTTCATCGGCATATTTAATTTTCTTGCTCATGGATAAACTTGTTCTCTAGCCCTACACTTTTTGGCCTACTCATATCTTCCGGTTTCGAATGATCAGACCGAGCACCACCGGAAACGTCATGACATAAAACAAGAGGAGTCCTCCAACAAACAGCTGTCCGCGAACTTGCATGGGGTCCGCCACGCTATCATGCCCCTGCATCCAGAAATGTCTGGTCATAAGGTCGCAGGCAAACCCTGCAATAATCAGCGCATACCAGAACCGCCATCGTCGTGAGGTATAGAGCGCCTGCTCTCGTCGGTGAATCAGGAACACTTGGGCTAGGATCGCTGCGAGGCCGAGATACTCTGTCCAGGCGGGAATCCCACGGGCCCCCGTCAGTAAGAGTAAGATAAGGATCGCAACGAATACTAGAATGGACCCGAACAGAAATCCTCGTCGCGATTCCGAGAGACTCGCACCAACCCCGTCCAATCCATCCCCCGAATGGCTGTTCTCTTGTTCGAGACGCTGGATCATTGTCCTCACCTGGTCTTCCGCTACGGAGGAGTGGGCTCTGGCCAGCCTGCCTACTCCACCACTTCAGCCTTATCGGACTCGTTCAGAAGATAGAGGGTTTCGTTCTTGATAAAGAATCGATGCGGTTTCTCACTTCTATACTCGCCCATTAAATTCTTGGCCGTAATCCCCACGTGTACAATGTAACCAAACTCCGGAGGTTTTCTCCTACCTGAGAGATAGGCATAGCCTTTCTGTGGCTCTTTTCTGATCCGAATACGAGCCGGGAACGGTTCAAGCAGCGACTGCTGCACAAGATCTTGTATGGCCTTCCGATAGAGTGAAGTTTCCGGAACTGTCCCATAGTCAGCACTCGCGATTTGTTCAGGCGTCACCGGTGTAACACACCCCGATATGAGCACGAGCAGCACAAGGACAATTCTGAGTTGAGCATTCAACTGGGAACTCTCACTGGATGGTGTGGGCTACTTCTACAATGCAGGGAGTCGTTATTTTAGGATCCCCGCTCACACACTGTCCAGCATTCACCCCCTGGTTGGGTCTGGCGACTGTGAGGCCGTCAACTCGGCATAGGTCTCCAATGTTCGTCGTGCCGCTTCCTCGTCCAGTTTGCTGATCGCAAAACCGACATGGACGATGACATAGTCCCCCACGTTTGCTTCCGGCACCAATGCCAACGCGACGGATTTCGTGACTCCCCCGAATGACACAGTCGCGGTGCGAAGCGGATCATCCTCAATGTTCTGAACCTGTCCCGGAACCGCGAGACACATCTTATGCGTTACCTTCCTTGCCAGCTAAGCGTTGATGAGCCGCCACCACCGCCTGTCCCAACGATAATCCGCCATCATTGGGCGGAACCAACGAGTGGCTGTAGACCGTAAATCCCGCCTCCTCCAAGCGACCTCTCACCAATGACAGAAGCAGCCGATTCTGAAAACAGCCGCCGGTCAGGACAACGCGAGGAAGGCCTGCCGCGTGAGCCACTCGAACCGTCGCATCGGCAAGACTCACATGAAATTGCGCGGCAATCAGTTCAGGCCGGTGGCCTCTGCCAAGGTCATCAAGCATAGGGCTGATCATAGGTCGCCAGTCGACCATCCATTTTGTACCTGAATTCTCACTCCGCACTAGATCGATCGGATAGCTTTGTGCCCTCCCTCCGCCTGCCTCCCACTCTCGCTCTGCAGCAAACTGAACCGCCATCGCTGCCTGGCCTTCAAAAGAGGCCTGGGAACAGAGACCGGTGAGCGAGGCCACGGCATCGAATAGTCGTCCCAAACTTGTTGTCCATGGTGATGCAATGCCAGATCTAAGCAAGATCGCCAACTGTTGACGACGATCACCCGGCTCCTTCCAAGAAGGAAAGTCGTACCCCAGCATCTCTTCTCTCATCAATTCCCACAGGACTGCTGCAGCAGACCGACTTGGATCTCGCATCGCTGCTTCTCCACCAGGCAAGCGAAACGGTCGGAGATGGGCAAACCGGCTGGAGCCGAGATAACTTGCAACCAAGAATTCTCCGCCCCACACTTGCCCGTCCGTTCCATACCCAGCTCCGTCCCAGGCGATGCCGAGAACCTCACCGTTGAGCTTATGCTCTGCCATGCATGAGGCCACGTGAGCATGGTGATGCTGAACGGGGATCAACGGGACTGTGAGACTCGCAGCCAGTTGTCGTGCAAAGCTGGTCGAACGATAGTCAGGATGCAGATCACAAGCAATAGCCTGAGGCTCGATTTGTAAGAGCCGCTGGAGATCCTCAATGGCTTGGCGGAAAGCCTGGTCTGCCTCAACAGTGGAAAGGTCACCGAGGTGCTGGCTCAACACGACACGATCGCCTGTCAGGAGCGCAACCGTATTCTTGAGATGTCCGCCCACGGCAAGGATCGGACCTTGCGCCGTTCCAGCTGATGAGTTATCGCTCCAGCGGATCGCCTGTGGCACGTAACCCCGCGCCCGCCGAAGGATCAACCGATCAGTTTTTCGCTGGTCCGCCTCGCCCCTTTCATGGCGCTCCGGCATACGTTTAACCACCAACACCACCGAATCATCGACCGGCCTTGCGATAGGCCTGTCATGCACGAGCAGTGCGTCGGCAATCCCCTTCAGTCGAGCCAGCGCCTCATGTTCGTCGATCACGATTGGTTCTTCGGATCGGTTGCCGCTCGTCGCGACCATGGGACGCTGTAGGGACGCCATCAAGAGATGATGGAGGGGCGTCGTCGGCACCATCACACCAAGATAGGGGTTGCCCGGTGCCACGGCATCGGCGAGAACTGCATCTCGCCGCTTGCGGGCTAAGACGATCGGTGCTTGCGGCGAGCAGAGGAGCGCTTCCTCGTCTGACGACAACAGGCAATAGTCTCTGATCGCGTCAATGGACGGGAACAGCACGGCGAAGGGTTTGTCCACTCTCTGTTTGCGATTGCGCAACCTCCGGACGGCATCCTCTGATTTGGCATCGACCCAGAGTTGAAATCCACCCAGCCCTTTCACCGCGACGACAAGTCCTTGTTCGAGCAAAGTCGCTGCCTGTTGGAAGGCTGCTTCATCATTCGTGGTTTCGTGGCCCTGCTCATCCCACAAACATAGGCTTGGACCGCAGATCAGACAGGCAATTGGTTCCGCATGAAAACGCCTGTCTGATTCGGAGGAGTACTCGGTGCGACAGTTAGAACAGAGTTCGAACCCAGCCATGGTCGTATTGGACCGTTCGTACGGAATCGCTGTGAGCAGGCTATAGCGCGGGCCACATTGTGTGCAGGTGAGGAATGGATACCGGAAGCGACGATCATCTGGATCGGCGAGTTCGCGAAGACAGTCGGCGCATGTAGCAAGGTCCGGTGGAATGACAAGGGTTCGTTCACCTGGTTCGGCACTCGTGCCGATTGCAAAGCTCGCGTCGCCACGTGCCGGAATGAGGCTGGTTCTTATTGCCTCGATAGAAGCCGCGGCAGGCGCATCAACTTGCAGCCGTTCGAGAAATGTCTCGATCGCTTTCGCGGTCCCTTCCACCTCGATCACGACACCGTTGCTGCTGTTCCGAACCCATCCGGTCAGCTCCAACGCACGAGCCAGTCGGTAGACACAGGGGCGGAACCCCACCCCTTGCACGGTTCCTCGCACATTGACTTGCACACGCTGAGTGAAAGTCTTTCTCACCCCTGCACCACTAACTCGTGGAGGACCATTTCCGGCTGTCCCGATGTTGCAATGACAGACCCTCCGCAGGCCGAACAGGTGTCATTCAATCCGGTGACGGTCATGCCACTCTTACATTCTGGGCACCAGACATCAGCGGGAACAGGGATGATCTCTAACCTCGCGCCTTCAGCCTTTGTACCTCGGGCAGCCAGTTGGAATGTAGTTTGGAGTGTGGCGTGATCCTGCGTGAGGAGATGCGACAGCGCGCTGACTTTCAGTCGCACGACAGATAGCTTGGCAGCTCCTGCTTCGCTCAAGCCGGCTTCTACAGTCTGTACGACTTGCCTCATCAGATGAAGTTCATGCACGGCAGGCCTCACAGTCCTGGACGATCCGGCCCACGACCTGTTCCAACACCTTGGCCACGGCAGACGATAACGGTCGACCGACCTCTGTATTCTCTACTTCAACTCCGTACACGATCACGGTAGCAGGAAGCACCCCCATAGCACGGGCCAGCTCCAACGCATCTGCCGTACCGATAGCATGGCTGGAACGAGGGAAGATCGGAGCACTGATCGACCCAGCCGAACCATCAAGTCGATGGATCGTGCCCGGAGCCTGCCCACTACGCGCAGCATCGATGAGAAACACGACGTTGGCGCCTTTCATCAATTCCACAAGGTCTACCCCCGCCATCTCGGCCTCGATCACGTCGACGCGGTCACCGATTTCTTGTCGAAGTCGGTGAGCCACTAATAGTCCGACCGCATCATCTCCTCTCATGCCGTTCCCAAGACCGATGATGCGAATGCGGGATGAGCGAGGCTTGCGCGACTCGCCACTCGCGCGTTTCTTGCCCCTCTCGTCTGGAAGCTCATCACGCATCCTGAGTCATATCCAGCTTCAAGAAATGGGTCGCGCAGGAAATGCAGGGATCATAGCAACGGATGACCCGCTCGCAGGCGAGCGCCGCCTCCTCATTGGAACGATCCAACACACGGGGCAGGAATAGACGAAGATCCTGCTCAATGCGGCCTTGATTCTGCGAGGTAGGTGGGACGATCTTGGCTTCGCGGATCACCCCGTCGCCGTCCACCCGATACCGATGGTAGAGAATACCTCGCGGCGCCTCTGTGCACGCTATACCGGTTCCTGCTCGCACCGTAACCGGAAGCGACGGCGCCGAGGGAGATTCGTACCGATCGATCAATCGCAGCGATTCTTCCAATGCATAGAGTATTTCGATCGAGCGGGCGACAATCCCGTGAAAGGGATTGCGCAGCGGCAGCGACAACCCCGTATCCGCCAGCACCCGCATGACCGCTTGAGGCAACCGGTCGTGATTCAGATTTACGCGAGCCAACGGCCCAACCAAATACGGCGCGCCCTGCAACGTGCAGTGTAATGCGTTGGAGTAGGATACCTGATGCTCGGAGAAATGCCGTTCGAACTCGTCGACAGAAATATCCAGGCCGGTGCCGGCCACGATCCGTCCCTTGTTGAATGGATACTCGTCGGGATGACGCAGTGCCACACAAGTATAGTCTGGAGTAAACTCCGGATATTCGAACCCTGCAACCCAACGCACAGTTTCCACCGCCGCGTCGCGCGCCCAGAGCAGCTCATCTCTCAACCCTTCCAGCTCGCGGCGGAATGGTACCCGAGAGAAGCCACCGACTTTGACCGACACCGGATGCACGGATCGACCACCGAGCAACGTCATGATCGCATTGCCCGCTTTCTTCAGTCGCAGTCCTCTGGTGACCAGCGATGCATGGTCCTTGGCCATGGCGATCCCGCTCTCGTAGCCGAGAAAGTCCGGCGCCTGCAGCATGAAGACGTGCAGTGCATGGCTTTCGATCCATTCGCCGCAGTAGATCACCCGCCGCAGGTCACGCAGTGCTCCGTCGACATGCAGACCGAAAATCTGCTCGATCGCATGGACCGCACTCATCTGATAGGCCACGGGGCAGATGCCGCAGATCCGAGCGACAATGTCCGGCACTTCGTCGTAATGCCGCCCTTGCAAGAAGGCCTCGAAAAACCTCGGCGGCTCGAAAATCTTCAGCTCCACATCCTGAACCCTGCCGTCTTTCACCGTGACGCGAAGCGCACCCTCCCCCTCAACACGCGCAATCGTGCCGACGGCGATGGTTCTCGTATTCTTTTCTCCCTCAGACTTCGTCTGTCCCGTGCCTTCCACTTCTCACCTTTGACGTTTCACTGGTTACCCCGTACACCTCACCCTTCACTCCTCACGTCTTCTTATCCCATCTCTCGCTTTCCTGCTTGAACGAGGAGGCATACCCATTGATCCCGCGAAATCTCCGCAAGACGTCGACCGGGATCAATTGCAATCCGCTATGGAAGTAGTTTGCGAGTGAGGTCGTGTTGGGTGGAAAGCCCGGCCCTTTTCGGGCGCCCTCAGTGGGACCGAAACAACCGTAGCAGTCCCGGCCCATGCTGGGGCAAATCGCGCCGCAGCCTGCGCGGGTGACGGGACCCAGGCAGGCCAGGCCCTTGGCCACCATCACACAGACATTCCCACGCCTCTTGCATTCCAGACAGACGCTTTCGACAGGCACCTGAGGCTGAACGCCGGCCAACAGGTCCGTGATGACCCGCAACAACTGGCCTTTGTCGATGGGGCAGCCCCACAATTCGAAATCCACGTGCACATGTTCAGAGATCGGCGTGGAGGTCTTGAGACTGTGGATATAGTGCGGGCTCGGATACACCACCTGCTTGAACGAGTCGACATCGGCCCAGTTGCGCAAGGCTTGAATCCCACCGGAGGTAGCGCACGCGCCGATCGTGACCAAGACCTTCGTCTGCTCTCGCACGGACCGAATGCGGTGCGCGTCCTCTTCCGTGGTAATCGCCCCCTCAACCAGCGCAAGATCGTACGGGCCTGGATTCATCTTACTGGAGGCTTCAGGGAAATATGCGATATCCAGCGCCTGCCCCAGCGCAAGCAGATCGTCCTCCAGATTCAAGAGGCTGAGCTGACACCCATCGCACGAGGTGAACTTGAAAACGCCTAGCTTGGGCTGATTCTTCTCCGCGTCACACTTTGGCAACCTGCTCCTCCTGCAATTCGGCCAGCAGTTTTGTGTTGCGAGTTGTTTGTTTCTGCTTTCTCTCTCACAGCCATGAAATCAGAAACTTGAAACCCTTCCTACTTTGTGATCTACACTCCCACCCGTCCTAACCATGGCTCGATCAGGTCGTAGCGCATGACGGGACCCTCTTTACACAGAAAGTACGGACCCATCTGACAATGGCCGCAGAGACCGACCCCGCATTCCATGTGCCTCTCCAGCGAGACATAAATGGCTGTTGCCGGAATGCCGCGTCTCATCAAGATCGGCACACCCAGGCGCATCATGATTTCGGGGCCACACATCAAGACCATGGTCTTTGGCGGATCTATCGACACGCGTTCGAAGAGTTCCGTCACTACGCCGACATGATAGCGCCAGGTCTTGTCTGGACGATCGCTGGCCAGCAGAACCTCCGTGTCGGGTCGTTTGCTCCAAGCCTCAAATCGCTCATGAAAGACCAGGTCTCGCGGGCTCTTCACCCCATGAATAATCTTGACGGAGCCATAGTGTAGACGTCGCCGAAATATATATTCGATCGCTCCCATTACCGGAGCGCAGCCTAGGCCTCCGGTTACGATGACGACATCATGGCCACGCGCCGCATGGAGCGGCCAACCTTGTCCGAATGGGCCTCTGATACCAAGAGTCTCACCGGCTTGCAACTGCGCGATTGCGGAGGTCACTCGCCCCACGGATCTGATGGTATGGTCCAGCCTCTCAGGCTCCTCCGGGTCTGACACGATTGAGATCGCCACCTCCCCGACACCGAACAGATACACCATGTTGAACTGCCCGGCTGTGAAACGAAAATTGCGGCGGGTCTCTTCATCATTCAGCCGCAACCGGTAGGTGTGGATGCTGTCAGCTTCCCGGATCTTCTCCATGATGGTGGCCGGATGTATCAGGTAGGGATTGATCATGTGCTTGCTGCAATGCTATCTGCCGGATGCCTCTTGCTGACGGCTGCTGGTTGACCGCTGTTCACTCGGCTTCAGCAACACCGATAGCTCCTCAGTCAAATCGATCCCGACCGGACACCAGGTGATGCACCGGCCGCAGCCGACGCAGCCGGATGTTCCGAATTGATCGATCCACGAGGCAAGCTTATGCGTCAGCCACATCCGGTAGCGATCCTTGATCGTTGGACGGATATTCTTGCCATGAATGTACCCATGCGCTTGTGTGAAACAGGAATCCCACAATCTAGCGTGCGCGCTGTTCTGCCGGGTGAGATCCGGCGTCTCCTCGACCTTATGGCAGAAACATGTCGGACAGACCATCGTGCAATTCGCGCAGGCCAGACATCGTGCCGCCACATCGTCCCAACGAGGATGCTCATGGGCGTCATAGAGCGCCTGTGGCAGGCGAGTGCGATCCAGTCGGCGGACTTGGCTTTGCGCACAAGCATCTACCCGCAGGGCTCCCTCACGGGTCAACTCTTGAGAAGCCGGAGACAGGGAGAGGACAGAAAGCAAATCAGATCCGGCTTCGCTGCCAGCTTGGACCAAGAGCTGATCGTCCACTTCAGTCAGAGCGAGATCGAAACCGTTCTTAGCACAGGGACCCGTGTCCATGGATGCGCAAAAGCAGGTCTGCAGTGCTCGGGTACAGTTCACAGCAATAATGAACAGCCCCTCACGGCGAGTCGCGTAGTAGGTGTCCTGATACTCGCCTTGTAGAAAAATCTGATCTTGGATGGCCAATCCTGCAAGGTCACAGGCACGAGCACCGATGATCGCAACTTTCTCCTGTCGGGGAGGCGTCGGGCGGGCGGTGAATCCGTCCTTGCTCCGTTCAATCTGTACGAGCGGTTCACGCGGCGTGAAGGCGAATGGCTTCAGCGATTGCGGTCCATGCACGACCCCGAAGAGGTCTTTAGAGCCACTTTGTTCCAACCGATAGCGCCCGGGCTCCTGATGATCGCGCCACCCGATCGGCAGACCCGATACGGCCTGGATGGTCTCCCACATGACCGATCCATCGCGCACGGTGGGGCCGACAATCCTGTATCCCTTTGAACTCAGGGTGTCGAAGATTCGTTGGACGTCGGATCGTGACAGAACACCAATCTCACCGGCCGCTGCCATAGCTCCAATTCCTCTCATTCTTGGCACGAGGGTCTCGACATCGTACGGGCTCCTCACACTTGGTGCAAGATGAGAGCCGCCCGGTAGACACACGATAAGGTCCTCGCCTATCCTTTCATAAGTCATAAGACTGAAACCGGCCCTACATACTCCTCGTTGACTCGCCAGGCTGTTGAAAGAGGCGACAGCCTCACCGAGACCACTGTCCCGTAATGCTACAAACCCTTTCATCTCCTTCACAGATCTGAGCTCCTCGCCAGACCTAACCCATCGCATTTTCTAGGAAAACGGCCACCAACCGTTGTCCCCTTTGCTCTTGGCACCGTCGATGCACTGGCTTCAAAGCGTCAATGGTTGGGTTGCGGAAGGGAGGACGATGATGACACAAACGGCAACGACACAGACTGTCATGGACATTCTGCTTCGTTCGCCAGGGTGCGACCTCGAAGAGATCGTCCGTCAATGTCCGGGGCTGACGTGGAACCAAGTTTTTTCCGAGGTCGATCGACTCAGCCGGAAAGGTGACGTGGTTCTGAAGCTACAACAAGCAGGGCATTGCAGTGTACAGCCCTGTATCAGGCACTCATAACAACACACACGGAGGTGATGGTCATGAGCGGACTGACACGATGGGAGCCGACGACAAGATGGAACCCTTTCAAAGAACTCGAGGAGATGGAGAAACGACTGGCAGGCTACTTTGGGCGTACACCAACTCCGGCCGGCAGCGACAAGAAGGAAGCCATCTCGGTTGCTGAATGGGCACCGTTGGTGGACATCTCGGAAGATGAGAAGGAGTACGTCATCAAAGCGGAACTTCCGGAGATGAAGAAAGAAGAGATCAAGATCAATGTCCATGACGATGTGCTTGCGATCAGTGGTGAGCGGAAATACGAAAAAGAGGAAAAGGGCAAGAAATATCATCGTGTGGAGCGAGCCTACGGCAGTTTTATGCGGAGCTTTACGCTCCCGGAAGATGCCGATGGGTCCAAGGTCAACGCTGAGTATAAGGATGGCGTGTTAAAGGTCCATTTGCCAAAGTCTGAAAAAGCCAAACCTAAGGCGATCGAAGTCAAGGTGTCGTAAGAGCGGGCTATGAGGCTAAGGGACAATTCTTTATCGCTCATGATTCGACTTTGACCGCAACCTGAGCCCTGTTCGGAAAGGAGGGCGCCATGTTTCGCCACCCCCGTTACCTCGAGATTCCGTGGGAGATGCACTGGGATCAAAAAGAAAGGGGCTCGCAGCACCTCCTGCTCATGCCGATTCTGATCTTCATGGCGATGCTTCTGATCGGAGTTGGTGTGACAAGTGGCTTTGCATAGATTGCAAGGGCTGTTCGATTGAGTCGAAGAGACGAGATCGGGAAAACGAGCAGACAAAGAGAGGTTCGTGTGACGTTCAAGAATCGCGAAGAGGCCGGTCGTCGCCTGGTTGAACGACTGGTCCAGTACCGTGATGACCCAACGGCCATCATTTTAGCGCTCCCCCGTGGGGGCGTGGCAGTCGGCTATCAGCTAAGCCTTGGGCTCCGTCTCCCACTGGACGTCTTCATCACCCGTAAGCTGGGAGCACCGGATAATCCCGAGTATGCACTAGGCGCCGTGAGTGAAACGGGAACGATCTATCTCAATCCCGATGCCATGGCCGCCTACAGTGGCTTTCGGACGGACATTGAAGAGCTGGTTCAGGTGCAACGGCGAGAGATTGTTCGACGGAAGGTCCTTTATCGCCAGGATCGGCACTTCCCCACACTCACCGACCGTATCGTGATTCTCGTGGATGATGGAATCGCAACCGGTTCGACATTCCTTGCAGCCGCGCAATCCATCAGACACCTCAATCCACGCCGCCTCATCGGGGCCATCCCCGTCGGCCCAATGGAGACCATCCAAGAGGTTCGGAGACAGGTCGACGAGTTGGTCGTCCTTGCCACACCGGAGCCATTCTTGGCTGTGGGGAACCACTATCTCGACTTTGCACAGGTCAGCGATCACGATGTAGTGGAGTATTTGAATTTGGCGGACGAATCGCTGTTGGACTGGAAGGAACAGACTCACTCTTCAACGGCCTCACCGCCACGATAAGGGAGCGGGCATGACAACGAAAACAAAAGCACCGGCAGGTTTAGGGGCTCGACACGATCGGACCATCCAGGAGTATGAACACGATACCTATAAGCTGCGGGGAAAACTCAAGGAACCGACCATCTGCACGGAATGCGGAGCGTTATTTCACAAGGGGCGGTGGGCCTGGGGGGCGAAGCCAACAGACGCCAACGAGATCATTTGCCCTGCCTGTCTGCGGATTCATGACAAGTATCCCAAGGGCCTCGTCACACTCAAAGGCTCGTTTAAGGATGAACAGCATGAACAGGTGATCGGGCTGGTGAAGAATACGGAGCGCATAGAAAACAAGGAACACCCCCTATCTCGAATCATGTCGATCGAAGCCAAGCCCGAAGGCCTCGTGATTTCTACGACCGACAGCCATTTGCCGAGACGTATCGGTGAAGCCCTGAAGCACGCCTATCACGGCGAGTTGGAGTTGCATTACGACCAAGACGAAGATTTCGTGCGCGTCACATGGGCGAGATGACACGTGATCCTATCCCGCCACGAGTATACGGCAGGAGAAGGAGGGGTGATTGAGGTTACAAGGTAGGTCCGTATTTGGAGCAGTCATTCATCTTACGATCGCGATCGTATGTCTTGCCGGCATCCAGACCGCACAGGCAAAAATCGTCGTTCCTCCAACCGGTTCAGTGATCGAAGTCGACACAGGAACGCTCAAATCAGTTATCGGCGCCTTCGAGCAGGCTGAAGAAGCTATCAAAGCCCATGACCTCGACAAGGTCATGGGCATGTATTCTCCTCAATACAACTTCCACGGGCTGAAGAAGGACGATATCCGAAAAATCTGGAAAGAGCTCTTTGATGAGTATCAGGATATCGCCAGTACCCACCTCTTCACGAAGATGACCAAGGTCGGAGGGGGCCGCGCTGCGATGCTGGAGGTCACCTGTACCGGCCACCTCTGGGCAAAATCAAAGACCAGCGGTCTCTATGTCCCCATCGACAGTTGGTATGAGGAAATACACTACCTCGTCCTCGAAGATGGAGTGTGGCGTCTTCGCGGCAATGTGGGTGAATCACCGCGCGTGCTTCCTTTCGGGACCGCGCCACATCCGCTGTTTTGATGGGCGGATAGGAAAGGCTATGGCATGAGAGTCATTATCGGCGTTGATTGGTCAGATCAGTCGTTTGCAGCCATCACTCAAACGTTCCAACTCTATCATCCCTCCGATGTCACGTTGGTCCATGGCATCGAATTTGGAATTCTGGAGCATCCCTTCGTGGCCCAAGCGGGCAACGTGCAAGGGTACGATGATTTCCGCCATGCGATGGTTGATTCGGGACGACAAGTCGTGGAACGCGCTGCTGCCATGGTCCCGGCGGAGGGTACGTCGATCAGGAAGGTGACCGAAATCGGCAATCCCACTCAGCTCATCCTCGATAGTGCCAGCAACCTCGCAGCCGATCTGATTGTCATTGGCGCTCGCGGGCGAAGCCGTCTGTCCGAAGTCGTTCTTGGCAGCGTCTCCCATCGGGTACTCCTGCACAGCTCCCGCCCGACCTTGATCGTCAGAGGTGCGGCCCGCACGGTTCAACGCGTGCTCGTCGCCATTGAGGATCGAGACGACGCGGACCGAGTCGTCCGCTGGTTGACGCAGCATCCGTTCGCTGCTCCCGTCGAACTGTGTGTGGTGCACGCCGTCGCTCCGATCGGGATCAATGAGCCCTATGCCGCACCGGAGATCAACGCCTGGTGGGAGGATGTGCAACGTTACGCGGAGGAACTCGTGCAATCGACCGCCGGCAAGCTCGCGAATTCTCACTATAAAGTGAGCACGAAGGTTGTCCAGGGTAATCCCGTCGCCGTAATCGAACAGGAGGCGAAGGATATGGACTTAGTGGTCGTGACCTCCCATGGGCGAAAGGGAATTTCCCGTTTCCTCTTAGGAAGCGTCTCCCATGCGATCGTGCATCATGTTACTTGTCCGGTATTGGTCCTACGGTGAAAGGATTGAAGATGAAGACGATACTGACCCTCGCACTGATACTCATTTCCGTCTCGACTCCCTTGGTCTTCGCTCAGGTGATCCGAGGGGATTCGAAATCCGGGCAGAAAGTGTATGAGCAACAGTGTCTCCGTTGTCATGGGGCCAAACTGGACGGGAACGGCCCGGATAGCCAAGATTTGATTGTCCACCCGGCGAATCTTCGGTCCCAAGTCATTCGGTCCAAGACCGATTGGGAATTGCTTGTGGCTATCTCAAATGGCGTCTTGTTCAGCCCCATGCACGGCTTTCGCGGCAAATTAACAGATCAACAAATGCTCGATGTACTGTCGTACATCAGATCCGTATCACCGCAAGACTTCAGCAGTTAGTACGTGACGACGTGGCTTGGACAACGATCAGCAAATCCATCGAGCAGTGGGGCACCATTCCACATCTCCATGACTACGAAGCCGTCCGTTCGCATTTCTCTTGGGAACAGGCCCGTCTCGATTTGGAAGGGCTTCCTCATGGCCAGGGGCTCAACATTGCGCACGAGGCAGTCGTCCGGCACGCGAAAGGGGCTCGCGCCGCTCATCTAGCGATCCGATGGCTGGGCAAGAGCGGAACGGTCGAGGACTACTCCTACGGCCGGCTGAACGAGCTGACCAATCGTTTTGCCAACGTCCTACACCGATTGGGTGTGAGCACCGGCGATCGCGTATTCGTCCTGGCTGGACGAATCCCTGAACTCTACATTGCCGCGCTCGGGACCTTGAAGAACCGCAGTGTGTTCTGTCCGCTGTTTTCTGCATTCGGCCCCGAACCGATCCGGGCACGGCTCACCATCGGCCAGGCAAAGGTGCTCGTAACCACCAGCACCCTGTATCAACGAAAGGTTGCTGCGATCCGTTCGGCAATACCCAGTCTCGAACAGGTCTTGATCATCGGGGAGGATCGCCAGCCTACCGCTATTAACGGCACACAAGACTTGGGCGTCCTCATGCAGCAGGCAAGTCCGGAATTCATGATCGGTCCCACGAACCCGGAAGATATGGCGCTGCTTCATTTTACAAGTGGAACGACCGGCACACCGAAGGGTGCCGTTCACGTGCATCAGGCCGTGGTCGCTCACCACATGACGGGCAAATACGCGCTCGACTTCCACCAGGATGACCGGTTTTGGTGCACGGCCGATCCTGGATGGGTCACGGGAACATCCTACGGCATCATCGCGCCGTTGACGAACGGCATCACCAGCATCGTGGACGAAGCAGAATTCGATGCCGAACGCTGGTATCGCACCCTCCAGGATCAGCAAATCTCGATCTGGTATACCGCCCCAACGGCTATCCGCATGATGATGAAAAGCGGTGCAGATCTTGTCCGCAAGTACGACCTCCGTCGCCTTCGTTTCCTCGCTAGCGTAGGCGAACCCCTCAATCCAGAAGCAGTCTTGTGGGGACGAGAGGCGTTCGGCCATCCGTTCCACGACAACTGGTGGCAGACCGAAACCGGCGGCATCATGATCGCCAACTATGCCGCCATGGATATCCGCCCTGGTTCGATGGGTCGCCCCCTTCCCGGCATCGAAGCAGCCGTTGCCCGGAGAACCGACAGCGGTGTGGAGATCGTGGAAGAACCGAATGCTCAAGGGGAACTAGCGTTAAGAGCCGCTTGGCCGTCCATGTTCCGCGGGTACTGGAACGAACCAGAACGGTATCACAAATGTTTCGTTGGAGGCTGGTATCTCACGGGTGATCTCGCAAAACGAGACGAGGACGGTTATTTCTGGTTTGTCGGTCGCGCCGACGACGTGATCAAGACCTCCGGTCATCTCATCGGCCCATTCGAAGTGGAAAGTGTCCTGATCGAACACAAGGCCGTGGCGGAGGCGGGCGTGATCGGCAAACCGGATCCCGTGGCGATGGAAGTCGTCAAAGCCTTCGTGTCTCTGAAAGATGGTTATATCCCCAGCGATGAATTACGCCGAGAACTGCTCGGCTTCGCGCGTGCCCGCCTCGGGGCCGTCGTAGCTCCAAAAGAGATTACATTTCTGCCGACGCTGCCCAAGACGCGTAGCGGCAAGATCATGCGGCGGTTACTCAAAGCTCGCGAGTTGGGACTCCCGGAAGGCGATACGTCGACGTTGGAGGCCGTCTCATGACAGCGTCGATAGACCGAGGCCATGGCATGGAACTACTTCGGCAGATGCTCCGCATCCGACGGTTCGAGGAAAAGTGTGCGGAACTTTACAGCCTGGGTAAGATCCGCGGTTTCCTCCACCTGTACATCGGCGAGGAAGCGGTCGCAGTCGGAGCCCTGCCATGCTTCACGTCGGAAGACGCGATCGTCGGCACTTATCGCGAGCACGGCCACGCGCTGATACGAGGCACACCGATGGGACCACTGATGGCGGAACTCTACGGCAAGGCCAACGGGTGTGCGAAAGGACGCGGTGGTTCTATGCACTTCTTCGATGCCGCACAGCGGTTCTACGGAGGGCTTGCGATTGTGGGAGGTGGGTTACCTGTCGCAGTTGGATTGGCGTTGGCCGACAAGATGCAGAAGCGTACCCGGGTGACCGCCTGCTTCTTCGGCGACGGCGCCGTCGCGGAAGGTGAATTCCATGAATCGCTCAACTTGGCCGCGCTTTGGAAACTGCCGGTGCTGTTCCTCTGCGAAAACAATCTGTACGCGATGGGGACGGCGTTGGCTCGGCACCAAGCTCAGACGGATATCGCCAAGAAGGCCGATGCCTATGGGATTCCGGGGCAGGCAGTGGACGGCATGGACGTACTCGCGGTGAAATCGACCACCAGGCAAGCGGCAGATTTCGTACGTCAAGGCAACGGACCTTTCCTGATCGAATATCGGACCTATCGTTTCCGTGCCCACTCCATGTATGACGCCGAACTGTATCGCACTAAGGACGAAGTCGCTCAATGGAAACACCGGGACCCGATTGCTTCCTTTGAGCAATACCTACGGGGGAACGGACTGTTGCATGATACCGATGTCGAGAAGATCGAGTCCGCCATCACTGGTGAAATCGCAGAAGCGGTGGCGTTTGCAGAAGCCGGAGAGTGGGAACCGATCGACGATCTCACGAGAGACGTGTATACGCCGCTGAGTAATTCCCAGCGGTCAGCTTTCAACGAACAACTCGAGAGTTGACAGCTGATGGCTCATATAGCTGACATGACTAAAACGACATACAGAGAAGCCGTTCGAGCCGGACTCCGCGAGGCATTGCTGAATGACCCGCGCGTGTTTCTCATGGGTGAAGATGTCGGCAAGTATGGCGGTACCTATGCCTGCAGCAAAGGGTTCCTAGAAGAATTTGGGCCGGAACGTATCCGTGACACGCCGTTGTCCGAATCCACCTTCGTCGGTGCAGGTATCGGGGCCGCTCTTGGCGGCATGAGGCCGATCGTGGAAGTGATGACGGTGAATTTCAGCCTTCTGGCCCTCGACCAGATCGTGAATAACGCCGCGACGATTCGTCACATGTCCGGAGGACAGTTCAGTATTCCACTCGTCGTGCGCATGGCCACCGGGGCCGGTCGCCAAGTCGCCGCCCAACATTCCCATAGTCTGGAAGGCTGGTATGCCCACATCCCCGGCATCAAAGTCCTCACGCCCGCGACCGTGACCGATGCGAAAGGCATGTTGCTGACGGCTTTGAAGGAACCGGACCCGGTCTTCATTTTCGAACATGCCTATCTGTACCCCATGGAAGGGGAGTTCGCCGAGGGGGCGCTCCCAGTCGACATTGCCAGGGCGGCTGTGCGCCGACAAGGAAAGGACGTGAGCCTGATCACGTTTGGCGGCTCGCTCTGGAAGTCCCTGCAAGCCGCCGAGACGCTGGCTGGAGAAGGTATCGAAGCAGAAGTCGTCGATCTTCGCGTGTTGCGTCCCCTCGACCAGGCGACGATCCTCGCGTCCGTTAAGAAAACCCATCGAGCCGTCGTCATCGACGAAGGGTGGCGGACGGGAAGTTTCGCCGCAGAGATCAGCGCGCAGATCATGGAAGGAGGCTTCTATGATCTTGATGGTCCGGTGGCTCGTGTGTGCAGCGCCGAAGTGCCGATCCCCTACCCGAAACATCTGGAAAACGCGGCGCTTCCGCAGCCAGAGCAGATTGTCAGCGCTGTGCGTAGCCTCATGAGATGATGAATGATCACTCCTGCTGTTCCTCCCTCATCACGGATCACATTTCAGGGTTCGACGGGCTCACCGTCCCGAGTTCAATCGAGGGACGCCTCACGAGGTGTTCGTCATGGCTGACTTTGTGATGCCGACATTGGGCTCGGACATGACCGAAGGCACGTTGGTCGAATGGAAAAAGAAGGTCGGTGATCGGGTGACCAAAGGTGAGATCATCGCGGAAGTGGATACTGAAAAATCCGCGATTGAAGTCGAGTCCTTCTTTACCGGTATCATTCAACAGTTGATTACAAAGCCCGGCGATACGATTCCAGTGGGCACGGTCATGGCCCTCATCAGCGAAGAGGGGAAACCGGCTGAAGAGGTCGAAGTAAAAGTCGAAGCCAGGCCCGTGAAAGAGTCAACGCCTTCCCCTGTGAGTGAGCCGATTGTCTCCTCACCGACCGAGCCGGGTCGATTACGCATATCACCTGCCGCCAAACAACTCGCAGCGGAACTTCGTGTCGATCCTTCGACTCTGAGGGGAACCGGTCCAGGCGGCGCCATCACGCTCAGCGATATCCATACCGCGGCCGCAGCGCCGACAAATGAACAACCCATCTCGTCAGCAGACCGCCAAGCGAAGATGCGGGAAATCATCGCCGCCGCCATGGCGCGATCGAAGCGGGAGATTCCCCATTATTACCTCAGCACGGCAATCGATATGGGTCGAGCCATGACCTGGCTCAAGGAAGAAAACCTTAAACGATCCGTGACGGATCGACTCCTCTACGGCGTATTGTTGATCAAGGCTGTGGCCTTGGCGCTTCGGCAGGTACCGGAATTGAACGCCCTCTGGAAGGGAAGTGCAGCTGTCCAGAGCCCCGACATCCACATCGGCGTGGCAGTGTCACTTCGGCAAGGAGGCCTCGTTGCGCCAGCCCTTCATCATGCCGACAAGCAGAGTCTTGGCGAATTGATGACACGTTTTCAAGACGTGGTGAAACGGGCCCGCGCTGGCACCTTGCGCAGTTCGGAATTCTCCGATCCGACGATCACGGTCACGAGCCTCGGAGACCAGGGAGTCGAGACGGTGTTCGGGGTCATCTATCCGCCGCAGGTTGCTTTAGTCGGTTTCGGAAAAGTCGTGGAACGCCCGTGGATCGTCGATAGCCACGTGGTCTCAAGGCCGGTCGTGACGGCGAGCCTCTCCGCAGACCATCGTGTCACGGACGGCCACCGTGGAGCGGTATTTCTTTCAGCTATCGATCGCTTGTTACAGGAGCCAGCGCAACTATGAACAGGCCTCTCGCACCGGATGAAACCAGACAGACGGTCCTTCGCCTCCTTGGCGAGATCGCGCCGGAAGCGGATCTGTCCCTCGTGAAGGCGGATGTCAGTTTCCGTGATCAGCTAGATATCGATTCGATGGACTTTTTAAATTTTGTAGTCTCGATCCACAAGACCTTTGGGGTGGAGATCCGGGAAGCCGACTATCCGAAGTACAGCACACTCAACGGCTGCGTGGAGGAACTATCGGCTAATCGAACGAGATGACCCCCTCTTCCCTTTCTCGCTCGCGAACCGTTGTGTTCCGCCCCCAACGAGGCATCGGCGAGTACGTCGGCACCATTAGCACATTCATCGTCTTCCTCGTGCTTGTGCTGGGAAGCGGGGTACAGCTCTCAGCTGGCGAGCCCATCCCAGGTGTTGAAGTCTTCGTCCGCGCCGGTTGTCCTCATTGCGAAGCCGCCAAGATTTTTCTCGCTGAACTTCAGCATGAACAGCCATCGCTTCGGATTGCCATCTATGACATCGCGAAAGACTCAGCCGCACGCCAACGGCTTGCGTCACTGGCGGCTGAGCGAGGCATAGCCGACTTCGGCGTCCCTGCCTTTCTGATCGGTAGGGAACTGATGATCGGGTTCCGCTCGGCGGACACGACCGGAGCAGAGATTCGGGCCTGGCTCGACCGGCGCACGCAGGGTACTGCCGCACCGCCCGTAGTAGAAGGTATCAAGACCGAGTGGTTCGGCGAGCTTCGATCGAGAGACCTCGGCCTTCCACTGTTCACCATCGCGATAGGATTGCTGGATGGATTCAATCCTTGCGCGATGTGGGTCCTGCTGTTTCTGTTGTCGTTGCTCGTCAATCTCCAAGACCGGAGAAAGATGGCCCTCATTGCGGGAACTTTCGTCCTCGTCAGCGGGTTGATTTATTTTGCCTTCATGGCGGCTTGGCTGAATATGTTTCTGCTGATCGGCCTCTCGCGCAGCGTTCAGATCGCGCTAGGAGGCCTCGCCTTGTTTGTGGGAGTCGTCAATATCAAAGACTTCTTTGCCCTCCACCGTGGGATCTCATTGAGCATTCCTGAATCAGCCAAGCCAGGGTTCTACGCCAGGGTCAGAGGAATCCTCCAAGCTGAGCACCTCACCGGAGCGATGGTGGGAATTGTCGTCCTCGCCGGGCTCGTCAACATGATCGAGCTGCTTTGCACCGCTGGATTCCCCGCACTCTATACTCAGATCCTCACGATGCACCAGTTGCCAACCTGGGAATACTATGGTTATCTCGGGTTGTATAACGTCGCCTATATTCTGGATGATAGCCTCATGGTGACGATTGCGGTGCTCACATTGAGCCGAAGAAAGCTATCGCATTATGCCGGACGTTGGTTGAAACTGACTGCTGGAGCGGTGATGACGAGCCTCGGCATCGTGTTGATCGTGAAGCCCGAATGGCTGGCGCTTTAGTATGGACGTCCAATGAGATCAGTTCGTCCCCTGTACATCCCTCCTCTGGAGGCTGATCACGCTGAATCCGGCTCGCTCATCATGCGGGATGGATCGACCGCCGCCATCCGACCGGCCGAACCGACCGATGCGACACTGTTGCAACAGTTCGTCAGCCGCTTGTCACCCGAGTCCAGACGCCACCGGTTCTTTTCGGAGAGCCTACCTCCGGTCGAGGCCGTCGCCAGTTTGTGTCATTCTTCAGATCCCTGTTCCCAGTTCACATTGATCGTGACACGAATGTGGGAAGGGCAGCAGCACATTATTGCTGCCGGGTCCTACTGGGCGAAGGATGCACAAACAGCCGAGGTGGCAATGGCCGTGGATGACGGCTTCCATGGGAAAGGGCTGGGAACGCTGCTGCTCGAACGACTGGCCATCGTCGCCATCCGACACAATTATTCTCACCTGTGGGCTGTCACTCACGCAGACAATCTGGCTATGCGCGAAGTGTTTCGAGAATCGGGGTTTACATCGCATGAAGCATATGAAGGCGACGACATGGAAGTGGAACTGTCGTTGATTCCCACGGAAACGACCGTCACTCGCGCCGAGGTCCGAGAACGGCTTGCCACCACCGCGTCGCTCCGACCGTTTTTCCACCCACGCTCTGTGGCACTGATCGGTGCCTCGCGCGATCCCAAAAGTATCGGCTATCGACTTCTCGATGCACTTCGAGCCAATGAATTTCAGGGCACCATCTATCCGGTCAATCCAAATGCTTCGGAGATCGCTGGAGTCCCGGTCTATCACTCAGTTCATGCGATTCCTGAACCCATCGATCTCGCCGTTATCGCCGTACCACGGCAAGACGTCTTATCCGTCGTCGATGAGTGTGCGGGTAAAGATGTTCGGGTATTGGTGGTCATTACGGCAGGCTTTGCCGAAGTAGGAGCTGCCGGAGTGGCACTCCAGAAACAGCTTCTTGAAAAGATCCGGCAGTACGGGATGCGCATGGTCGGGCCTAATTGCTTTGGGATCTTGAACACAGCCCCCGATGTACAATTGAACGCGACCTTCACCACGCTGTTTCCCCCACGAGGTCGTGCCGCTATGTCGTCACAGAGCGGCGCCATCGGGATTGCGACTCTTGCCGGCGCACGGCGGTTCCACTTGGGTATCTCGTCTTTCGTGAGTGTGGGAAACAAGGCCGATGTGTCCACCAACGATCTGTTGCAGTATTGGGAGGAAGACTCATCCACGAATGTCATCCTGCTCTATGTCGAGTCCCTCGGCAATCCTCGCAAATTCGCCCGCATCGCGCGGCGCGTGAGCCGTCGCAAACCGATCGTTGCGGTCAAAGCGGGACGATCACAATCAGGGCGACGGGCGGCCAGTTCTCACACCGCGGCTCTTGCAGCCAGCGATGTGGCCGTCGACGCGTTGTTCCATCAAGCCGGTGTCATTCGCGCGGAATCGCTCGAAGACTTGTTGGCGCTGGCCGCCGGTCTCTCGAATCAACCCTTCCCACTAGGCCGGCGGGTGGGAATTATTACGAATGCAGGAGGGCCGGCCGTTCTCTGTACTGATGCGTGCGAGGAATACGAATTAGTGGTTCCGGAATTATCCGCCTCAACCAAGTCAACGCTTGCTTCCTTTCTCCCGTTGGCCGCCGCTCTGAGCAATCCCGTCGATTTGATTGCTTCGGCGACCGCGGATCAGTACGCCAAGGCGATCGAAACACTTCTCTCGGCGAATGAGGTCGACGCATTGATCATTCTCTATATGGCTGTGACGGTGACAGACACAACCGATATTGCTCGTGGCATCATGACCGGAATCGAAAGCGGTCGGAACGCGGGTGCCAAAACCAAGCCGGTGCTCATCGGCTGGATGGCTGAAGGCGATCGGAACCGTACGTTTCAGTTTCAAGAAGAAACCATCCCCGCCTACCACTTGCCGGAGACTCCGGCCCTGGTTCTCAGTAAAGCGGCGACCTATGCGGAGTGGCGACAACAGCCCGCTGGCATGGTTCCCGACTTCGACGACCTCGATCTTGCCGCCGCACGAACGACTTGTGCCACTGCATTAGCGCAACGCGGCTCCGGCTGGTTGACGACCGAAGAAACTCGGCACGTTCTGAGAGCGATGAGGCTTCCGGTTCAGGCCGGTGGAGTGGCGAAGACAGCTGATGAGGCCGCCGCCTTGGCGAGCCAAGTCACCTACCCAGTCGTCGTCAAACTGGCCTCGCATCAGATCGTGCACAAAACCGAGATCGACGGGGTGCACCTGAATCTCAAGGACGAGCAGGCGGTTCGAGAAGCATTCGAGTCAATCAGAACAAAACTCGTTGAGTGCAGTCAACTCGACGCCATGGAAGGCGTTCTTGTGCAGCCGATGGTAACCGGCGGCGTGGAGGTCATGATCGGAGTCACAGATGATGCCCTATTCGGTCCGTTGATTGCCTTCGGCCTCGGCGGGATTCACGTCGAGATACTTGGCGATGTGCAGTTCCGCATCACTCCGCTTACGAACTTTGATGCGGCCGATATGATCCGGAAAATCAAAGGCTACCGCTTGCTTACCGGCTATCGAGGACATCCATCGGCCGATCTGGAGGCCCTTGAAGAAACCCTGCTGCGGGTGTCTCGTCTTGTCGAGGAAGTTCCTGAGATCAGCGAACTGGACCTTAATCCGATCTTCGCACTCCCTCCAGGCCACGGCTGTCGTATCGTGGATGCAAGGATTCGAATAGGATAGGGCAGCCCTTTACTCTCAATTCAACCAACTGTGTCGTGCTGGAAGCTTGGTCAGGCTGAAGTGCGAAGGGGCTCAAGGCGGTGTATTTCGCTTGCCTTCGATCCCTGCATTGCGTGCCAGAGGTCCCAGTCCACCTGTAACCCCAACCAGAAGTCAGCTGACATCCCCAGGACCTGCGCCAACCGAAGCGCCGTATCAGATGTGATCGCGCGCTTCCCTCGGATGATTTCATTGAGCCGAGGAAAAGAGATGCCCAGGCGAATCGCCAGTTCCGATTGGGTTATGCCCAGAGGCTTGACGAACTCCTCCAGCAGCATTTCGCCCGGACGTGTGGGTGGCCGCCGACGAGGCAGCCGACGTCCGACAAGGGCTCGTGAACGTCCCTGCGAGACGGTGGTCCCTGGCCTCTTAGTGATAATCCGTGATCTCAACCTCGTAGACATCTCCAGCCTCCCATCGAAAACAGACTCGGTATTGATCGTTGATTCTAATGCTGTGCTGCCCGTTCCGGTCGGCCCGCAATCGTTCGAGGCGATTTCCTGGTGGAACCGAAAGCTCAGCAAGATCCTTCACGCGATTAATCTGGTCAAGCTTCCTTCTGGCCACGTTCCACAGATTGCGGGGACAGGTTTTTCTGGCTATCTCGGAATCGATGCCGTCAAATATTGCCTCGGTGCCTCGATTTCCGAACGAACGTATCACGGGCTCCATTATAACGGTACCCGTAATAGGCCTCAATAGTCGTCACTGATAGGTCGAGATTCGCGTTAGTGCAATGGAAGCCGTGGTTAGCTAGCCGCCGACGTGCGGACGATTGAGGAAGTCTTATTGCAGGAGTCCCGTCTTATCGAAGAAGTTCACGAGATTAGCCAACTTGATCTGATTCCGATCTTGGCCCTCCCGCCAGGCCAAGGCTGCTGGATCGTGGATGAGAGGATACGGATTGAACCCACACGGCCTGCGGTTTAAGAATGTGAAGAACTGATATTGAAAAGGCTCGTTGTTTAAATAGTTTCCCTTCCCTGTCGGAATACTGGGACTTAAGAACATCCCCGCAGCTCTATTGATTGCAGAGGTTCTCATGGATTCGAACAACTTTTTCGGCGCTTCTGGGTTTCCCGTGGGTAGAGTGAAGGGGTAGCATGGTGACCTTACAAGGAGGGCGCCATGCAAGACACCGCACTCTATCAATATCTGCTGGGCCTGGAGTCGCCGTGGACCGTGAGCCGGGTGAACCTGGAGGTGGCCGGGCAACGCGTGGACGTATGGGCCGAACACCCGGAGGACGCGACATGGACGTGTCCGCACTGCGCGGAGACGTTGCCGCTCTATGACCATGCTGAGGAACGGACCTGGCGGCACTTTGTCAGCGCCGATGCTATAAGTCCTACAATCACCGAACTGAGAAGTTCTCTGAACACCGAGTCACAATGTCTCTTCACCGCTCATCACGACGGAGGAGGGACGGATGCTGCGAAAGGAGGACTTCATGATGATTCAGGCATTGGCTCAACGTGGGCTCTATCTCTGTGACATTGCGACACAGGTGGGCGTGCATCCTCGAACCGTGCGGCGCGCACTGGCCCGCGGCGGGGCGCCAGCCCCGCGACCGAGCCGCCGGGGCAGTCGGCTGGATCCCTATCGAGCCGACATCGACCGGCTGTTAGCGGAGAACGTCTGGAATGCGGTGGTGATCTTTCGGGAGCTCCAGGCCAAGGGGTACACGGGGCGACTCTCGATTCTGCGGGACTACATCCGACCGAAACGCGCCCTGCGGGTGCGTCGGGCGACGGTGCGCTTTGAAACGGCGCCCGGCCACCAACTGCAGAGCGATTGGGCCGAACAGCGGACGCAGATTGCCGGGGCCGAAACCACTGTCCACTTCATTGTGAACACGCTGGGCTTCTCGCGGCGATTCCACTTCTGGTGCACGGACCGTGAGGACGCCGAGCACACCTATGACGGACTGATCCGCAGCGTTGAGTGGTTTGCAGGCGTCCCCGCCGAAGTGTTGGTGGACAACCAGAAAGCGGCGGTGCTCGCTCATCCACGAGGTGGCCCGGCTCGCTTCCATCCCCGGTTTGTGGATCTGGCGGGCCACTATGGGTTTGTCCCGCGCGCCTGCCAGCCTGCCCGAGCACAAACCAAGGGCAAAGATGAGCGGATGGTCGGCTACATCAAGCACCACTTCTTTGTCCGGTATCGTGCCTTTGAGAGCTGGGCGCATCTCAATCAACTTGCCGAGCAGTGGTTGCGGGAGGAGGCCGACCAACGGCGACATGGGACCGTGCAGGAGCTCGTGGCTGAGCGGTTCGCCCGCGAGGCACCGGCCTTACGCCCCTTGCCAGCCACACGCTACGATACGGCCTACCGAGAAATCCGGCAGGTCAGCTGGGATGCCTACATCGAGGTCCGTGGCCGCCGGTATAGCGTCCCGGCTGACTTGGCGGGTCAAACGGTCCAGATCCGACTGACGCTGGCAAACGAGTTGGCTGTCTATCACGACGAGCACCTCGTGGCCACCCATTGCGTGGTGCCCGGAGCACCTGGCTGGGTCACGGTTCCATCTCACCACGCCGCCCTGTGGGCCCAGACGCTGGCGGTAGAGCAGCGGCCGTTGGCGGTCTACGAGGAGGTGGGGGCATGATGGAACTCAGCGTTCTCCTCGAACGGCTGAAGTTAGACCACCTGCTCACCCAACTCGATGGCGTCTGTGAGCAGGCGGCCAAAAGCGATTTGAATTACCAAGGGTTTCTGGCTCGAGCCCTCGAAGCAGAGTGGCGCGGGCGTCAGCAACGGGGGATCGACCTCCGGCTGCGGATGGCCAGGTTTCCATGGCTCAAAACCCTGGAGCAGTTCGACTTCGAGTGCCAGCCCTCCCTTGATCGTAAGGTCATGCGGGAACTGGCGGGACTCAGCTTCGTCGAGCGTGCGGAGAATGTTGTCCTGCTCGGCCCACCGGGTGTGGGCAAGACGCATCTGGCGATTGCCCTGGGCATCAAAACCGTCGAGGCCGGTTCATCCGTGCTGTTTCTGACGTTGGAGACGCTGATGAGTCGGCTGATCCGAGCCCGGCAGGAGAATCGGCTGGAGCGCATGCTGCAGCAACTGACGTATCCCCGTCTCCTGATTCTCGATGAGCTGGGCTATCTGCCACTCTCGCGGGAGGAGGCCAGTCTATTCTTCCGATTGCTGGTCCGCCGCTATGAACGTGGGAGTTTGATTGTGACCAGCAACAAGAGCTTCGCGGACTGGGGTGAGGTCTTCAATGATCCAGTCCTGGCCACGGCGATCTTGGATCGGCTCCTGCATCATGCGACAACACTCAACATCAAGGGCGAGAGTTACCGGCTTCGGGAAAAGAGAAAGGCTGGGCTCTTCGGCCGCCGACCGGTCGCCGAACTCGGGGAGGGCACGACGGATGTGGCAATCTGACCCGACCGACTGGACAATCTCATCGGTGAAAAGCGGACATCTCAGATCGGTGATTTGTGGACAACCAACTTCGGTCTTGACACACTTGGATAGTTGCCAGTTCCAGACATACCTGCATGCGAGAATTCTCCGCGTTGCCTGCAACGAACATGGCGTCGTACAGGTCCTGGTGCCGTGGGCGGAGCCGCGGTCGCGGTTCACACTGCTGTTCGAGCGTCTGGCCATCGACGTGCTGCGTCAATGCGACGTCAGCGGGGCCACGCGGATCTTGCGGATCAGCTGGGATGAAGCGTGGGGGGTGCTGCAACGGGCGGTTATGCGTGGTCGCGCACGCAAGCAGGCGCGGGTCGTGCGCCGGATCGGCGTCGACGAGAAGGCGGTGGCCATGGACATGTGGGAGCCCTACATCCAGGCGACACGGGCGCAGGTGCCCGAGGCGGACGACAAGATTGTCTTCGACCGCTTCCATGTCATGGGGCATGTTGGCAACGCGGTGGACACGGTGCGCAAGCAGGAGCATCGAGCGCTGTTGGCGGTGGGCGACGAGACGCTCAAGGGCAGTAAATACTTGTGGCTCTACAGCCGGGAGAACGTGCCAGAGCGGCGGCGTGACGAGCTTGAGATGCTGAGACGCCAGGAGTTGAAAGTCGGGCGGGCGTGGGCCATCAAAGAGGCATTGCGTCGTCTGTGGCACTACCGCTATCCGGCATCAGGCTGGAAGTTCTGGAAGCGGTGGTACTTCTGGGCCACGCACAGCCGGCTGGAACCGATTCGCAAGGCGGCCGAGACGATTCGTCGACACATTGACAACATCCTGACCTACTACCAGCATCCGGTCACCAACGCGATGAGCGAAGGACTCAACAGCCAGATTCAAACGATCAAGAGCATGGCCTGCGGCTTCCGCAATATCGAGCACTTCAAAACGGCGATCTACTTCCACTGCGGCGGGCTTGATCTGTACCCATGCTAAACCCGGAAGCTCCAGTCTTACTCACGATACCTTCATAGCATCCAGCCATCATGCTGCAGACTCGACCCACACTTTCCGTCCAACCCTCGCCTCTAGCGTGATCAGCATCTCCCGGCTGAACCTGTCCCAGTTGCCACGCACTGTAAGAAAGACGCTCTACCCAGCCAAGTCGAATGCCACCACTTTGCGTTCCACCGCCGTGCCAACTGTCCGGCGTGCAGCTTCCAACTCATATCGCTGCTGCAGGTTCATCCAGAATTCGGGTGTGGTGGAAAAGCACCGTGCTAGCCGTAAGGCTGTATCTGCACTGATACCACGACGTTTGTTCGCAATCTCGTTGACCCGCGCAGTCGTCACGCCAAGCCGTTGAGCAAGAGCATTAGCGGATAAATTCAGCGGCTTCATAAAATCTTCCCGCAAGATTTCTGCCGGATGGATAGGTGGCAATAGTTTCTTGCGCATGGCCGATCTCTTCATGACGCCCATTTCATGCTGAGTTTGCGCTGATTCATTGCACAGTCTCGAAGGTAAAGATTGATCAGGCTCTGATACGGGATTCCCATTTCTTTCGCAATGGATTTGAAATAGGCAACCGTATCGTGGTCGAGTCTCATTGTGACTGGCTGTTTCAGATTCTTGATATACGGATTCTTGCGCCCTTTCATTTTGAGGAAATCGTAATGTACTCTCATCATGTTTTGCTCAAATGAGCAACTCATCATCAAGTGACAGTTTCTTGCAAGCTCTGATCCCTACTGTTCCGGATGGGGATCTTTTCTGATAAGTGCGAGGTAGAGCAACATATCGGCAAGGTCTTGATCGGTCATTGAGGTGTCGGGGAACATGCCGGTGCCGGGATGGCCTTCTCGGATGGCCCGAGCCCGTTCCTGGTTGGTTTTCAAATGTAATACGTCGGGGTTGCGCAAATCCGAGGGAGGCGGATTCAGCTTGGCGATAAGCTTAGCGGTGTCCGCTTCTACTCGTGGTGTCCGATACAAGTACCCATCGATCCCATGACAGTAGTAGCACACACCCTTGCCGTTGAAGATGTCTCGCCCTCGCAGGATATTTCCTTTTAACTTCCCGCTCGGTGGACTGGTTGGAGCTTCGGCCCACACCTCATGGGTTACGAATACTGTCTCTACTCCCAACCAACCCGCAAGCAGGATACCGCATACGGTCAACCAAACTTTCTTGTTCATTTGGTCTTTCCGGCCTGTCTCATCCAGTGGGTTGCTTGGTGTATGCGTGCACCGTGCCCAGCCAGAGAAACGGAGCTCATCTAATCAATCAGTGCCCACTGCAGCAGGCATTGTACCGGTCTTCCGGAATTGTCTTCATGGTGGCAAAGATCGTGTCGCGCTCGTCTGCATTGGTGACGTTATCAATGGCAGGATAGAGCGCCTTCTCTTCTTTTCTATTGTGAGAGCCCAAGAGGTTGAGCAAAGCCTGCTCCTCTTGATCACTCGTGAGATCCTGGCTCTCCACTTTCCGATGAATCGCATCAAGCAGCTGTTTGATCTGCTCGTGCTCAAATCGCATCACCGGTGTCGGCCCATCCTCGATCATCCCGGTTTTCTCTTCCCACATTGGAAACAGCAGCTCCTCTTCCCAGACGATATGCCGTTGGAGCCCAACTTTGAATTCCTTGAATGCGTCCTTCGCCTTGGCAAAGTCCGAACGTTTCGATGTCTGAAAGGTCTTGAACAATTCATCCAGCCGGTCATGATCCTCCGCGTACAATGCCGTGATCGTGTTCTGCTCGCTCATTGATTCCCCCGTCATACCCACACAAGTACCTTCAGTTCGCTATCACACACCGGCAGACTCGAGAGTCTTATCGCTCTCTCCGCTCCCGTATCGCGTCTTTGCCTGCTTGCAAAGCCGCTTCTACATCAGCCCGGCGCTCATCGACAAATTGTCTGCCCCGATTAATCACTTCATCAAGCGCCGCCCGCGCCTCTTTGGCTTTCTCGATCACCTCGTCCTCCGTCTTTCTTGCATACCCTTTGATTTCTCGCCGGGTATCCTCGCCGGACCTCGGAGCCAGAAGAAATCCGGTCATGATCCCCATCATGGCGCCGCCGAGAAATGCCAACGCTACCGCCAGTCCTGAATCCTCATCGTTACGAGTCGTCATGGTCGACCCTCCCTGGATAGCACATGGTTCATCTATGTCAACGCGCTGTGCCGGACGAAGCTCATCACGGCACAACGACCACAGCTTACTAAAGGAATCAGTCGGAATACCACCCCCACAGACAAAATCTCACGACGACTCCGCCACGCTGCGTAACGTTGAACGTCGTCGGCAGAAATGATGCACAGTTAGCCGAGAGGGTTGAATGGCGCGAACGTCCGAATATAGTTCAACACATCCCGAATTTCCTGATCGGATAACCGATCCGCCCATCCGTGCATCGGGCTAAAGAGCACTCCCCGTTTGATCCCAAGATACAGATCCATATCGGTCTTGGTCCTATATTTAGGCGCCCGAAAATTTGCCGGTGG
>NIUT01000222.1 GCA_002254365.1 Nitrospira sp. UW-LDO-01
GAACATCTCGTCGACACGAGGCTCCAAGATCTCCGCAATATCCCGTCTAGAAAATGTTCGAGGTGGACGGTCTCCTACCGAAGGTACCTGAACGACTTGATGACCAATGACCAACTCGGTTCTTGCGATCCCATGTTGAGTTTTGATCCTTTCAGCCTCGGTTTGCGACGTCAAGAGACCAATGGCCAGATCCTTCGTCAAATTCTGTCCACCAATCGGAAGAACTGCCGAGTGACGGATGCTCCCATCCAAAAAAATGGCCAGGTCCGTCGTCCCTCCCCCCAAATCCACCATCACCACGCCGAGTTCACGTTCCTCTTGGCTCAGCACCGCTTCACTGGATGCCAGCGGCTGAAGGATGATGTCGACCACGTCAAGCCCAGCCCGATTGACACTCTTCACGATATTCTGCGCTGAGGTCACCGCTCCGGTGATGACGTGCACGTTGACTTCCAGCCGATTTCCGGATAGGCCCAACGGCTCCCGCACCCCTTCCTGGCCATCCACCATGAATTCCCGAGGTAACACGTGGAGGATCCTCCGCTCTTGCGGGATCACCGCGAGCGTACGGGCACTTTCAATGGCTCGGTGGATATCTTCTCGAGTCACCTCCGCTCGTTTCAACGCCACGACACCCTTGCAGTTTTCGGCCGAGATGTGGCTGCCGGCGATGCCGGTGTACACAGAGTTGATCTGAACAGCCGCCATCAGCTCTGCTTCTTCGACGGCCTTCTTGATGGATTCAACGGTGCTTTCAATGTCGACAACGACTCCTTTACGCAAGCCGCGTGAGGGACTCATGCCGAGGCCGATAATGCTGAGACCTCCCGCATCGGTCATCTCTGCGACGATCGCGCAGATCTTCGTTGTCCCGATGTCGAGTCCGACTAGAATTTGATCTCGCTTCGGCACCGCAATCACCCTCCGCCTTCCCGTACGATAATTCGATTATCGTACCGGAGATCCACTTCACTGACCCCGCGCCCCACGCCGTCAAAATTTAGTGATTTCAACGTTGGTTTGACGCGTTGGAACCGCTCCCATTGCTCCTCAACCGACTCCTCTCCAAATCGAAATCGAACGCCCTGGATGAGCGCCACAAGATTTGTTTGGTTTTCAGCCTGTACCCGCAACCTCCCATCGAAGGTGTGTCCAATGACTCTTGCGAGTTCGATGCCAGACATGATTGAGCGTCGCACTACATCGGTCCCCTTCAGCAACCCGTCGAGATCAACTCCCGTTACCAGCGGAAACGTATCATCATCAGCCTGCCCCAGCTTGGTCAGGACATGCCCCTCTTCATCACTCAGAAAGTTCTGTGATGCCGACCGGACGATCGCGGCAGGCTTTCGCTCGATCACCGCGATCTTCAACTCATGGAATGGGACTCGCGAAACTTGAGCCTCCTTGATCCAGGGGTGTGCCTCAATCTGCTCTTCGACGGTGGTGGGCATGACCTGATAAAGCGACATCCCTTGTCTGACCTGAGCCAGCTCGATCACCTTCTGCTTGTCAAGATGATGCACACCTTCAACAGTGATCGTGTGGATCTCAAGCAAGTCACGGACTATGCGGCTGGAGTACGTCACGGCGGTCGTGATCAGCCACCCCAGAATCGCCAGACCCGTCACAAGCACACCGAGACGCACCGCGACCTTTCGCTTGGCCGTCCGTATCCGCCCGCCTTGCATCACTGCCCTCTCCCCTGATTGGTCCTTCCAACGATTCAGGCGCGGGACGGCAGGCTCAGCTCGTCGTTTTCTAAATGAGACTCTCATGATACAGGCCCTAATTGGGCACACTGAGCACATCGAGCGGCACGGTCCAGTGCAGACCGTAAGATCCGCTCAACCAAGTCCTCGTACCCGATGCCGGCCTGTGCGGCAGCCATCGGCAGTAGACTCGTTGCGGTCATGCCAGGAACTGTGTTGATTTCCAATACATAGGGCAGGCCTCGCGGCGTGATGCGAAAGTCCACGCGTGCAGCCCCCTCACAGCCAAGGACTTTGTAGCTGCGGTAGGCCAACTCCCCTATTTTCTGAAGCACTTTGGCTGGAAGCGGAGCGGGACAGAGATACTGGGTCTTACCCTTTTGGTATTTGGCCGAAAAATCATAAAACCCTTCCGGGGCCACAACCTCTATGGCCGGAAGTATGTCTGCCTTGTCCATGGCTGTGCCAAGAATCGACACGGTCGCTTCATGTCCAGGAATGTAGCCCTCCACCATTGCTTCAGAGTCATAGCGAAGAGCCTGTGCCAGTGCCTCCTTCCACTGAGCGGCGCGACGCACAATGGTGACGCCGATCGTAGAGCCTTGCGAGACCGGCTTGACGACAATCGGTAACTGAAGCTTGCACTCCTTCAGAACCTTCGCCAGCGAAGGCCTCTCTCCATCACGGATGACCGTTCCAGAAGGCACCGGGATGCCATGTGCGGCCAACAATGTCTTTGTCATCACTTTGTGCATCCCCACAGCACTAGCCCGAACGCCTGACCCTGTGTATGGAATCCCGATGGTCTCAAGAAACCCCTGGACTAAGCCGTCTTCGCCCCCCAGCCCATGAAGCGAGAGAAAGGCGATGGCAACGTCCTGCTCTTTCAAGTCTTGATACAGTCGATCACCGACATCAATGGCCACGACATCATATCCGCGACGGAATAGTGCCTGATAAACCGCTTGGCCGGTCTTCAGGGAAATCTCCCGTTCGGAAGATCGACCTCCCATTAGGACCGCGATGCGTCTATCCGTCATTCTACCCATAGATACCAGGAGTCCATAGGTTAAGCTTGACCCACCAATTTCAGTTCCAGCTCCAACTTCACCCCGGTCTTCCGAGCAACCTGGGCACGAACCTTTTTGATAAGAGCGAGCACATCGGTGGCACTCGCCCGCCCCTGGTTCACGATAAAGTTGGCATGCTTTGTGGAAACACAGGCATCGCCGACCGAGACACCCTTGAGCCCTGCCGCCTCAACAACCCGTCCCGCTGAATCATTAGCCGGATTCTTGAACACACACCCAGCACTCGGGAGCGTCAGTGGCTGAGTCTCTCGCCGGTAGCGCAAATAATCCTTTACGACCTTCTCAATGTCGGCCCGTACTCCCGGCCTCAATTGGAGCCATACTCCGACCACGATTCCCACCGGCAAGGCTGCCTGCCGATACCCGAATGAGATCGATTCCGATGGACAGTCCAGAACCTCCCCGTTTGCGAGCACAACTCGAACGGCTTTGACGGAATCCTTCATCTCGCCGAGTTTCGTTCCAGCATTCATGACGACGCACCCCGCTACCGTCCCAGGAATCCCAGCAGCCCATTCCAATCCCGCCAACGAGCGACGAATGGCATGGCCAATCAACGTCGGCATACCGACACCGCCCTCGGCATAGAGAACAGCCCCTGATTCCTCCTTGATCGCACGGAGTTTTGCCAAACTGACCACCACACCCCGAATACCCTTGTCTCGAACCAGGAGATTGGTTCCTCCCAACACAAAGATTGGAAGCTTCTGTTCATGCGTTTGTTTGACCAACCGAATGACATCTTCCACATCTGCTGGCTCCACGAGCACATCGGCCGGACCACCGATCCGAAAGGAAGTGTATTCACTCAACGGCGCGTTGAAGCGAACCATTCCCCGAATACCGACCACGGCGGACTGAACCTTTCGCTGTAGCCTCGTGCGTTGCGCCGCCGTCCCATACTTGTGAGATAAACGTTTCATGAATCATCACGTAGACTCGAGCCGTGCAAGAATTCCGGTGCCCGCTTTCCAAATGTCCCCCGCTCCCAAGGTCAATACGAGATCCCCTGCCCGAAGATGTGACAAGACCTGGTCCGGAAGGGTCTCCTTACGTTCGATGAAGGTGACCGCAGGGTGCCCTGCCGTCTTTACCGTCTCCGCAAGCGCGGCCCCGGTCACCCCCGGTAGCGGTTGTTCTCCAGCCGCATAGATGTCCGTCATAAACAGGACATCGGCCTGATCAAACGCATGGGCGAACTCTCCGAGACAATCTCGCGTCCGACTATATCGATGAGGTTGAAAGAGGACGACCAATCGACGATCCCAGCCCTGTTTTGCCGCAGCCAGCGTCGCTTTGACCTCCGTAGGATGGTGCCCATAGTCATCAACCACCATGATCCCACCCGCTTCGCCCCGCAAATGGAATCGGCGTTCGACCCCGGTAAACGCTGCCAAACCTTTACGAATCAAATCGACCGGAACATCCAGCTCCATCCCAATCGCAATGGCCACGAGTGCGTTCGAAACATTGTGAATCCCAGGCACCGTCAACCGAAACGGACCGAGGTTCTTCCCTCGAAAATGCGCACGGAAGTCGGCTCCCCATTGCTTGAGGACGATGTCCGTCGCGAGAAAATCTGGCGCCACTCCGTCCCGTTCACGGAGTCCATACGTGTAATAGCGCTTGAGGACGTGAGGAAAGAGCGACGCGAGGCGGTCATCGTCTGCACACAATACCGCCACACCATAGAAGGGAATCTTATTGATAAACTCGAGAAAACTTTCGTTGATTCGTTCCAT
>NIUT01000223.1 GCA_002254365.1 Nitrospira sp. UW-LDO-01
CGAGCTTGGGCCTGTCTCCATCCTGATCAATCATGTGGGCAGCGGAGTGTGGGGTGGGTTCAACGAGTTGACGGCGGAGGGATTCAGGTCGACCTGGGAACGATGTGCTCTGGCAGCCTTTCTCTGTTGTAAACAGGTTGTGCCGGATATGCTTGCTCGCCGTGGCGGAAGCATCTTATTTACAGGGGCCACGTCGTCCATCCGGGGGCGGAACGGTGCGCCTGCCTTTAGTAGTGCTAAGTTCGCCGTCCGTGGGTTGGCCGATTCCCTCGCGCGGGAGTTGTGGCCGCAGGGCATCCATGTCGCACACATCCTTGTGGATGGGGTAATCGATACGGCTGCCGTGAGAGCCGAGCTGGCTGTTGGAACCAGCGAACCGTTGCTGAATCCGGAGGACATGGCTGAGACCTATTGGGCGTTGACCAGACAGAAGCCCGGTGCCTGGACCTTCGAGCTGGAATTGCGACCCCCAGGAGAGGCCTTTTTCGTGTAGGCGGTTTCGGTTGTGGCTGTTCACGCAGGATTGGATCAATGGAGGGTGCATTTAGCCTCACAGGGTTTCTCATGTGAGCGTCTGTCATATCGAGAATAGCTGAAGATCGAACGCCCGTTCGGCGAACCAGAGAAGCGCGATGGCAATCACAGCCAGTGAGCCGCCGGTGAGGACCAATCTTGGGTAGGACCCAAAGCGGACAGACGGTTATTGTGACTTAGGTCCTTAATCGGACTATTTTTTTCTGGCCTCTATTGGTAAACCCTGCCGAGCTAATATTAATTAGTGCTGTTAAATCATATAGCTATTTAAATATAATACTGAAAGCAATAAATTAAATTGCATATTAATACTGTAAACGATATATTTATGTATTTATTGATATTGTAAATAGTATAATTATTTCCATGAGACACAAATTCATAACTGTGCTTGATGACATCACGCTATCAGGGCTAACAGTGCGGTCATCTAGAAACAAAAGCAAACTCATCGCGGGAGACTGGATACGCTTGCTCCGAAGTCGGCTACGAATGACACAGGCTGAACTCGCTCGCCGCGCCCATATTACGCAGCCGAACCTCGCCGCGATTGAGTCTGGAAAAGTTGATCCTCAAGTAGGGACACTCCGCCGAATTTATGAAGGCTTAGGCTGTGAGCTCAACCTCGAACCTCTACTGCACAAGCCTCTGGAAGAACTCGTCAGAGATCGTGCCCGAGCTGTGGCCCTCACACGACTGAAACAGACGATGGGAACCATGGCACTTGAAGACCAAGCTCCTGACAAAGACACATTCAGGCAGCTTCTTGAAAAACGTACCGACGATCTCCTCCGCAGTCCTCGTAAACGACTACCCACTCGATGACTATAGCGGACGAAACACAGCCCGAGGGGGAAACTTCGGGTGATGACATCTCAGGGCTCATTCTTGTTCAGCTCACGACAAGAGCGGAACGAAATGTGGCCGAAGCACAGGCCATTAGTTTGGCCTATGACAAATACATCTTTGAAGCCCGCAGGAAGAAACAGGGCGCACGATGGCTCACCGATAAGTGCATCCGCGCAGTCCATCAAGACATGTTGGGAGCAATATGGGATTGGGCCGGGAACTACAGGACGGAAAACCTCAATATCGGTATGGACTGGCGCCACATACCGGAACAGGTTCGCTTGTTATGCGATGATTTTCTCCACTGGGACTCTGCAACGTCAACGATGCCGATTTTAGAAGTCGCCGCACGGCTTCAGAATCGGCTGACGAAGATTCATCCCTTCAGAAATGGGAATGGAAGACATGCACGATTGATCACCGATATCTTCTTTCATTCCCGTCGACATCCCTTGCCGGAATGGCCCCAAACCCACCTGATGTCTGAAGGCCATCAAATCCGAGCGCAGTACGTCGCCGCCATGCGGGACGCCGATCAAGGCGACTTCTCCTCGTTGGTGAAATTCTTTGAATATTGCCTACCCAGCTGTTCCTGATAAGTGCGAATCGTCATTAATCCGCTACACAGGAAACAGTTGAAGCTCGAATGCCCGTTCAGTGAACCAGATGAGCGCGATGGCGATTACAGCCAGTGAGCCGCCGGTGAGGACCAATCGCGGGTATGACCAGGAGCGGCGGAGCAGATAGGCCAGCGGTAAGAAAGAGACAACGATGGCGAGTTGGCCGATTTCCACCCCGATGTTGAAACTGACCAGGCTCAGTAGCAGGGAATCTTGTGGCAGTCCGAGATCAGTGAGCACGGCAGCGAAGCCGAACCCGTGAATCAGACCGAATCCGAACGCTACCATCCAGCGACGGCTTGTCATCATTGGGTACAAATTCCCAAGCCCCGCAAGCACCACCGAGGCGGCGATGGTCGATTCCACCAATCGGGATGGCAGGCGAACGACATCAAGGGCGGCTAGACTGAGTGTGAGTGAATGGGCCACGGTAAAGGCCGTGACAATACTGACAACGTTCCACAAGACCGACGAAAAATCGCCAGCTGCTTGCCACGTGCCTTCCGCTCGGACCAGGACTGCCGGCAGTAACAGGGCAAGTAAGAACAGGACATGGTCGAATCCCAGCCAGATATGCCAGATGCCTTCGTGAATGAATTGGCGGCTTTCATCCCAGCGTGATCGTTCGGCGATCGAAAATGTTTGGAGCGGAGTTTCTTGGCTGAAGATGGCGGTACTAGTTTGTCTGCCTTGTGCCAGGCGTAAGAGCCCCTTGTGTTGTGCATCGATATCAAAGAGCAGTCGGTAATCCGCATGGAGCCGTTGGATTGCCTGGCCACAATCGGCACGAAACCGCAGAACCGAATAGGCTCCATCCGTGTGAGAGTCGATGAGTTGTTCCAGAATCTCAGTTGAGCATGTTCCGGTATCAGTGGATAGCGTAAGGCGAGAGGTGGCGTACGCGCTGATTTCGTCATGCTTGCTTCGGACTTCTCTCCACGTAATCTGTCCCTCTCCATCACTATCTAATCCAATCGCATTGTCGAGGTCGCGGAGGGCAATGTCCCACTGTCCCTCAACGTGATCGTGCTGAACTACTAGCGTGAGATAACTATCGCTGGGCTTGTGAGCCCATGCAGGAACACTCACGAGCAGTATGGTGATGACCATCAAGACGGGCATTAGAATGGTGCCTCCTGAATCTGTTGCGCGAGTTGCTGCAGATGAAAGTCTTCCACGTGGTTCGTCTTCAGCCATCCAATCACCGGTTGGGCTGCCACTCGGTTCTCGGCAGCTAGTGCACTTTCGAGCAGGATTCTGGCGTCGGCTGGTTCACGCTGCACATTCCAATTAGCCTGGGCCAAAGGCAGTGCCTGCTTAGCATCTTTGAGCAAGGCTAGCGTGAACCGCGCTTCTTCTCGGACATGAACCGAAGTGCCCCGGTCACGACTGGCGGCGAAGCGGGCTGCAAGCTCAGTGATATGGTGCTTGGATGAGGGTATATCCAGCGCCTGCTCCGCAAGCGCGAGGCGGAGCAGGAGTCCATCGGTTCTTGTCTCCGCGCGGAGCAGTGAGACGACATCTCGATGACGGCCTTGATCCAGCAGAAAATCCGCATAGGCGCTCAATAAATACTGATCCTTCATGCCTACCGTGAAGGCCTCTGCGAAATACTGCTCGGCGTCTCGTATCGCTCCAATGCGTGCGCTTGTCTCTGCCAGGATTGTTGTAATCCAGATCCGCTCGCGACCGATGAGTTTTTGATCCGCAAGCATCGGTTGAAGCAGCTCTCGGGCTTTCTTTGATTGGCCTGTGACAGCTGCAATATCACTCAAACAACCAAGTAGCACATGAGCCGCAGCTAACCGCGCGAGGCGCTGGCAGGCTCGACGTGCCTCGTCGTAGCGGGCCTGGACTTGAAGGATCGCCGCTTTGGTCAGCCAAGCCTGGGCGTTGGTCGGTTCTATGGTCAACACCTGATCGAGATCGGCCAAGGCTTTGGCAAACTCATGGGCGTTCTGCCTGATTGTGGCACGTAACAGGAGTGTCTCCGGTGGTGGAGTCGCCTCGTTCCACCAGGGACTGAGAACGGCCTGTGCTTGTCCAATGAACCGGGGATCGCCTTCTGATCGGCCTTGATCGATGTAGCGAGCGGCCAGTTTTGCAGCGGACTCAAGGTTGCGAGGATGTTGCCGTACATTCGTACGTAATATGGCAAGCTCCCGAGCGACTGGATCAGATCCCTTGAAACTGAGTCGCTCGAGGACCTGGGCATCGTCCATGGGGAAATAGGGTTCAGGGTAAGCTGGGTGAATCTGAACCATCGTCACCCACCCGAATAGCATCAGCATCAGAAACAATGGGAATCGAATCATAAGGCTACCCGCGCGTGAATAGGTGATGGGACTGCACATGACAATCTGCGCTCGATCCAGGCTCCGAGCAAACTGCATCGGGAAGACTCGTTGCACAAGCGCGACGACTTTCTCATCGATGCGATCGAGGCCCGAACTCTTTGCCCCCAGGAATTCAACGACGCTCCTTCTCGTGACATCCA
>NIUT01000224.1 GCA_002254365.1 Nitrospira sp. UW-LDO-01
TTCACAATGTTCTTGTCACGTCGACAATTTCTAAAGGTCTCTGTCGGTACGGTTGCAGCCGCAGCCGTGGCGGACAAGGTCCTGGCATTGACGGCGCTCCAACCGGTGATCGAGGTCGGGAATCCACTGGGTGATTATCCGGACCGATCATGGGAGCGTGTTTACCACGACCAATATCGTTATGATTCATCCTTTACGTGGGTCTGCTCTCCCAACGACACCCATGCCTGTCGCGTTCGGGCCTTTGTCCGAAACGGCGTCGTCATGCGTGTCGAGCAGAACTATGACCATCAAACCTATGAAGATCTCTATGGGAACCGTGGGACCTTCGCGCATAACCCGCGCATGTGCTTGAAGGGTTTTACGTTCCATCGCCGTGTATACGGACCTTACCGACTCAAGGGCCCGCTCATGCGAAAAGGCTGGAAGCAATGGATGGACGATGGATCGCCCGAGCTGACGCCTGACACCAAGCGCAAGTATAAATTCGACAGCCGTTTTTTGGACGATATGCTCCGTGTCTCCTGGGACACAGCGTTTACCTATGCGGCAAAGGCCATGATCATTATTGCGACACGCTACTCCGGCGAGGCTGGAGCTAGAAGATTGCGCGAGCAGGGCTATGCGCCTGAGATGATCGAAATGATGAAGGGGGCCGGTACGCGGTGCTTTAAGCATCGTGCCGGTATGCCTGTTCTCGGTATCATCGGTAAAATGGGCAACACCCGTATGAACGGCGGTATCAATGCGCTGTTGGACACCTGGATTCGGAAAGTCAGTCCGGAGCAAGCGCAGGGTGGTCGCTACTGGTCGAATTACACCTGGCATGGAGATCAGAACCCATCACAGCCGTTCTGGTCCGGCGTTCAGGGGTCGGATATCGATCTCGCGGACATGCGCTTTTCCAAGCTGAATACCAGCTGGGGGAAGAACTTCGTTGAAAATAAGATGCCGGAAGCTCACTGGAAGCTGGAGTGTATTGAGCGTGGTGCGCGCGTGGTTGTCATCACGCCGGAATACAATCCCACGGCCTATCGAGCCGACTACTGGATGCCTCTCCGTCCACAGTCCGATGGCGCTCTCTTCATGGGAGCCATGAAAATCATCATCGACGAAAATATGCACGACGTTGACTTCCTGAAGCAGTTTACCGATGCACCTATCTTGGTGCGAACGGATACTCTTCAGTACCTGGATCCTCGGGACGTCGTAGCTGATTATAAGTTCCCGGATTTCTCTAAGAGCTATTCAGGTCGGATTCAAGCCCTGAAGCCGCAAGATGTCGAACGGCTTGGCGGCATGATGGTGTGGGATTTGAGCAAGAAGCAGGCAGTCCCGCTCCATCGTGAACAGGTTGGATGGCACTATATCAATAGCGGAATCGATGCAGCCCTCAACGGAACCTACCGGGTCAAGTTGCTAAACGGTCGTGAAGTTGACGCGATGCCGGTCTGGCAGATGTACCTGGTGCATTTCCAAGACTACGATTTGGATACCACGCATCAAATCTGCCGAACTCCGAAGGACCTCATTGTGCGTTGGGCGCGCGACTCGGGCACGATCAAGCCGGCCGCGATTCACAACGGAGAAGGCGTAACGCACTATTTCCATATGACGCCGAATGGTCGTGCCGCTGCCATGGTACTTATCATAACCGGCAACGTCGGCAAGTTCGGGACTGGGCAACATACATGGGCCGGTAACTATAAAGCTGGGACATGGACTGCGACGCCATGGTCGGGAGCCGGTCTCTCCGTGCATACGGGGGAAGATCCATTCAACATCACGTTGGATCCGAACGCCCACGGTAAGGAAATCAAGACCAGGTCCTACTATTATGGTGAGGAAGTTGGATATTGGAACCACGGTGATACGGCTTTGATCGTCAATACGCCAAAGTATGGACGAAAGGTGTTCACCGGGAAAACCCACATGCCGACTCCGAGTAAATTCCGCTGGGTCGTGAACGTCAACGTGCTCAACAACGCCAAGCACCACTACGACATGGTTCGCAACGTCGACCCGAACCTCGAGACCCTGATCACGCAGGATATCGAGATGACGTCCGACGTCAACCACAACGATATCGCCTTTGCCTGTAACTCTTGGATGGAGTTCACCTATCCGGAAATGACCGTCACGGTGTCCAATCCGTGGGTCCAGATCTGGAAGGGCGGGATCAGGCCGTTGTATGACACTCGGAACGACCTCGATACCTTTGCCGGGGTTGCGGCAAAACTGTCCGAGATGACCGGCGACAAGCGTATGAAGGACTACTTCGCCATGGTCTACGCCAACCGCGTGGACGTCTATGCACAGCGCATGCTCGATGCATCCAGCACCTTCTACGGCTACTCCGCAGACGTCATGTTGAAGTCCGAAAAGGGATGGATGGTCATGGTCCGTACCTACCCACGGCATCCGTTCTGGGAGGAAACCAACGAGTCGAAGCCCATGTGGACCCGCAGCGGTCGGTATGAGAATTACCGTATCGAACCGGAAGCGATCGAATACGGAGAGAACTTCATCTCCCATCGTGAGGGAGCGGAGGCAACTCCATACCTCCCGAACGCGATCTTCACGACAAATCCGTATTGCCGTCCGGACGACTATGGTATTCCTATCACGGCACAGCACCATGACGATAAGACTGTTCGTAACATCAAGTTGTCATGGCATGAAATTGTGCGGCATTCAAACCCATTGTGGGAGAAGGGCTATCAGTTCTACTGCGTGACGCCAAAGACGCGTCACCGAGTTCATAGCCAATGGTCGGTGAACGACTGGGTGCAGATCTATGAGTCGAACTTCGGTGATCCCTATCGCATGGACAAACGGACGCCGGGAGTCGGCGAACACCAGGTGCACATCAATCCCCAAGCGGCGAAAGATCGTGGCATCAACGACGGGGACTATGTGTATATCGATGGGAACCCGGTGGATCGTCCCTATCGTGGATGGAAACCGAGCGATCCGTACTACAAGGTGGCTCGACTCATGATCCGGGCCAAGTACAACCCGGCTTATCCGTATCACGTGACCATGGCAAAACATGCGACGTATGTCTCAACGCCAAAGTCGGTCAAAGGACATGAGACCAGACCGGATGGACGGGCCATTGCCATCGACACGGGGTACCAGTCGAACTTCCGGTATGGTGCTCAACAGTCATTTACCAGAAACTGGCTCATGCCAATGCACCAGACCGACTCGCTCCCTGGAAAAAGTGCGAACGCACTCAAGTTTAAATGGGGGTTTGAAATCGACCACCATGCGGTCAATACCGTGCCGAAGGAATGTCTCATCCGGATCACCAAGGCGGAGGACGGCGGAATCGGGGCTCGTGGTCCCTGGGAACCGGTGCGCACCGGATTTACGCCGGGCCAAGAGAACGAGTTCATGATTAAGTGGCTGAAGGGTGAGCACATTAAGATTAAGGTCTAAATGCTGTTGGCGTACCGGTCAGCCCTTGCCCAATCGGTGAGGGCTGACGAAGTTCGACAAGAGCCTATGATGAATTACGGAGGAAACCATGCCTGAAGTCTATAACTGGCAGCTAGGACGNTCTATGAAGACACCGCCACGTCGATGCGCGCGCTAGTGGAAGGGATCGACAAGACCGGGTTCTCACGGGATGAACCCTGGAAGATGACCGGCAGCAGCTTGCCGGAGCATGAGACCTTCTTCTTCTACTTACAGCGTATCTGCAATCACTGTACGTATCCGGGCTGTTTAGCGGCCTGCCCGCGGAAAGCGATCTATAAGCGTCCTGAGGATGGGATCGTCTTGATCGACCAGAATCGATGCCGGGGGTACAAAAAGTGTGTGGAACAGTGTCCGTACAAGAAGCCCATGTATCGAGGCACGACCCGGGTCAGTGAAAAGTGCATCGCCTGCTATCCCCGGATCGAAGGCAAAGATCCGTTGACCGGGGGAGAACCGATGGAAACCCGGTGTATGGCGGCCTGTGTCGGAAAGATCCGGATGCAGAGTTTGATGCGGATCGGAGAGGATGGGCTGTGGGCGGAGGATCGGTGGCACCCGCTGTACTACACGATCCGCGTCGAGCAGGTGGCCTTGCCGTTGTATCCCCAGTGGGGGACGGAGCCCAACGGCTATTACATTCCGCCGCGGCATTCCCCGCGCGGCTACGCCCGCCAGATGTTCGGGCCTGGGGTGGACAATGCCATTGAAAAGTACCTGGTTCCAAGCCGGGAGCTTCTCGCGGTGCTCCAGCTCTGGAGGGCCAGTCAGCAGATCGTCTTCCGGTACGATGTGATCCCTGGGCCGAAAGTGTTCGAGACCCAGATTCACGGCAAGCGCTTTGAGATGTACAACGACACGGTCCTGGGCTTCAATAAGTCCGGGAAAGAAGTGGCCCGGATCCAGGTAGAAGAGCCGATCTACATTCGGCCGGCCGAACGGGTGACCTGGCTGTAAGTCGGGACGCACGAGAGCGGTAGAACGAGGGGTGGAGTTCCGAAGAAGGGCTCCGCCCCTCTTACTTTTCAAGCGCTGTTTCTCCTAAGAAAAGCCGCCGATGAACGATCATTCTCAATCAAATGCCAAGTCCAGCTCGTTGATACGGCCATCTCACCGCCAGAAATAGAGCCTGATTCCCCTTGTTGGATCAGTCTTTCGACTCAGCCCTCCCTGAATCTTCTGCACACTTGACGGCATGCCGGACCTCCAGTAAAGTTTTTGTAGATCATCATCGTGCCTTCCAACCCCCGGAGTTACTTCAGCGTGACCGTCGAACAGCAGGAAGTGATCCCCTTTGCAGCTCAAGCTATTCCCTTCAAGGAGCTCCTCGCTACAGGCCAGCTTCCCGATGGATATCTCACCAGTGAATATGTCGCCCAGCAATTCGTTGAACGGCTTGTTCACTATATTCTGAGTGTCCCATCGGGGAGCTATACCATGGGTGAACTCAGTCAACTGTTGGAGCAGCTAGACCCTCGTGCACAGATCTTCTTTTTTAAAAAATTGAAGGAGACCAGTCCCGAGTGCTTAAAAGACTTTGCACCTCTCTATTACGGTTTCATGAACGAATTTCAATCCCTACTCTTCACCTAGGCACGATACCACTCACCTACTTCCTAATCCAAGCACTCAGCCAATCGTGAACATTGCGGCGATTTAATCCTCTTCGATTGCTCAGTCACTATGTGATCAGTCCATACTGCAGGAGTATCCTGACGAGCAGATTCACACTTACGATAAGCATTTGTCCTGTTCATCATACAAAAAGCCACTCCATGCAGCGAAATCACATGAAATCATGCAAGAACGGACGTCAGTCGTGGTGGGAGGAAACCGCATAGATTCGAATGGGGCAAAAATTCTCCTTGTTGTACTGGTAATCTGATGTATAATTGCTCCTCATCTACTGGAAAAGGAGTGTTATGAATCCATCCCTACAACGTGCGGTCACCAGCTTTTATAACCTGATCTATGAGGCACAAACTTTTGCCACTGCAATGGCACGGATCGATACTGCGGAGCAGGAGCACTATGCCGGCCGTATTGAGGGTCTGAATTGGGTTCTTGATCGTTGCCAAGAACTTGAGGAGATGGACGCTAACCTCACGCCATCCTCTCTTCAGCGTATCTTGGGCGAAGTGAAGTCCGATCTAGAACACGAATTATCAGTTCAAAGGCGGGAAAAGGGTCGCAGGGCAGATGGACGGGAGGAAGCTCTCAACTTTGTCGCGGATTACCTTTCGAGTCTGATTACTGCGACTGAGATCGAGTCCGCTAAAACTCCCGCCTAGGACAAACGTTCCTTCTGAACGGGGCATGCATCAGCTCAGCGATGTTGACTGGGGGCCCCGTTAAGTCCTGTACTCTTGTCTCTGACATCTTGCCAACGGATCCTCGTCAGCGAGCTAGGCCAGAGTGCGGATGAACTCGTAATAACTTGACCCTGCAGCACGAATCTCAATAAAATGGGCTATGTTTCAAACGCCTCGTAAGCCAGGGATGCCCTGGGTCACCGGTCGTCCCCAGCCTCAACGAAGTCGGCCTCGGTCTTCACAGACGGGGCAGCAGGATCAGTTTGGTTCCTTGAACGCCTCGCTTCTCTACTGTCCCCGTTGCCGAGTTGCAACACCAACCAGAGAGCGGCTGCTTCTCGTCCTTCCCAGCGGAAATCTTTACGAGTATCTTTGTGCGCAGTGTGGGACCTCTACCGGGTCAAAGACTGAGAATCCTGAAAAACCCGTTCACATTGTCGCGCCCTGATCCCTGCAATCCTGCAGCAAGGCTCACTTGGCAAGGGGCTTAGCCATGAGTTACAGCCCTCGATCTTTTGTAAGATCGACTCCTAGACAGCAGCGGTGTGCAGAGACTAAGTCCACGCGAGTGGGAGGGGTGATGAATGCAAAGCCGCATGGGCGACAGCCCTTTCATGATTTCAGCAGGCCTTTTGGGGGCGGTATGGTGAGGATCTGGGAGGGTATGAAGCCAGAGGTAAAATATCCAGTAGAGAGACCGTCACTGAATCTGCGCCAGTGGGATTCCTTCTTCAATCAGCATCACTGGGATATGATCGCGGATGGGATACAGAAGCGTTCCGTCTTCGCGGATTAACCCCGCCTCAAAGGGTTCGGTAACTGGTCGGTTGCCCTTATTTTTCAATTCACCTCGAGTGACCGAGGTATTCAGCGCAATGATGACGGAGTCGTCTGCGGCCGTCACTTTTTGTTTTGTCTCAGGGCAACAGAGGATCGCCAGCAGATCCGGATTGATGTTCATAGACTCTATCCTCCCCACAGTTGTCACATGCACGGTCCTGCATCATGCCACCAAGTACGATGAAGTCTCAAGAGCTCTCTAGCACTGACAAAATCTGGTAGACTGCCAAAAACTGGTGGTCGGGGACGGAACATGGTGAAAGCCTTCTGGAAAACCTGTGTGGCTGGGCTCATTCTCATTCTGCCGGCCTGGGCCACGCTGTTGATCCTGTCGACCCTTTTTACCGCCCTTGATAGTGTGGTGGGCCGATATCTGGTCTACCCTTTTCCTGGTCTTGGCCTCCTGCTCTTAGTGCTTCTGCTCATTCTCGTCGGAGTCATCGGCGATCATATGATCTCTCGCGGCTTGTTCGAAAGAGTGGAACGTCGGATTGAACAGATCCCGCTCGTGCAAAGTATTTACCTCACGTTAAAAGGCATGACGGATCTCGTCAATTTTCGCTCCAGATTTGGGCAGAGCCGGGTCGTCGCGTTTCCATTTCCACGTGATGGATGTTGGGCCTTAGGATTTGTCATGGGTACAGCCCCCCCGGCCCTTCAAGTGGACCGATCCCATACACTTGTGATGGTATTTGTTCCGACTGCCATTCATCCATTTACCGGGTATTTGGCGTTTATTCCGGACATCGCCCTCAAACCAATTAATCTACCCTTCGAGGAGGCCATGAAGATGGAATTCTCAGCTGGATTTTACAGACCACGGGCCGGATGGCTTACCCCGTCCCCGGCCATCCTCCCAAGATCATGAATCTCAATGTGTTCGACATTAGGCCAGCCACCGTGGACGATGTGCAGACAATTGTCGATTTCAATGCGGCCATGGCTCTCGAAACGGAACAGCGTAGACTGGATCGCGATCGGCTCCAAGACGGTGCACTCGCACTCTTGGCACATCCTCAGTATGGCTTTTACGTTGTGGCGGAAACTCCCGTTGAGACCATTCCCACCGCTGTCGGTCAACTCATGATCACCTTTGAGTGGAGTGATTGGCGCAACGGGCTCTTTTGGTGGGTTCAGAGCGTCTATGTTACACCGGAGTGGCGTCGCCGTGGTGTCTATCGAGCCATGCATGAGCACATTGCCACCCGAGCCAAGGGAGATCCAGAAGTTTGCGGGATTCGTCTCTATGTTGAACACCAGAATCACCACGCCCAAACTGTCTATCGACGTGTGGGACTCAGTCCCTCTGCCTATACGGTTTTTGAACAAGATTTCATACTGGGCCAACAGCGACCGAATCCCTGAAAAGGAGTACTCGATATGAAGAGCGTTCGATCTATCTATACTCTGCTGATCCTTACCATACTCATACAAGGCTGCGCTTTCAGTAGAGGGACGCTCGGAGACGAGATCAAATCAGACACCGTCGCGGCTCTTCAAAAGGGAATCACCACAAAGGATGAGGTTCTTCGCCTGTTGGGCGCTCCAGATCGGCTGCTCCCACTCAATGGTCGAGACGTCTTTCAGTACTATCGATACGATGCTAAGGCCGGGAGCCTCCTGTTGATCATTCTCAACTTTTCGCGTCTTTCCATTAAAAGTGACGACCTCTTCGTGATCCTCAATCGTGATGGGATCGTCGAAGATGTGATCGCATCGAAACGCACGGAGGCACTAGCCTTCCGATTCTGGCCGTTTGGGGAGTGAAATGAGAAGTATCATCAGTCGAATGGCCCCGCTTGTACTGGGGGCCCTGGTCTGTCTGGCCTTGCTGGGTTGTAACGTGATTCGTGTATCGTTCAATACTTCCCTTGGTCCGGAAGATGTCACCTTCATTGTACCTGGCAAGACCACCTTGTCCGAGGTGGTCGCCAAACTTGGGGCGCCCGACTCCATCATCGATTCTGATACAGGGGTTGTGGCTACATACCGATTCTTCGATGTGAAATACTCACGGGTCAATTTTGGTTGGTTGGCAAAGCCTTGGACCCCGGTCGATCCTGATTTGATCTTTTCCCGCACGGGACTTGGCGTTGACGCGTTCCAAATCTTGTGCGACTCCCGGTGGGTCGTGTTACATCAAGAGTTTCAGCGGCACCTCATCAGACCGCCTTTCCATCCCTATCCATTTCAGTAATCAGGACTCTCAGTCCCCCGTGAATTACTACGTGGCACTAGCGGCGGTAGACTCGCTATAATGATAAACCATGAGTCAGGAAACCACAGATCCCGCTCCGTGCTCCACGCATGACAACCCCTCTTCGTCCTATATCCCAGCCGACAAAGATACAGAGTTTCTTCAACGAGATGAGTTACGTCCCATTCGAATCGGGCTCGAACTGCTGAAGCCCGAACTCATCCAAAAAGAAGAACAGATCAAGTCCACCATCGTCGTATTCGGGAGCGCCAGGCTGCACGAGCCGGCGGCTGCTACACAGACGCTGCGGCAGGCGGAAGAGAAAGCTGCTAGGGCTCCTGCAGATCGGACGCTCCAACAACAACTGGCCATCGCGAAACGTCAACGTGAGCTTGCGAAATACTATGACGTGGCCAGAGACTTCGCGCGGCTGGTCTCGTCGACCTGCCAGGTCGATGGGCATTGTGACTATGTCGTAGTGACGGGCGGTGGTCCCGGCATTATGGAAGCAGCCAACCGTGGCGCGGCAGATGTGAATGCCAAGTCGATAGGACTCAACATTACGTTGCCGCACGAGCAGTACCCAAATCCCTACATTACCCCTCGACTCAGTTTTCAATTTCGCTATTTTGCGATCAGGAAAATGCATTTTCTCATCCGTGCCAAGGCCCTCGTCGCGTTTCCCGGAGGATTCGGCACTCTCGATGAACTGTTTGAAACACTGACCCTGCTCCAAACGGGTAAGACGGACAAGGTCATCGTGATCCTTGTCGGGCGGGACTTCTGGGAGAGACTGATCAATTGGCAGTTGCTTGTTGAGTACGGACTGATTTCACAGACGGACCTGGATCTCTTTCACTATACGGAAACGGCTCAGGAAGCCTGGGACTTGATCGCACGCCACAATGGAGTACCCCCTACATGAAACTCTCATTCTACGGCGCAGCTCGTTCAGTGACAGGAAGCCGACATCTGTTAGAAGTGCCAGGGTTTCGAGTCCTGCTCGACTGCGGCCTGTTTCAGGGACGGCGAGAAGAAGCGTTTCGGCGAAACCGAGAATTCGGGTTCGATCCGAAGTCGTTGGGGGCGATCCTTCTGTCGCATGCCCACATCGACCACTCCGGGGCGTTACCTGTGTTGCCGAGAAAGGGATTTTCGGGGAAGGTTTACCTCACCAGAGCCTCTGCCGACCTTGCCGGGATCATGCTCGAAGATTCGGCTCGCGTGCAAGAGAACGACTGTCGCTATGTGAATAAGCAGGAAAAGCGACGGGGAAAAACGTGTGTACAGGCGCTCTATGACGGCGATGATGTGCGAAAAATCCTGAAGCGGTTTGAGGGCAGCCGATATGGAGACCAGCTGAAAATTGCGCCTCGCCTGACGGCCTCCTTTCACGACGCAGGCCACATCCTGGGATCCGCCGCTGTTCGTGTGAAATACACCGCTCGCGGCAATAGCACGACGATCCTGTTCAGCGGGGACTTAGGGCGATCTCACATGCCGATCCTGCGAGATCCCGAGCCACCGCCTCCCTGCGATGTCCTGATCCTGGAATCCACTTATGGTGACCGGTTGCACGAACAGGCTGGGGAAGAGATGAAGAAGAAGGCGCAGAACCTGATCGCCCATGCGCGTGAACACAAGAGCAAAATCATCGTGCCGGCATTTGCCGTGGGGCGCACGCAGGAACTGGTTATGAGGATCAAAGAGCTGGTCGGAGAAGGCCGGGTCGAACCGATTCCCATCTATATCGATTCACCGTTGGCGGACAAGGCCACGGAAGTCTTCAAACGTCACCCGGAGTGCTATGACGAGGAAACCATGAAGACCTTTTCCTCGGGCGGGGATGTTTTTGCCTCCCGCTACATCCACTTCGTCTCCTCTCCGGAAGAGAGTAAGCGTCTCAATGCCATGCGCGGTCCCTGCGTCATCATTTCCTCCTCCGGTATGTGCGAGGGGGGACGGGTCATCCACCATCTCAAACATGCCATTCAGGACGAGGCGAACGTCATCGTCTTTGTCGGCTTTCAAGCAGAACATACCCTCGGGCGCAAACTGGTCGAGGGGTGGGACGTGGTGCCAATCTTTGGGATTCCGACAAAACGCCGTGCGCAAATCGTGAAGTTCAACGGCCTCTCCGCCCATGCTGATCGCAATGATCTGCTCGCCTATGTGCGAGCGATCGATCCACCGCCGAGTACCATCTTCATCGTCCATGGCGAAGAGAAGCAGGCCCTTTCGCTGGGGGCGGCAATCCAGACAGACCATCCGAAGATTGATGTGCGGATCCCGCACCAAGGGAGCACGCATGAAATATAGTTCTAAGCACGCGGCACGGGTAATGCTGTTGTCCTGGATCGCCGCACTACTTGCCGGTTGCCTCTCCGTCTCGGCGGCTGAACCTGACCAACCACGCCAACGGATTCGGGACATGGGCGTCGTGATCGGGCAGTATCGGCCTGGTCCACTCAATGCCATCACCGATGTGGCGGGAGTAAGGGTCGGACACACCACACTCATCTCTGGGGAAGGAAAATTGATTCCGGGGCAGGGGCCTGTGCGCACAGGCGTCACTGTCGTCATTCCGCGTGACGACGTGTGGCATAAGAAAGTGCCGGCTGGATTCTTCGTCCTCAACGGTACCGGAGAAATGACGGGCCTCTCGTGGGTAGCGGAGTCAGGCTTTCTCGAATACCCCATCGCCCTCACAAACACGTTGAATATTCCCCGTGTTGAGAACGGAGTCATGAGCTGGATGATCAAGCAGTATCCAGCCATCGGTATCGAAGACGACACGCTCACGCCGGTCGTGGCGGAATGTGACGACGGACGGTTGAACGACATCCAAGGCCGCCATGTGTCTGAACAGGATGTGATGACCGCATTAGATGGCGCCAGCAGAGGCCCAGTGACAGAAGGCACGGTCGGAGCCGGTACAGGCATGGTCTCGTATGGATTCAAGGGAGGTATCGGCACGTCGTCAAGAATATTGCCGGATAAAGATGGGGGTTACCAAGTCGGCATACTGGTCAATGCCAACCATGGCCGCAGACCGGAACTCAGCATCGGTGGTGTGCCAGTGGGGAAACTCTATGACCCTCCACCTCAGGGACAACAACAGTCTCAGGCGCTCTCACCCGGTCAGAGCGAAGGGTCCATTATTGTGATCATTGCCACCGATGCACCCCTCGATAGCCGACAGTTGACGAGACTGGCCAAGCGTGCCGCACTCGGCCTAGCTCGCACGGGCTCTACGGCGCGTCACAGCAGCGGCGACTTCATGCTGGCCTTTTCCACCTCGAATGTGATTCCCCATTATCCGAAAGAACCCACCTACAACCTCACGCATCTTGCCGACAGTCATATCAATCCACTCATCACCGCCACGGTCGAGGCTACGGAAGAAGCGATCCTCAACGCCCTCACTATGGCGACGTCGGTCACGGGCCGTGATGGGCGGCGGATTGAAGCGCTCGACCTCACCCGCCTGAAGGAAATCTTACAGCCGATTCAGCGTTAGTCAGCATCCTGACTGGTTAAAGATAGTTCTGCATCACCGTGCTTGCATTTGCGAGATCCTCCTGGCTATTCTTCCGATCAGCTGTGAATGAAGGAGACGAGCTCAATGGGCGACTACCAAATCGGCGGCGGGTTACAACTCCTGACGGCGGTGCAAAAGACAGAAGCCTTCGCGGAGTTTCTGAAAGCGCGGATGATTCATGCGCTGGAGACTGAGGATCCGACGGAACTCCACTACCTGCTTGCGCAAGTCGACGACTACCATTCGTATCTCTGGCGCTACTATAAAAAGCTCGCGCAAGTCCGAGCCCAACGGATGGATCCCGGGGTCTGACGTCTGGACCGTTCCGGGGCCGTGCCAGCAATTCACAGATCCTGTTTCCATTCTGCTCTACACCGTGAGGCTCTTCCATGCAGTTTGCCGTCGCGCTCTCAAGACAGGTCGAGACAGACGCGGCCGCATTAGAGGTCGCCGCAGGGATTCGTGCTCAGTTGGCCGGAACTCCCATTGATCTTGCTTGTGTCTTCTTCTCCGCTCACCATGTAGAGGGACTCGATCGGCTCGTAACGGTGTTGACCGGAACGCTTCGTCCCAAACTACTCCTCGGCTGCAGTGGCGAAGGTGTGATTGCCGGTGCAGAGGAACTGGAGACCATGCCGGCGATCACCGTCTGGGCGGCGGTGCTTCCTGATGTTGACCTTCATCCGGTACACTCCTCCTTTTCTCCGACGCAAGATCAATTCCACCTCACGGGATGGCCTGATCCGGGCATCGACGATGGGACCTTTCTCCTCGTTGCCGATCCTTTCACCACACCCATTCAAGATATCTTGGGGATCTTGGACGATCGATACCCTGGTGCCATGGCGATTGGTGGCCTTGCCGGTGGCGGACAAGAGGTGGGGATGAATCGGCTCGTGCTCAACGATCAGGTCTTTGACGGGGGGCTTGTGGGCGTGCGTCTCTCCGGAGCCATCGATATTCGCTCGGTGATCTCGCAGGGCTGTCGTATGATCGGTGAACGGTTTGTGGTGACCAAGGCCGAACGGAATCTGATTCATGAACTCGGAGGCGAGCCGGCGTTAGATCGGCTGCAAGAGGCCTTTGACTCGTTACCGGATGGTGCCAAGCAGAAGGCCAATCGCGCGCTGCATCTCGGCATCGTCATCGACGAACAACGAAACCGGTTCGAGCGCGGAGACTTTCTCATCCGCAATCTACTCGGTGCCGACCGGACCACAGGTGCCGTGGCGATCGGCGAAATGGTGCAAGAGGGCCAAACGGTGCAGTTCCAGCTGCGTGATGCCGCGTCGGCCAGCGACGAGTTCAACTCGCTGCTTGAGGCTGATCATGCGCGTCATCGGCATCCTCCGCTCGGCGCCCTCATGTTCAGTTGCTGCGGACGCGGTCAAGGACTCTTCGGAACACCCAACCATGACGCAGGGACAGCATTGGCACGGTTAGGATCGATTCCGCTCGCCGGGTTCTTTGCGCAGGGAGAAATCGGGCCGGTCGGTGGCCGAAACTTTCTCCACGGGTACACCGCGAGTCTGGCACTATTCGCAGAACGAGATTGATAGCCCAGCTGGGTTGACCCAGCTGGGCCGACCATGCCATACAGTGTGAGGAGGACATCGTATGAAATCACCCTATCTTTCATCACTCATGGCGATGGTCGTGTTGACGTTATCATTGGGAGTAGGAGGTTCCATGGCCGAGAATAATCAGGAAGTCACAACGCCTTCGGGGCTGAAATATGTTGATCAAGTGGTTGGCACGGGAGAGGTGGCCGTTGTAGGTAAAACAGCGAACGTACACTACACCGGCTGGCTTGAAAACGGGAAAAAGTTTGATAGCTCCGTCGATCGCGGGCAGCCCTTCTCATTTCCGCTTGGTGCCGGGCGCGTCATCAAGGGTTGGGATGAAGGGGTTCAGGGGATGAAAGTAGGAGGCAAGCGCAAGCTCACTATCCCATCCGATTTAGGCTACGGCTCACGTGGTGCCGGTGGAGTGATTCCACCCAATGCCACATTAGTGTTTGATGTTGAGCTCCTTGGAATCCGTTGAACACTGTTCGGTGTATCAGGTCAGAACATCATCACGTCCTGGGTTTGAGAATCCTGTGACGCGACGGACCTCGTGGCTTTGGACTGACTATTATGAAACAGACCCCTCTTGTTGCACAACATCGCGCCGCCGGCGCCAAGCTTGTCGACTTCGCGGGATGGGAGATGCCCATTCAGTATAGCGGCGTGGTGGATGAGTATCATACCGTCCGCGGTAAGGCCGGTCTTTTTGACGTGAGTCACATGGGCCGGATTAGCGTATCCGGTCCGGGCTCCGTCGGGTTTCTCCAGTATGTCACCACCAACGATGTCTCCAAGGTTTCAGTCCGCTCCTCGCAGTATTCGATGGTCTGCAAGCCCAATGGCGGCATCCAGGACGACATCTTTATCTATCATGTCAAGCCGTACGAGTTTCTGGTCTGTGTCAACGCCTCGAATCGTGAGAAGATCGTGGCCTGGCTCTTGGAAAAAGTCGCCAATGTACAGGGGTGCAAAGTCAGGGATCGTTCAACAGAGTTGGCACAGATTGCCGTACAAGGCCCCATCTCGCGGGACATCTTGATCGGCGCCGGCGTTGGCGAGGTTGTGGACCTCAAGGTTCGACAGTGCCTGGAGATAACCGCATTTGGCGGTACAGTCGTTGTTTCACGAACCGGGTACACGGGGGAATTGGGGTATGAACTTTACCTTCCTGCTCACCTTGCTGAATCGGCATGGGAGCAGCTGATGAAAGTCGGTCAACCACGAGGCCTCAAGCCGGCAGGGTTAGGCGCGCGTGATTTACTCAGACTGGATATGGGCTATCTCTTGTACGGAAACGACATCAGCGAAGAGGTCAGTCCGCTCGAAGCAGGTGCTGACTGGGTCGTCAATTTTGATAAGGGGGAGTTCGTCGGTCGCGCCGCGCTGTTGTCTCAACGGACGCAGGGACCGGCGCGCCGATTGGTGGGGTTTGAATTGCTTGAAAAGGCTGTCCCACGCCATGGCTTTACCATTCTTTCCACCGGTTCACAGACTCAGCCTATCGGCGAAGTGACGAGTGGCAATCTGTCACCATTCCTACAAAAAGGGATTGGTTTGGGCTATGTGTCGCCTCCCTACGCTGAACCGGGGACAAGGATGCTGATCGACATCCGAGGGAAAGCGGTTCCTGTCCAGGTGGTCAAGCCACCGTTCTATAAGAGGACGAAGAGCGTATAGCGCATGGCGAATAGCAATAGCGGGGATGGTCTCGACTGCAATTGCCGTCATTCGTGCTATAAGCCATAGGCCATAAGCGCCTTGCCCATGACACGGAATATTTACACGGGAAAAGTCATCACGCTCAATGTGGACACCGTGCAGCTGCCGAACGGCGTCACGGCTGATCTTGAAACGATTCGCCATCCTGGGGCTGCTGCAGTGGTACCCATCAAAGCCGATGGTACGGTCGTGTTGATCCGGCAGTTCCGTCATGCCGCCGGCGGATTCATTTACGAAATTCCTGCCGGAAAGCTCGCCCCAGGCGAGGAGCCAATACAGTGCGCCGCACGAGAACTTGAAGAGGAAGTCGGCTATCGAGCCTCCACCTTTGAGCTGCTCTCCAGTATCTTCACGGCTCCGGGATTCGCCGATGAAGTGATTCATGTCTACCGGGCAACCGGCCTCACGAAGGGACGACAGCAACTGGATCGCGATGAAGTGTTGGATGTGATCGAGATGCCGCTTCCAGAAGCGATCACGAAAATTGAGGATGGGACCATTCGTGATGCTAAAACTATCGTGGGGTTACAGGCTGTTTATATCAAGGCGGAGCGCCGATGAGCTGTAGAGGCATGACCTGGTAGCTCTCCCCCCGCTCGTCCATTTTCCCATCTCCGAAGATGCTGGAGCAATCTCCCTTTACAATCAGCGTGCTCCCCAAAGCCATCTACCGTGAAGCCATATTCCTTCCCTTCCTGTAGCAAGACGGACTCTATTGTCGCGATGACAAGCCGTTCCTTACCGCACGCTCATGGACCACATTCACACTGCAGGATGAATCATGCTATGTTTCGCCGTTCACATATACTAGGAACACAGGGGATCACCCTGGACAGGCTCCGGCCGAAATGGCCGAACCGGTCGATCGGTGAAGGATTGTACCAAGCGCCTCACGGCTTGAATTGCTGAACAACGCCCATAAGCGGGAAGGAGAACGGTGCCCATGCTACTCACAGGGAAAAAAGGACTCATCATCGGTGTGGCCAATAAACACAGCATCGCCTGGGCCATTGCCCAATCTACTGCCGGACAAGGGGCCCAACTATTCTTTAACTATCAAAATGAGCGCTTGAAACAGAATGTCGAAGAGCTGACGGCTACGTTGCCGGGCGCCAAGGCCTTTCCCTGTGATGTGAGTAATGACAATGAGATTACGGCTCTGATGCAGCAGGTTCAAAAAGAGTTCGGCCAAATCGATTTTCTTGTCCACTCGCTTGCCTTCGCACCACGCGAAGAGCTGACCGGGCAATTTATCAACACCAGTCGGCAGGGGTTCGCGATGGCGCTCGACATCAGTGCGTATTCTCTGATTGCCGTTGCACGAGCCGCCTTGCCGTTGATGACCGCCGGGGGATCCATTGTGACATTGACCTATCTTGGCAGCGAGCGGGTCGTGCCCCACTACAATGTCATGGGTGTCGCCAAAGCCGCTCTCGAATCAGCCGTTCGCTATCTGGCCTACGATCTTGGGCCCCTGAATATCCGGGTTAATGCGATCTCCGCCGGCCCGATCAAGACATTGGCAGCTCGGGGCGTCTCGGGTATTACAAAGATGGTCGATCATCACAAGGAAGTGTCTCCCCTCCGGCGGCCAACCGAACAGGGTGATGTCGGGGATACAGCGTTGTTCTTGGTGAGCTCACTAGGCCGAGGAATCAGCGGTGAAGTGATTTATGTGGACGGAGGATTCAATATTCTTGGGATGGTCGCTCCGAGTGAGTAGCCCAGTGACGATCTTGATGCTCTGACTCTAAGGACCGACAAAGCATAAAGGGCGCTCCGGTCTCCGTATGAGCGAGGAAGAGCCATAACCCCTCCATAAACGGCTCGTTTCTGTTCAAGCCGTGAAGCATTGCGGATGTTGAAGTTTATGTTATCAATGAGTTAAAGATGCCATAGGCGATAGCCCAGTGGCATTGCGCTTGCTTCTCTCACATCCGTTTCCCTGGCGGGGCAGTACATCACAGGGATCACATTGTATGAAGATTTTGTCGAAGGGGCTTATCGGTCTTATCGCCGGTGGAGCATCGCTGCTCCCCCTGACAACTATGGGTCAACTCTCAGAGGGAGCACTGCCAAAACAGGCGCTAGAGCAATGCAATCAAGGGCGACTGGCGAACGATCGAGACACACGCTTGGCCCATTTTCAGCAGGGCCAGCGGTTAGGTGAGCAGGCGGTAGCGGCAGAGGAAGGAAGCGCTGATGCTCACTTCGCATTATTCTGTAATCTCGGAGAATTGCTCCGTCTCGACGGCGAATCGCTCACGTCGGTCTTCGGGCTCCGCCGCATGATGCACGAACTCGATCGAGCCCTCGAGATCAATCCGGCTCACGTTGAAGCTCTTTCTGCGAAGGGGACACTCTTGGTGAGGTTGCCTAGTCTCTTGGGAGGAGATGTAGAAAAAGGGGAGCAACTCTTACAGCATGTCGTCAAACATGCTCCAAAAGCTATCAATGCCAGGCTGGCGCTGGCCAGGGTCTGGTGTCAGCGTGGTCAACATAACGATGCCATGGTCTTGGCATCCGACGCGCTGGCCCTCGCTCAGCAACATCACCAAAGGGAATTCATACCACAGGCGCAAACGCTCCTGGAGCAGGCCACGGCCAACGCGATCAAGGTCAAACACCCTCGTTCCTAGCCGTCCACAACCAAACAAAAACGAGCTGAACGTTGTGCCAATAGGATCAGTCAACCGCTCTTCGGAGTGCCTTTAAGCGTCCTTGCCGTTTCTTGGCATCAATCCGCCGTTCGCGGGCACCCTTCGTAGGTTTCGTTGGTTTTCGCTTCTTGCGTGGGATCGCCGCTTGTTGAAGTAACATCTGTAGGCGGGTGAGCGCATCCTCACGATTCTGTTCCTGGGTCCGATATTGCTGCGCCTTAATCGTGATCACCCCGTCGGCTGAGATTCGGTGATCGGGCAGGTTCAACAGGGCAGCCTTATAGAAGGCGGGTAAGGATGATGCGCGAATATCAAACCGAAGATGGATGGCGGTGGACACCTTGTTGACGTTCTGTCCTCCGGCGCCTTGCGATCGCACGGCATGGAGTTCGATCTCGTGATCAGAAATCGCCAGAGTCGAGGAAATATGCAGCATGGTGAGTAGCTAGCATACTTGCGGCGTCGGTGCAACGTGCAGCATCTTAAGTCATCCTGCTAAGAGCTTGTTTATAATCTATTCAGGCAGATGACGAGGAACGCACGGACGATCATATTGAGGCTGGTGGCGAGCTTGCGCTCGCAGTTTTTCCAGAGTCGGCGGCATTTGTCGAGCCACGCAAACG
>NIUT01000225.1 GCA_002254365.1 Nitrospira sp. UW-LDO-01
GGCCTTTTTGCGCATCCTGTATGGCTGTTCAGCGTCGTCTCGGCCCCCGATATCCGAGACGGCTACAGAGGTCAACATGAGTTTTTCCGCAGCCTGTTAGGCTTTCATCCGTCGACGTGCAAGTCCGGCGAGGCCGATCAAGCCGCTGCCGAACAAATAGACGGCAGCTGGGACTGGCACGGGAGCCACTTGTCCCGGGCTCACCGCCCAGCCGAAGTACGGGAAAAGTCCGTCCTGGTTAATCTTGGGACCGGCGCCCTGGCCACCATTAGCGGTTCCGAAGATCCAGGCGAAGGTTGCACCCTGCGCATACTCCGCACCGGCCTCGGTACCGGACCAGTAGCCACTATTTCCCAAATTTGCAAACGGCCCGGCGTTGGTCACGCCGAAACCCGTCTGTGCCACGCCGGCGGTGTTGAACTGAGCCAGGTTGCCCAGCTCGTGATAGAACAGATGTGCCAGTTCGCTGGCCGTCCCGTTGACGGCTGCACTGTTGAATCCTCGGTCGGTGGTGCCATCAAACGACACATTAGGATTGAGGGTGCTCCCATTGACCGGGCCTATGATCGGCAAGCGCCAATCGGTCTCGCCCGCATAGCTGATGCTGTTCAGGTAATTCACCCAGGCATTGGCACCCCACCAGTTCATGGCGCCCGTACTAGTGGTGAAGTCGCCGGCTACCATAGTGTGTGTGCCTAAACCATCGGTCACACTCGGTGTGACGTTTATGATGGACGTGACCAGGTTGGGATCGGCGGCGGCCTGCGTCCGGAACAGGTTGGCATCCTGCGTCCAAGCGACATCGAGGTCGGTGTCGTTTACCACCAGGCTGTTGCCTGCTGGCACGATGAGCGCCGCCTGGGAGGCTGTTGCACTCAGCAACACTAGTACCGCTATCGGGAAAGCCATTGTTCGGTGTAAAAAAAAGCTCATATGAGTGCTCCTGGCCATCTTGGCCGTTTGTTGTTTCAAGGGGCAGCGAGCCCTTGAGGTCAGGTTACAGTATTTCTAGCGTTGGAGGAGTCTAGCAGTCTGCTGAAAAACCCTCTGCTCATCCTTCGAGAGCCTCAGGATGAGCGAGAAGAGCATTGAAACTATCAGGGTTTCCCGTTCGTGCTGAGCTTGTCGAAGCACACATGATTGAGTTTTTCAGCAGACTGCTAGCGCTAGAGTGTCGCTCAATGCAGAGAGCGGAGAGCCATCCAGACTGACCTGAACGACTCTCCGCTCCGTAACACTTAGGCGGAGAACTTGCGTCGGGCAAGTCCGGCAAGGCCGATCAGGCCGCTGCCGAACAAATAGACTGCGGCCGGGACCGGCACCGTGGACAGTGTGGCCTGATAGGCCACCGGCGCACCGGCAGTTCCTGCAGGAGGATTGCCGCCGAAGACCAGGCTGTACAACCCTGGGCCGAGCGAGAAGGTCTTGGTAATCGAGGAGTCAGTGCCGGAGGCTGTCGCGTTACCGATATAGTTCAACGAGCTGGAGTCGTACGTGGGGTCTGCCGTACTCCAGTCAAAATTTCCGGCATTGTTATAGACGTGCCATCCAAAGTTTCCGCCATTGTCGGTTTGTTGATGGCCTGCATAGAGTGAGAATGCAGGAACCAACGAGCTGCCGTTCGCCGCGAGCGTGATGGTGAGGTCGGCCGCTTCCGTCAGCGTCAACGCGGTCCAATTTGACGTGTGCGTCCAGCCCGTGCCGATGGGATCGCCCGCATTGATCGGATCGTTCCAACTGAGCGAACCAATAGTGCCGGCATAGTTGGGGGTTGATCCGGCGGTGGTGTCATTGCCGCTCATATTGACGGTCCAGTTGTAGGCGATGCCGCGGCCGGCGGGATCCCCAGTGTCCCCGGCAGTGACGGTTGAGGCGTGCGACGGAGCCACACCGGCCAACCACAGTCCCACTGCGGCGGCGATCAAACCTAGGGACTGTTTTCTTGTTATAACAGGATTCATACAGACACTCCTTGGTTAATGCGGATTGTGAAAAGAGACAAAGTTGTGAGAGTCAGCCCTCCTACAGGGCACCACTATCAAAGTAAGAGTCGCTGAGCTACCGATCCCAACCAACCCTTGCTACAGATGTGACGAAAAGATTCATGCAGGAGGAGCGAGACGGGTGGGACAGGCGAGATAAATGAAACGGGTGCGATAGACGGGACTCACATGGCGCGAGCGAGATCGGCGGAAGGTTGGTGCGGCTGATGTAGGCTGTCTGGTCTGTTTGGCCAGCTCGGTCCGAGGAGTGCCGGTACAAGAAAGACCGGCAAGACCAGATAGACTCTCTTCGCACGTGCTTCGTGCTGTAAAAGAAAACGAACTGAACGAAGGGATCGGTTCAGATCCTCCGTCCAGCCCGTTTCATCATTGACGGACAGCAAGGCTATGCAGCGAGGCGTCGCCGCGCCAAGCCGACCAGCCCGATGAGTCCACTGCCGAACAAATAGACGGCGGCGGGAACCGGCACGGGTGAGACCGTGATGGTGTTGCCGTCGAGTGCAAAATGCAGCGTGTCGGAGCGGAACGTGATGCGGTAGTCCGCATGATCGGTGATGCCTCCGACGAATCCGGTCGGTGGGCTGAAGTTGTCGTTAGTATTGATGCCGCCCGCCGCCTCAGCCGAGTCCAATCGAAAATCCGCCATCAGGAAGCGATAGTTGCCTGGCGTGGCGGTCACACTGTAGGCCGGATCGCGTCGGAAGTGGATGGACCCGTCCGTCTCGCCTTCGGCTTGTGTCAGACTCGTCACCGTCACTGGGCTCGTCAACGCCGTGAGCCCGTTCTGGTAGACGGGTGTATTGTTGTTGATGTCGTCCGCGCGCACCAAGGCGTCAGCCGCCACCAGGGGTGAACCGGTGTTCTGGTAGAAATAGGTGTCGGGGTCCAGCCAGGTGAGTTCCCCGTCGCCGTTCAGATCGGATGTGAAATATCCGGCTGTGGTGACATTGCTCTGGGAGGCTTCATAGGCGAGCACATCGACGATAAAATTTCCGCCTGTTGGGATATTGATGTCCCAGGTATCGAAAGTGGTGCCGCCGGTTTGCTTGAAGATCGTCCCGTCCACCACAAGCGTATTCGCCTGTGCCGGGCCTATGGCGGCGACCGACGTGAAGAGCCCGATCAACATCCATACCATTGTTCGCTGGGTCATTGTGAACACCTCGCACTCTTTCCGTTTAGGTTTAGTCGTCCCCCGTCGCCGTTCGGCAACGGGGGACAAACTTGTACATTGCTGCATGGGCCAGCAGCGGTACTGAGGGGTTAGGCCTTCATGCGGCGGCGTGCAAGTCCGGCGAGGCCGATGAGACCGCTGCCGAACAAGTAGACGGCGGCCGGGACCGGTACCGGAGCAGTCGTGAGCGTCGCCACGAAGGCATGCGTGCCGGTTTGTCCAAGGTCGAACGACGGGTTGCCTCCGAGCGCAATCGAGTAGAGGCCTGGTGCGAGACTATACGACTGCGAGACCGACGTGGTTCCCGTCCCGTTGTCGGTGCCATTGGGTCCTCCGGCGTTGGCCTCATGATTGAGATAGGAGAGGTTTGCGGCCCAGCTGGTATTGGCGACATTGTTGAACTGATGGGTTTCAGGGCCGACTTGCTCCCACCCTTGATAAATGCTAAAGGCGGGGAAAAGATTGCCGGTCGTACCTCGTGAATGGGTGACGGTCAGCAGGGTGTTCTCAGTCAGGCTACTGAGATCCAGCGCTACCCAATCCGAGGTATGGGTCCAACCTTTCCCGCCGACCGGATTGCCTGGTTCGGCCCAGCTCTTGGCGCCGACGCCTCCGGTGTCTATCGTGGCGCTGTCGTTTTGACTCATCGTCACGCCCCACTCATAGCCGATGCCCGGCGCATAGCCCGGGTTTGTAACGATCGTGGCGGCCTGGGAAGGGGCGGCGCCGAGCCACAAGCCCAGGGCTGCGGCGGTCAAGCAGGCAACCCGCTTGCTTATGACGAAATGCTTCATAACAAACACTCCTTGGATATTTTGGTGAAGTGGTGGTTAAGGACCGGTCCTCCTAACAAGAGTTAGTACTAGAGTAGGAACCCTTGGTCTACTGATCGATCCTCATGGATACTACAGATATGACAGGATAACTTAGCGGAGCGGGTGTGATATGCGAAACGGGGGGGAAGCAGGAAGGCGGGTTACTAAGCGCGAAGAATGCGATCGGATACGAAGAGAGTGATGGACAAACGCCTTTAGGGTTCTCATGATCTTTGAGTGGGATTGGTCGCGTCCCCCGTCGCCATTCGGCGACGGGGGATCAGGTCCAGTTCCAGCTGAACGGCTGCGTGGCTAGGCCTTCATTCGGCGACGCGCGAGTCCGGCGAGCCCGATCAATCCGCTACCGAACAAGTAGACGGCGGCCGGCACTGGTAAAGGAGAAGGAGCCACCGAGACTGTTGCCTTGAAGTCTCTTGCAGCACCAGTGCTGGACAGGGGGGCATTGCCGCCCATGACGAAGGTAAAGTAGTTATTGTCTCCTGCGGTCAGGATGGTATGAAGTGTGACCGTCGCCGTTCCGGTGGGATTGGTTTGGTTGTCGGCGGTCGCCCACACATTGCCGGCTAGCCCAGCCTGAGCTAATGTGGGGAAATAAGAGCAGGTTCCGGCAGGCGCACAGAGGCCGCCGCCGTTCCACTGATCCCAGTTGGTGGAATCGATGCCGTTTACATAGCGGGAGGAATAGTTCCCCAAGTCTTCCTTGCCCTGCCAGAGCGCGAACCCAGGAATGAGTCCTGTTCCATTAAAATCCTCGAGCGTGACGCTGAGTCGCACGTTCCTATAGCCCCCATCGTATAGACCGTTTAGGTCGATCACGCTCCAGCGAGAAGTGTGGCTCCATCCGTAGGTACCAGGGTAAATGGGGGAGGCAGAGGACCCACCAAGACTGCCGACATCATGAAACGATTTTGACGCAATCGTGTCGACGAGTCCGTTATCGCCGCTGTCCGTATGCGCGCCGGCGGCACCTTGGACGGTGAGTGCCTCACCGGTACTGGCCGATGCGGAACCAAGATTGTCCATATCGTAGGTGAGGTGATACTTCACACCACCGGTCGTTGGGTCACCGATGTAGACTGTATTCGCAGCACCGATAGACGGGACGGAAAGGATCAGCGCCATAAGCGCCAAGAAACACGAACGTGTTCGCATGGACACACCTCCAGAATTAAATTTGAAGAAGGAAAACCACGGGGGCCAGATTGCATGCCGAGGGGTTGTACCAGGGAGACACTAGGCGATCTACTGATCCAATCTCATGTGTGCAACAGTTGTGACAAGATCTGTGTGGGAGGGGTGAGACGTGCCGGCTCAGACGGAGGCTATGGATGGCCACAAGTCATGCGATCTGACCTGATAGGAAGATAGTAATGGACAAACGTCTTAGGACTCTCATGCAGGTGGGGTTGCGCGAAGCGAATCAGCAGTTTCCCGGGTGGTGAAAGCCGTCAAGCAAGGCAAAGAAGTGCTCTTGACCGAGCGTGGGAAGCCGCTGGCCGTTGTGAAGTTGATTGAGGAATTCGGCGATGCACAGGCAACCGTGCGAAGGCTGGAACGTGTCGGGTTGTTACGCGCGGCATCGAAACGCCGGGCACTTCCCGCATAGAGTGCCCGATCCATCCGCGGTGTACCGGTTTCCCACACCGTCACGAAGGATAGAGAAGAACGGTAACTTCTCGTCAATGGGCCTACTTCGATACCAGCGTGCTGGTAAAGCGGTATGTCGAGGAGGCCGGCTCAATCGCCACAGGTCGTCTCTTGCAGCGGTTTCGGTTTCTCTCGTCCTCGATTCTGCCGGTCGAGGCCATGTCAACGCTCAGTCGACGACGGGCGTCCGGCAACCTCGCACACCGGGATTTCCTCGCTATCCAATCACAGCTGCGCAAAGACCGGGATTATTGGGAACTAGCGGAGGCGGGTGAACCAGTCCTCCTGCAAGCCGAAGAACTGGTTCAGCAAACGAATGTGCGTACGCTTGATGCGATACATTTGGCATCAGCGATGATATTTCAGTCTGAATCGAGACTAACGATTCCCTTTATTACCGCCGACGCCAAGCAGCGCGCCGCCGCTCGCATGCCGGCTTTCACTGTCATCTAGGTGGACTAGCAACCTCTGTGATGGGCGCATCAACCTCCGACAATAATTCAGAAAACCTTCCTCTCACTCGTTCTTAATGCGGTCCGAACACACCTTCAAGGAATCCCGGCAGCGGCGGACCCCCGGCGGTCCCAGTCATTGGAATTTCCACCAGGTCATCTTTCGCGAAGCCTTGACCGCCGCGTTCCACCTGATGGTGGTTACCGGGATGGCCGTTCGGTACGAATAATTGCGGGTGGTCGAACGGCGCCGCTGCGATGCGCACCCGTTCGTCTGTGAGCGTTTCCAGCCAGGCTACCACGGCATCGACTTCGTCGGAGGTCATGTTGGCGATCCCAAGCGGCTCGATGGGTGTGCCGTCCCGTTGCGTGATCGGCGCGACGTTTCCTCCACGGCTGTAGAGCAGCACGGCCTCGCGCAGTGAGTGGGTATCTCCGTTATGAAAGTAAGGTGCGGTCAGGGCGACGTTGCGCAGCGAGGGCACTTTGAACGCGCCTTCAAGGCCGAACCCTTTTGTCACCGCAGCCCCGTCGAAACTGGCGGGTAGTGAGCCGGGGAAGAGGCGCTTGCTGTGTGACAACGGGCCGAACGCATCGCTCGCCCCCACGCCTAAGTCGTCGTCCGTGGGTCGCAGGCCGATATTATTGAACCCCTTGTCGATGATATTGCCGTCACGGTTGCGTACCGGGCCGTTGGCGGCCAAGCCGACGCGGCGAACCGAGGCATCCGTGAGCTCGGCGCTTTCGTGGCAGTTACTGCAACGGAGATTATTGGGACCTCTGGTCCGGTCGTTGAACAGGTGCGCACCAAAGAGCGCAAAGCGGGTGATGTGACTGGGATCGGTATTGTTCCAGGGATTGAGCGCCGCATCGGAGGCACTCGGATGCTCGCGGCGGAAGCGATCCCAGGGGGTATCATCGGACACGAGCGTGGCTTCATAGAGCTGGACGGACAAACCGAAGAAGAGCGCAAAATTATATTCAAGGAGGGTAAACTCGTCCGTGTTAGGATTGCGGTCGCGTTGATCGACAATCGATAGCGTGCCGTCCTCCGCCACCTGAACAAATTTCTCGCTCTGCCAGTATTTCTCCTGGAACGCGGTCCGGATCATTTGGTTGTAGGAGTTCATCCGAAGGCCACGTTGCGGATACCGGCTGAGCGGCCCCAAGACGCTGTCCGATGGGTCGACCAGTTG
>NIUT01000226.1 GCA_002254365.1 Nitrospira sp. UW-LDO-01
GCGTCGGCGCCGTGCGCCGAGCCGCGCACGCTGACGCGACTGCCGCCCGGAACGCGCCGCACGGCGAGGCCGCCAGCCCATCGGGGCGGGCTGCGGTGATCATCGCTTGAAATCCGCCCGCCGCGTCCAGCGCGAGGGAGGACGGGCAAGGCGGGAAGTGCGCGCGCGGTCCGGACTCGGGCCGGCGTGCGCGGACAGTGCGATCGGGATCCACGGCGGACTCCTTGCAGTGGGATGGATCCTGGCGCCAGATCACGCGCAGGGCGTCCTCATGATAACGCTGGCCTCGCGAGCACGAGGCCAGCCGCATTCACGGACGCCGTGACGACAAGCCGCTCAGTCGAGTTCCATCTTGCCGGTCTCGGCGGCGAAAGCGAGGTTTTTCTCCTCGTCGGGCGCATGCACCGCGCTGCGGCCCACCATCGAGATCGCCAGACCGGCGATCGCACCTGGGATCGCGAAGGCGAGGAAGTTCATGTGCAGCTCGAGCCCGGCCGCCAGCAGCGTACCACCGAGCATGGGGCCGAGGATCGCGCCCAGGCGACCGACACCCGACGCCCAGCCGATACCGGTCGAGCGGCTCGCCAGCGGATAGAACTGCGCGACGTAGGCGTAGAGCAGGATCTGCGTGCCGATCGTGCACGCGCCGGCGATCGCCACCAGCAGATAGAGCACCGGCATCGAGCTCTTGATGCCGAGCAGGCTGATCGACACCGCGGCGACCACGAACATCAGGGTGATGACGCGACGCAGGTGGAACCGGTCGGCAACCCAGCCACCGCCGATTGCGCCGAAGATGGCACCGAAGTTGAGCACGAGCAGGAAGCTCAGGCTGGAACCGAGCGGGTAGCCGGCCTGGTTCATCAGCTTCGGCAGCCAGGAACCGAGCGCATACACCATCAGCAGACAGCAGAAGAAGGAGAGCCAGAACATCAGTGTCGACACCAGGCGACCGTCGGTGAACAGCGACACCAGCGGCACGCTCTTGCCCTTGCCGGTGGGCATGTGGAAGCGGTCGCCCGCCTGCGGCACGTAGCTCGGTTCGACGCGACTGAGCATCTGCGCCGCCTCCTCGTTACGGCCCGCCTGGACCAGGAAGCCGACCGACTCGGGCAGGAACTTCCAGATCAGCGGCAGCAGCAGCAGCGGGATGCCGGCGATCCAGAACACCGGCTGCCAGCCGTACACCGGGATCAGCGTCATGCCGATGAAGGCCGACAGCATGCCCCCCACCGAGTAGCCGCTGAACATGATCGCGACCAGGGTGCTGCGGATCCGCTTCGGAGAGTACTCGGTCATCAGCGCGACCACGTTGGGCATCACGCCGCCGATGCCCAGCCCGGCGATGAAGCGACAGATGCCGAATTCCCATGGGTTGCGGGCGTAGCCGTTGATGAAGGTCATGCCGCTGAAGATCAGCACGCAGATCATGATCGTCTTGCGACGACCGATCTTGTCCGACAGCGGGCCGAAGAACAGCGCACCGAACATCATGCCGAACAAGGCATAGCTGCCGAGGGCGCCAGCCTCGAGCGGCGAAAGTTGCCACTCCGCCATCAGCTTGGGCAGGACCACGCCATAGATGATCAGGTCATAGCCATCGAAGATGATGATGAGTGCGCACCACAACAGCACCGTCCAGTGAAAACGGTTGAATCGAGCATCGTCGATCGTCTTGTGTACATCCAGGGTTCTCACGATACGGCTCCGGCTTCGTTTGGAAATCTTGTGTTCGAAAAGGGCTGGTGCCCCGGCGATGGCCTTCGCAGGCCCTGACGAGGCGTTGCCGGCACCGCCGGCGCGCTCCACCCGCCGCGATCGATCGGCTCGATCCGGCACTTGCGCAGGCACGGTCAGCGCTGCAATAAGCCTGCAGGTCGTCAGGTTATGGGGCGATCACGACAATCAATATCCAGCTTGTGCACGATCGATATCCAGTTTCTGCACGCCCTGTTTTCATGCCGGAAAACTCGGCTAATCTGCTTGCAGGCCGATACCGCCGCGCGGATGCACTGCGGGCGGCTCGGCAAACGCGAAGCCACGTCCGAAGCGCTTTTTTTATCGGGGCCTTGCGCACCGATAAAATCTCGAGTATAAAATCTCGAGATTTACATTTAATCTCGCACTGCAGCACACTCCCGTCTCAAGGCGGAGACATCCGCGGCATTGGCAACAAGCGGCTCGAACCTGCGGGCGAGTCGTATCGAGGAAAGCGGCAGCCGAACCGCGTCTGGCAACCCGACCCACTACCTGAGGACACATCGAGCATGAAAGAGATCAAGAACTTCATCAACGGCGAGTACGTCACCAACGCCAGCGGCAAGACCTACGAAAACCGCAACCCGGTCGACAACTCGCTGATCGGCATGGTGTACGAGGCCGGCAAGCCGGAAGTCGACGCCGCCGTCGCCGCCGCCAAGGCCGCACTCAAGGGCCCCTGGGGCAAGCTGTCGGTGGTCGAGCGCTGCAAGATGCTCGACGCCGTGGTCGACGAGATCAACCATCGCTTTGACGACTTCCTGCAGGCCGAGATCGCCGACACCGGCAAGCCGGCCCACCTCGCTTCGCACATCGACATCCCGCGCGGCGCGGCCAACTTCAAGATCTTCACCGACACCATCAAGAACGTGTCGACCGAATCCTTCGAGATGCGCACCCCTGACGGCAAGACCGCACGCAGCTACGGCGTGCGCACGCCGCGCGGCGTGATCGCGATCATCTGTCCGTGGAACCTGCCGCTGCTGCTGATGACGTGGAAGGCCGGTCCGGCGCTCGCCTGCGGCAACACCGTGGTGGTCAAGCCCTCGGAAGACACCCCGAGCACCGCCACCCTGCTCGGCGAAGTGATGAACAAGGTCGGCATGCCCAAGGGCGTGTACAACGTGGTGAACGGCTTCGGCGTGGATTCCGCCGGCTCCTTCCTGACCGCCCACCCGGACGTCAACGGCATCACCTTCACCGGCGAGACCAAGACCGGCACCGCGATCATGAAGGCCGGCGCCGACGGCATCCGCCCGGTGTCGCTGGAGCTCGGCGGCAAGAACGCCGCCGTGGTGTTCGCCGACTGCGACTTCGACAACACCATCGCCACCCTCACCCGCTCGTGCTTCGAGAACGCCGGCCAGGTCTGCCTCGGCACCGAGCGCGTGTATGTCGAGCGCCCGATTTTCGACAAGGTCGTCGCCGCGATGAAGCACACCGCCGAGACCATGAAACCGGGCCGTCCCTTCGACGCCGACACCAAGATCGGCCCGCTGGTGAGCAAGAAGCACCAGGCCAAGGTGCTCGGCATGTACGCCAAGGCCAAGGCCGAGGGCGCCAACATCGTCTGCGGCGGCGGCATCCCCGACATGTCGGACGAGCTCAAGGACGGCTGCTGGGTGCAGCCCACGATCTGGACCGGCCTGCCGGAGACCGCGACCGTGGTCACTGAGGAAATCTTCGGGCCCTGCTGCCATATCCAGCCCTTCGACACCGAAGAAGAAGTGCTGAACATGGTCAACGCCAACCGCTACGGCCTGGCCACCTCGGTACACACCCAGGACATCAGCCGTGCGATGCGCATGGCCAATGAGATCGAAGTCGGCCTGTGCTGGATCAACAGCTGGTTCCTGCGCGACCTGCGCACGCCGTTCGGTGGCTCCAAGCAGTCCGGCATCGGCCGTGAGGGCGGCGTGCACTCGCTCGAGTTCTACACCGAGCTGCGCAACGTGATGATCAAGTACTGATACCGGACACAAGCACGGTGGCGGGGCCCCGGCGCCCTGCCCTCAGCCCCCTGCCGCCGCACGCCCGGTAACGACGCCCCAACCGAACACCGCACAGAGAACACGACATGGACCAGAGCAAGATCAATCATTACGGCGACGAGTTGTACACCGCGCTCAAGACCCTCACCGCAGTCGCCCCGCTGACCGACCGCGAAAGCGACATCACCATCGAGGATGCCTACAACATCCAGCTGCGCATGATTCAGCGCCAGATCGACGACGGCCACACCGTGGTCGGCAAGAAGATCGGCGTGACCAGCAAGGTCGTGATGGACATGCTCAAGGTCAACCAGCCCGACTTCGGCCAGTTGCTGTCGAACATGGTCTACAACGAAGGCGAGCCGATCGTCGCCTCGTCGATGATCGCCCCCAAGGCCGAGGCCGAAGTCGCCTTCATCCTCAAGAACGACCTGATGGGCCCGGGCGTGACCGCGGCCGACGTGCTGCGCGCCACCGACTGCGTGGTGCCCTGCTTCGAGATCGTCGATTCGCGCATC
>NIUT01000227.1 GCA_002254365.1 Nitrospira sp. UW-LDO-01
AGTCCGATGAACACCACAAGCCGTCCATAGAACGTCATGGATTCCGTCGTTGTGTCTGATTCGATCAGCCATTTCTTGGCTGCTATGAACCACTTAGACTCTGTGAATGCTGGCCGAGATGGTGAAAGACGCCCCTTCGCCGCTAGCGGCTTGTATTTTGAGAAAATAATCCCGCAGCGGATACATTCCTCTGCTCCATCAGACTGTTGCGCCTGACATTTCGGACAATGTGTGACCGATACACTCTCTGCAATCATTTCCCCACTGTAGGGCTCCTCAGAAAATCGGACAAGGAAATCTGAAGAAGGTTGCAGGCGTTGCAACCTCCGATCAGCCTGGCCCCAGAGAAGCAGCAGATCGCTTCAGCTCGAGAGCGCAGACGTGCTAATATGCGCGTATGAGCGAACGTTCATGCCGACGGTTCTGAGGGCTGGCCCTTATCGGTTCTTCTTTTATGCAGGTGATCGAGAAGAACCGACGCACATACACATTGAGCGAGAAGATAAGGTGGCAAAGTTTTGGCTCGATCCGATTCGGTTACAGGAAAGCGGAGGGTTTTCTCGTACGGAAATCGTCCGTTTGCATAAGCTCGTGATTGAGTATGAAAACAGCCTTCTGGAGGCATGGGATGAATACTTCGGCAGTTGAAATCTCATTACCGGTCGCCGAAACGGTGACCGTGACGGAAGACACGCTCACCGTCGAGTTGAGCGATGGACGGAGCCTGTCCGTGCCACTTGCTTGGTTTCCACGCCTCGTTCATGCCACGCCTGTAGAACGCAGAGGCTGGCGATTGATCGGCAGAGGGCATGGCATTCACTGGGAGAAGCTTGATGAGGACATCAGCGTTGAAGGTCTCCTCGCGGGCAGACCGTCCGGAGAAAGCCAAGCATCGTTTAAAAAATGGCTCCTCACTCGCAGGTCCAGCGGAGCACGACGCTCTCCTCGACGTGCCAGGAATGGCCGTCACTAGTTAATCAACAGGCTTTCCCTTCCAACGGAATTCATTCATCTGACTAGCATCTGTAAAGCTTGCTGGGACTGATGGAATATCCTTGCTTGAAGAAAGCAAGAGCATATTTCTATTGGCCTCGTCGATATCAAACCGACGACACCTACCTTGTCACATGGCGCTCAGCCTTTCCGACAATCTGCTGAATTTGCTATATTATTCACCCTGAGTGTTCCTACGAAGGATTCCTCCTAACTCGATATGACACGAGTCGAGAAGACCGTCTTTATCAGCTATCGGCGGACCAACGCCTTCATCGCATTGGCTATCTCTCAGAATCTTACCCAACACGGCTTTGACGTGTTCATCGACTATCAGGGGATTGGCAGCGGGGATTTTGAGAAGATTATTCTGGAGAACATTCGAGCTCGGGCACACTTTCTCGTGATACTCACACCCTCATCTTTGGAGCGTTGTGATACACCCGGCGATTGGCTCCGGTGCGAGATTGAAGAGGCATTGGAGACGAAACGGAATGTGGTGCCGCTCCTATTGGAGGGTTTCGATTTCGGCGCACCGACGATTGCCTCAAAGCTCACGGGCAAGCTAGCGGTCGTGCCACGCTACAACGGCATGACGATTTCAGCGGAATATTTCGGCGCAGCGATGGACAGGTTACGGGAGAAATTTCTGAATATCCCGCTCGATGCCGTGCTACATCCAGCCTCCGATTTTGCGCAGCAGGCTGCGAAAGAACAGCAGGTTGCGGCAGCTGCCGCGCCCCCGGTAGCAGACAGTGCATTGACGGCGGAAGTGTGGTTTGAACGAGGATTTAATTCAAGTGATTGGGACGAGAAGATGCGCTGTTACACCGAGGCGATTCAGCTTAATCCCAATGATGCGGATGCTTACACCAACCGCGGCAATGCGCGTGCTCACAAAGGCGACTTTGATGGAGCAATGCAAGATTACACTGAGGCGCTGAGACTCCAGCCCGACCATGCGGATGCCTATAATAACCGCGGTAATGCACGCTCCAGTAATGGCGACTTTGCCGGAGGAATGCAAGATTGTACTGAGGCAATTCGGCTTAAACCTGACGATGCTGATGCCTATAATAGCCGAGGCATTATGCGCGTTAAGATGGGCGATTTGGATGGGGCAATAGAAGATTCCACCGAGGCAATTCGGCTCAATCATGCCTACGCGGATGCTTACGGCAACCGTGGCTGTGCACGCCTCAATAAGGGCGACTTTGAGGGAGCGGTACAAGATTGCACTGAGGCGATTCGGCTTAAGCCAGATACTGCGATAGCCTACGCATACCGTGGCCTTGCACGCTACAACAAGGGCGACCTTGATGCAGCAGTGCGAGATTGCACCGAAGCGATTCGGTGCAGTCCTGACTTAGCAGAGGCCTACAACTATCGCGGTGAGGCACTTCAAGCCAAAGGGGATAAAAGATCGGCTCAAGAGGATTTCGACAAGGCTAAACTTTTGAAGAATCAGCACTAGCCGTTTCGTAAGTGATAAATCCTGTAACCCAGCGAGGACTTTCACCAACACAGGTAACGAAGTTTTTCCAAACTTCGTTTCTTAAGTAGCGGTTGACCGAAAAGACGAAATATCGAAATTCTCATCAGTACCGTACCCTGAAGGTTGGACTATCCTCCGACCTCGTCTTCCATCGATCGTAGGAGCAACTCGTGGACACATTGGCATACCCCAGTCACTGCCGATTCACTCAACACTCCAATGCTTCCAGCCAGTGAATCCTGGCCATCAAATATATGCGTGCAGTCAGACCTCAGTCCCACTTCACGTAATCTTGCACGGCGTGGCAAGTCCGTATAGACAGCCTTTCAGTGGACAGAAAACGGCACCGGCACGAAAGTGACGATAAACACGGCCAGCGCGATCCAGCCGACGATCGTCCGGTTACGCCCCAACGGGACGTGAGAGTCTAGGACTGGTGGATGGCCGAGGCCCCACAAGCCCGCCATAAAGGCCCAGAGAAACCAGCCGGGCCAGCCGGAAAATCCCAAGGCTAAGAGGACCGGGAGAAACGCCAGCGCCATGGTTCGTTGTCGCCGCCCCCAGAGGGCATAGGCGACATGGCCACCATCCAGCTGGCCGATGGGCAACAGATTGAGCGACGTCACAAACAGACCGAACCAAGCGGCAAACCCGATCGGATGAAGTACTACATCAGCCTCGGGTGGGAGCGGCCCGATGATGAGCCAGGACATGAATTGGAGGAGCAACGGTTCACCGAGCTGCAATCCCAACGTGGCGGTTCGATCCACCACCGTCGACAGATTCAATCCGACAATCAGTGCAGCGACAGCAACCACAAATCCGGCCAAAGGGCCCGCGACGCCGATATCGAACAACGCACGGCGGCTCAGAATCGGCCCCCGCATACGAATGATGGCGCCGAACGTTCCGATGAAATACGGCGGCCCCGGAATGAACAGCGGTAGGGAGGCAGGCACTCGATGGATCTTCGACAGCACATAATGCCCTAACTCGTGTGTGGTGAGGATAAAGAGTAAGGCCCCGGCAAACGGGATGCCTCGCCAGAGCATCTCGGGAGATGTCAGGAGAAAATTCAACGGGCCGCGCGCCGGACCATTGTAAGTTTGGTAGGCTCCAGCCCACAGCGTTGTAAAGACCGTCAGGAGAAAGAGGACAATCGGGAGCGTCCATTTAGAAAAAAACGACGGCGCACCCTCGTCTTCATCCTCCGTGACATCGACGATCTGGGGTGGAGGCTGCTCCCCCACATCAGGAACAGTTCTGTTCTCACGGTCTCGATATTCCTCTCGCCCCATACCATCCATAGTCACTCTGCTTTATGGAAACGCTGCAAACGGATTGTGCTCGAGTTCTTCCTCGACAGTCGTGGCAGGTCCATGGCCGGGCAGAAGACGATAGTCCGGCGAGAGTTTCAGCACGCGGTGGGTGACTGAATTGAGATGTGATGGGTACAACTCTTTGGGATTGGACCGTCCGATCGATCCGGCAAAGAGCGTATCCCCGACGAAGCAGACCGGCCACTGGGCATCATCCGCGCAGTAGCAGATCCCTCCCGGCGTATGGCCAGGCGTCGTCATACATCGGAGCGTGCGACGGCCGAACCTGATCATGAGATCATTATCCGGGGCCACCAGCAACTCCCGCCGTGGCCGCCAACTGAGGAGGTCCACATCCTCTGGTCCGAGGTAGACGGGAACCTCATACCGGTCGAGAATCTGTTCGATCCCATCGGCATGATCCGCATGGCCATGGGTCAAACAAATGCCGAGGAGTCTCAACCCACGACGGCGAAGCTGCTCCAGCATGAGTGGTGCGTTATAGGCTGTATCCACCAACAGCGCGTCGCCCTCATCATGGACGATGTACCCCTGGACCCCATACCCACTGACGGAGCCCTGCACCATCTCCACCCATGGTGGCATGCACTGGGCAACCGGCTCCCACTTATTGATCGCGATCTGCTCCAGCGGCTCAACACGCAAGCCCAACGCCTTCGCCAACGCGCGCACCTCGGCACGATCGTTCGGTTGATCCCCTCGTTCCAACGCCGTAATATCGCCGCCCGGTAAACCCGTCATTCGGGCCACGTCGCCGACCGACAACCCCTGTCCCATACGTGATTTTTTCAGGATGTCACAGAAATCGTCTTCTAGCGGCATAGATTAACCATGAGCGATGAGTTCTTTTTCCCTTCATCCTAGGCGTAGCGGCGAGGCTACGCGATGTCGGGTGCTGACATCGTGATCGACTCTCACCAGCTACGCCACCCCTTCACCCTTCCGGACTCAGCTTAATCTCTTTCACATCTCCAAAGGTTGCGAGCGCTTTCGGCAAGGCCTCACCGGACCCAACCGCGACAATCTTCAACCGATCCGGACGCAAATGTCTCTTGGCTGCGGCCTGAACCTGTTCCTTGGTCAGCGCCACGACCTTGGCTCGCAGCTGCTGCAGAAAGTCCTTCGGCAACCCATCGTACTCCAACTCGACCAGCCGGCTGACAATCGCCGAAGGGCTGGCAAAGGAAAACACGAACGAGTTCACATAGGCTTCCTTGGCCTCGGCCAATTCGGTATCGCTCACCGGCTCCGCACGCATCCGTTCGATATTCGCCACAAACCGCTCGATCACTTCCTGGGTTGAGGTCAGCTTGGTCTCTGCCCGCATCAGCCAGACTCCTTGGTCATGCGTACCTGTATTGAGACGACTGCCGACGGAGTAGGCCAGCCCCCGCTTTGTCCGCACATCATTGAACAGGCGACTACGAAACGAACTTCCCCCTAAAATGTCGTTGGCGATGGCCAGGGCGACATAGTCGGGATCATTTTCCTTAATCGAGAGATGTCCCAGACGAAGATGGGTCTGCGACGTCTCTTTACTGACGAATCGGACCACCGGTCTGGACAGCTCCGCTTCCGGCACATCGGCAATCCTCAACTCCG
>NIUT01000228.1 GCA_002254365.1 Nitrospira sp. UW-LDO-01
GAGTCCTCTCACGGAAGGGCGAGGTCAGGCTCCTGATGCAGTACGACAGTAGCTATTGCCTGGATTTTAGGTCGGCGATCCGAGCCCGCGCAATTTCCCCTTCTCTACTTTCAGGATAAGTCCGAGCCAGTTCCTGGTAGATCTCCAGTGCGTGCGGAAAATTGCTTTGGCTTTCTTCGAACGCGGCAGTCTCCAGCAGCTCTTTTGCCTTGTCGGAACAGCCGAATAAGACGGTAATGCAGAGGACACAGAGGACGAAACGTGCTGTCTTCATACAGATCCTTTCCCACTATTGCTCCGGCGTGACGCCATCAGGCTGTCATGCGTCGTGCCAGATGCGAGTGATTCAATATGGTAGCGTGGGGGAGTAATCCCTTCACTTCGACATTGCGGGCAACGGCTTGGTCGCGTTAGGCGCGTACGGTCGCGAAACATGAATCCACAGTCCATGCAGCTGGATGGTTCACGGAGAAATCGCCGTGACCGGTCTCGAGCAACCGTTTTTACCACATGCGCGAGGTGTTCCTCTACCAGCCGCTCGGCGATGCTCAGGGCACGGGCGAGTTGATGGCTCGCCATCGGAGCGCCAGTCAGGAGTTCAATGATGCGCTGCCGTGTGGTCTGTTCGGGAGACGGCATGGGGATATGGTAGGCACTCATGCCAAGAAAAGCCAGAGTGCCCTATCCGGATTCATGGGAAATCATCTGAAGTTGTCGGAGCTTATGGGGTCCCACTGGTTGCACAGCAGTGTTCATTCTGTCAGAATGCATCCCCGCATCGACTGTCATATCACGATCAACCAAGTGGGTCGGACGAGTCCTTCGTATTCACGAATGGTTTGACCTGGCCCAGCGCGTTATAGACGAGGAGGTTGAGGCTCATGAAGTTCCTCGCAGTTCATCCCGGTCCGCTCATGTACACCAAGATTTATCTCCGCCTGGAGCCGCTCGGCCTCGAGATGGTGGCCCAAGCATGCCGCCAGGCTGGTCACGATGTTCGTCTGATTGATCTGCAGGCAGACACCTGGAAAGACTATGAGGCGTTGATCCGTTCCTGGAAACCCGACGCAGTCGCATTTGCCTGTAACTATTTGGCCAATGTTCCTGAGGTCGTGGATCTTGCGAAATTGACGAAGAGGGAGTTGCCGCATGCCTTCGTCTTTGTCGGGGGACATAGCGCTTCCTTCGTGGCCAAGGATTTCTTGGAGCATGGGAATGGGGCCATCGATTGTGTCCTCAAAGGCGAAGGCGAAGTCGCCACCCCTAAGCTGTTAGAAGCAGTGGAGCAAGACCGCAAGGCCATTACAAAGGTTCCCGGCGTTGTCACGCTCGACGGCGAAGGACCGCCGGCACAATTTATCGAGAATCTCGACAACGTCCGTCCGGCACGCGACCTATTGCGAAACCGGCACAAGTACTTCATCGGCGTACTGGATCCCTGTGCCTCCGTCGAATTCGCACGAGGCTGTCCATGGGATTGCTCCTTCTGCAGCGCCTGGACGTTCTATGGCCGCAGCTATCGCATGGTCAGTCCGGAGAAAGCGGTCGAGGAATTGGAGCAGGTGCAGGAACCAGGCATCTTCCTGGTCGACGACGTCGCCTTCATTCAAGGCAAGCAGGGCATGGAGATCGGCGAAGCGGTCGCGCGGCGCGGCATCAAGAAACAGTACTACATGGAGACGCGGGGTGACGTGCTTCTGCGTAATAAGGAAGTCTTCCAATTCTGGAAGACGCTCGGACTGCAGTACATGTTCTTGGGTGTTGAGGCTATCGATGCTGAAGGCCTTAAGATGCACCGGAAACGTATTTCATTGGGGCGGAACTTCGAGGCGCTTGAATTCGCCCGCTCCCTCGGCATTACCGTGGCCATCAATTTGATCGCAGACCCTGACTGGGATCGGGAACGGTTCGAAGTTGTGCGGCAATGGTGCCTGGACATTCCGGAGATTGTAAATATCAGCGTCAATACGCCGTATCCCGGTACCGAGAGCTGGGTGACGGAATCTCGCAAGATGCACACCCGGGACTACCGCCTGTTCGACATTCAGCATGCCGTCATGCCAACCAAGATGCCGCTTCCGGAGTTTTATGCTGAACTAGTGAAGACACAACAGGTCTTGAACAAGAAGCACTTGGGCTGGGCCGCGCTCAAAGGTACGGCGAAGATCGCGGCAGGGCATCTCATGAAAGGCCAGACCAATTTCATCAAGATGCTGTGGAAGTTCAATAGTGTCTACAATCCCGAGCTGCAATTGGCGGATCACCGCCGCCCGGTGGTCTACGAGATGACCCCGCCACCGGAGCACAAAGAAAAGGTCGATGCGAAACAGCTGTACATCCTGCCGGCCAAAGGCCGTCAGGGCCGGAACATCGACGACGCAACGGAAACCTTTGTCGACGAGACTCGGATGGGAACCACGACGGTCTGATCACTGCTTTGGCAAATCGATCGGTCAGCCGTCCGAAGCACAGTCATCCAGTCGTGCGAGTGTGCAACTGATGCGGATGGTCGGCCATGTCGGGCAAAAGAGTTTAGACATTCCCGAAGCCACGCCCATCGTCCAAGAGAAAATCGCCACAGGCATCGCTGGACTGTTTTGATCCCGTTCGCATATAGAACTTGTACCAACCGCTCCCGCAGCCGTGACACATTGAAACGTTAACGGCCATGGCGCATGGTTCGCGAACCGTAGCGGCTTGCTATACAGCCGAGAACCGGCAGATCCGGTTCTTATGCGGATCGGACTAACAGTCTGCTGAAAAACCCTCTGCTCATCCTTCGAGCGCCTCAGGATGAGCGAGAAGAGCATTGAAACTATTATGGTTTCCCGTTCGTGCTGAGCTTGTCGAAGCACACATGTTGAGTTTTTCAGCAGACTACTAAACATGGTTGTGCATCATAAATGAAAGCTTGGGTAGTCACCCTTTCCATTTTCTTCGTCGCAGGCTGCGTTCCCTGGCCGCATAGTACCAACCTCACCCCCGGTGTAGCTGGTGCCTTGTTGGTCGAGGGTAATCCGAAGGTGGGCGCGCCACTTCGTGTGGTGGCATCAGATCCTGAAGGTAGGGGTGCCCCATGCGAGGGAAAGTCACATGAGTTCAAGACTACGAGTGAAGGCAAGTTCTATGGCCCGCCCGTTCGTACCTTTCGCTTCTTCTTGGTCGTTATGGGCCACACATCCTTTCCTTGGGCCGTTTGTGTCAAACAAGATAGCACCTGGGCTCCGCTATATCAGGACAAGACCTACACGCTGATCGATACTGGGCCATGGTTCCTGGTCGAGATGTCCTGCCACGACATGACATGCGAAGCCAAGAAGAACTTGCAACCAACCCCTGAGCTCATCGAATCCCTGGAGAAACGAAACGAATGACGCACAGCAAGGCGTTCCACGCAACGGTCCTTGTCCTGTGGGTTCGGCTTGCGCGGGAACAACGGTGTTAGGGGCACGGCCCACACCGTGTTTGTAGGAGGCAGCGCTATCATGAGCGTTCAACCTTTTGTCTTGAACCCTAATCAGCATGAGCCAGCCTTGAATGTAGTGGGAACGCAGCTGACGGTGTTGGCGTCGAACGCGGCGACGCAAAGCTAATCTCGTTCGTTCGCTCCCTCCCTCATACTCTCACCGTTTCCCTTTCCACCTGTTATACTGACCCATCTCTTCCTTCACTCTGAGGATCAACCTCATGAGCTCTCCGACCTGGGATGAATTCGCCGAGCTTGCACTAAAACGGATTACGGCCTCGGGTGCCGAGTACGGCGATATCCGCATTCAAGACAGCCAAACAGAACAGATCGAGGGCGAAGATCGTCGAATCGCGTCGATTCGAGATACACAGGACGTCGGCTTCGGTGTGCGCGTGCTCTATCACGGAGCCTGGGGATTTGCTGCCAGTTCGATTCTCTCCCTGGAGGAAGTTCCACGCATCGCGGATCTGGCCGTCGAGATCGCCAAGGGGTCTGCCTCCGTCGCCCTTGAAAAGGTCAGATTAGCTCCAGAGCCAGTTCATCGTGATCGTATCGTAACGCCATATCG
>NIUT01000229.1 GCA_002254365.1 Nitrospira sp. UW-LDO-01
CGATGAACCGCGGATTCGATCAACTCTTCAGCGAAGTCATGACCGATGTTGCGATCAAACACGAGGTGGAACGAGGGCTGAATCTTCTTCGCCTGATGGGAGGAGTGGTGGAGGACGATTCTTTAGAACTGTGGCAAACAGAAGCCGATCAGATCAAGACACACCGCCTACTACAAGCACATGGCGTGCATGAAGAAGATTTGCTTATTGCGTTTGTACCCGGAGCTTCATCTGACGCACGGCGGTGGCCTACTGACAACTTTTCCAAGTTAGGGAGATGGCTTCTCCAGGAATATCGGGCACGCATTGTTCTTATAGGAACACATGAGGAAAAGCCGTTGGGAAAGAGCATTCAATGCACGCTCGGGCAGGGGGTCATCAATGCCATGGGAGAAACATCCTTGCGCGAGCTCGGTGTGCTTCTCCGACGATGCACTCTCTACGTCGGCAACGACACAGGGCCCATGCATATGGCGGCGGCAGCGGGTGTGCCGATCGTGGAGATATCCTGCCATCCAATTAATGGCAACTCCGGTCTTTCGAACTCTCCCCGACGATTTGGCCCCTGGGATGTAGGGTCAGAGGTGGTTCAACCAGAGCAGGCCGCAGCGGGATGCCGAGAAGCCTGTATATCAACGACAGCACATTGTATCTGCCAAGTAGAAGTCCGTCGCGTAAGGGAGGCTGTGGGACGCCTGTTGCAGAAATGCCAGCCTCGCGTGTCCTCATCCGCTAGTGCAATAGCATCGATACAAACGAACCGACAGACCTTCTCATGACGATACGAGACTCTACTATAAAAGAGAACAATGTTTGGACCTGTAGTCAGGAAACCAAGGCGCTAGAAGTACGTGCTCAATCCATCCAACAGAATGATCGGGCAGTGGTGAGCATCGTCTTGGGATCATACAATCGGAAAGCCTTTTTGCAAGAAGCAATTGAAAGCATTCGCTGTAACGGCATCACCGTGCCCTACGAGATTATTGTTGTCGATGGCGGATCAACCGACGGCTCCAAAGAATGGCTCATCGATCAACCTGACATAATTACGATCGTTCAGCACAACCGTATGGCTTCCGGCAATCAACTGAGTAAACGGCGAAATTGGGGTTACTTCATGAACCTGAGCTTTAAGTGTGCAGCAGGACAATATATCGTCATGATCAGCGATGATTCCCTGCTAGTTCCAGACGCTGTGATGAACGGTGTTACACATTGTGAAACGCTGCGGAAAAATGGGCGCAATATTGGCGCGGTCGCATTTTACTGGAGGAATTGGCCGGAGCAGCAGGAGTATTGGGTGGGGTTGACCCATGGCGAGAAGATGTTTGTGAATCACGGCCTCTATGTGCGTTCTGCACTCCAGCAGGTAGCGTGGATTGAGGAAGATCGGTATCAATTCTACTGCGCTGATGGCGATGTGTGTCTCAAACTGTGGCAACAGGGGTATGAAGTCGTGGACTGCCCCACGTCGTTCGTTGAGCATTTTTCGCATGCCAATCTCGCAGTCAGGACCTCGAACCTTGAGAGCGAACAGAACGACCGTACCGCCTATCAGGAAAGATGGCGCGGGATCTTCTTCGATCCAGACAAGCCGAATCAACGTGATTGGATTTACTTGGCCTATCAAGACCTGACGAAGACGGCCGAGGCATTCACACGGGCAAACGGCGGCAAATCGCTCCCGACAGAGCGCCAACATGATAGAAGTTCCTGGCTCACATTGAGAAACCTATGGCGTGCGTAAGCGTCATCATCCCAACCTTCAATCGGTTTCCCTTTCTATGCCGGGCAGTGGATTCCGTGTTGAAGCAGACCCATGGCGATGTTGAAATCATCGTGGTTGACGACGGTTCTACGGATGAGACGCCAGCCTTGTTTTCTCAGCAGTTCCCATCTATTCATTATGTGAAAGTTGAACATTCAGGACTGCCAGCCGTGGCACGAAACGCTGGCATCAGACTCGCGAAAGGAGAATTTATTGCGTTCCTGGACTCCGATGACGAGTGGCTTCCGGACAAGCTCTCTCAACAAGTCACAGTGCTTCACAATCATCCCACGGTAGGATTGGTCTGTACCAACGCCTTCGTGCTTCATCAAGGTGAGAACAATCCTCAGGAACCCTACCTGCGGAAGGATCAGGGACAAAGCGGTTGGGTCTTACCCCTACTACTTGAAGACAATTTTATTATCACTTCAACAGCAATGGTCCGACGTTCAACACTTGAGCACATAGGACTATTTTGCGAAGACCGCACACTACAGGCAGTTGAGGATTACGATCTTTGGCTGAGAGCGGCCAGTCAGTCGGAGATTGCGTATCTGGGGGCTCGTCTTGCCGTGTATCGCGATATCCCTTCCGTTAGTATTCGTGGGACGGTTCCCGTGGCACAGCATTGGGAATCAAGGCTGGCAGTTCTACTCCGACTGCGTCGATTCCTCCAGAGCGCAAAAGACATTCAACTGATGCAAGAACCCATATGGAGGCGACAAGAGACGATGTTTCGAAAGGCCTGCATGAAAGCACTCTTGTCGGACCAGCGATATCTTTCTACCGTGCCTCACGTCATAGCGCTCTTTCTCCACGATCCGAGGGACATGGTGAAGGCCGCCTTCAGAAGGTTTCGCAAGAACAATCGACAGCCATATACAGGCACACGTGAACAATCGAACACCGCACAAACACCACTCGGTCCTGACAAACGCATCAAGCTTCACCTTGGATGTGGCGAAGTCTATTTACCTGGTTACATCAACGTGGATTTCCCTCCGAGTCAACACTCGGTTCAACGGCACACGAAAGCTGACATCTTTGCTGACTTGTCTCAGCTCCATTATCCATCAGGAACCGTTGACGAAATCCGGCTGCATCATGTTTTTGAACACTTTGAGAGGCCTGTTGCCTTGCGACTGTTAATCGACTGGTATGGCTGGCTCAAGGAAGGGGGGCAACTCATTATCGAGACGCCAGACTTTCATCGCTGTGCACAGGCCTATCTGAGTAGTTCCAACCTAAAGAGTCAGATGAAGATTGTGAGACATTTATTTGGATCACATGAAGCTGACTGGGCGGCCCACTACGATGGCTGGTATCGTGAGCGGTTCACTCATGTCCTCACTGCGTTGGGATATCAGAAACTAGAATTCACAACCGGAGAATGGCAAGGAACGTATAACATCACGGTCATCGGCAGAAAGGCGAGCCCGGCTGTATCGAAAGCAGAACAGATGGGCCGGGTGAGAGAACTTTTGAGATTGAGTCTGGTGGATGAGTCTCCAACTGAAATGCAAATGCTTCAGACATGGATGGAGCAATTCGAAGCAACTGGCGCTCGAACACATGCCGCCTAGCGGCAGGACCGCTCACCGATTCCATTGTCAAACCGATACCGATACTCGCAGGAATAACACGATACCTAGGCGGCTAACATTGTGAAGATCCTGTTCTGCTGCGAATTTTATGCGCCCAGCGTCGGGGGCATTCAAGAAGTCATGCGACAGGTCGCAGAGCGGCTCGTATGCCGCGGACACGACGTCACAGTCGCAACCTCACACCTTCCAACCCGCACATTCAAGGAACTCAATAGGGTACGGATCGTGGAGTTTGATGTGTCCGGTAACTTCGTGAAGGGAATAGAGGGCGAGGTGGCACAGTACCGGCAGTTTGTCTCTACGGGCGACTTTGATGTCCTGCTGATCAACATGGCCCAACAATGGACTCTTGATGCATTGATTCCTGTCCTGCCCGAGATCCCTTCTCGAAAAGTACTCATACCCTGTGGGTTTTCATGCTTCTACGAGCCATCCTATGCGGCCTATTTCCATCAGATGCCCAACATCTTGCGGCAATTTGACCATCTCATCTTTCATGCATCCGATTATCGAGACATCCGCTTCGCACAGAAGCATGGAGTGAAACAATTCTCCATCATTCCAAACGCTGCGAGTGAAACGGAATTTGCTGTTGAGAAAGACCCTGCGTTTCGAATGCGGTTGGGTATCTCGGATCAGGAATGGCTATTCCTCACCGTGGGTGCCTTTACCGTAGACAAAGGACATATTGACTTACTGAAATCCTACATGGACTGCAATTTCAATGGGCAAACTTCCGTATTGCTGTTGAACGCCAATACCTACATTGCCGAAGCGAGCGAGGGACATTCCAAGGTACCACCGGTTTCATCAGGAACGGGTGTGCACCCTCAGAACAGAGCCACCTCTGATATTCGGTGGAACAGGAAAACAGGAAGAGAGCTATTGTCCAAGACATACCGAACTCTGTCCAGCTTCATGACGGGCAATAAACCTGATCACGATCCGCTACCGTTTCGAGAAGAGATACAGTCGCTCGTGGAACGACTGAACCGGCCAGAGACTACCAAGCGGGTCATGATTATGGATATGCCTCGGACGGAGCTCGTGCAAGCGTACATGAATGCCGATCTCTTTGTCTTCGCCTCCCATATTGAGTACTCCCCTCTGGTGCTTTTTGAAGCAGCAGCAGCCGGCACCGCGTTTCTCTCTGCTCACGTAGGCAATGCTGAGGAAATTGCAGAGTGGACAGGAGCCGGCGTGATTGGCCCCTCCGTCCTCGATAAGAACGGGTATACCCGAATCGATTCCAAGCAATTCACTGCGCGATGGGTTCAACTCATGCATGACGAAGAAGGCAGGCGCGAGCGTGGACGACAGGGGAAACGGAATTGGGCTGCCCGATTCACATGGGAACGCATCGCCCGACAGTATGAAACGGTGTTTCAACAGGTTTGTACTGTTCCAGCCGTCACAGCCGAAGCATTCAGAAGGTGTTAGGCGGGTTCATCTGTATGCGTATTTTATACGTCGCAATGAAATACGACTATGGCCGTCGTAACCAGGGACCGAGTTTTGAGCACTACAATTTTTATGACTGTCTGCTCCAGATGGGGCATGACATCGTATATTTCGATTTCATGACCTTGATGCAAGAACATGGACGATCTTGGATGAATAACCGATTGATGGAAGTGGCTAAGCTCGAGAAGCCGGACCTGATGTTCACTGTACTTTTCACGGATGAGTTCGATGCGTCGATCCTACGCAACGTAACCGAGGACATCGGAATTATGTCCGTCAACTGGTTCTGCGACGATCATTGGAGATTCGAACGGTACTCCCGCCTGTGGGCGCCGTGCTTCCGTTGGGTTGTGACAACGGCAGAGAGCGCGCTCCCTAAGTATGCACAAATGGGTTATCACAATGTCATCAAGAGCCAGTGGGCTTGCAACACCTTCTTGTATCAAAGATTGAACCTTCCCCTGGAGTACGATGTGACGTTTATCGGACAACCCTATGGACAACGCCGCCAGGTGATTGAGCAGTTGAGACATGCAGGTATTCATGTCAGAACTTGGGGACAGGGCTGGGACGAAGGAAGAGCCTCTCAGGATGAGATGATCAAGATTTTCAACACCAGCCGCATCAACCTTAATTTGACTGCTTCCTACGGTGCAAACTCTGATGACGAGCCAGAAGCCTCTTTACGCAAGAGACACCCGTTTTGGCGGCTATTCGAACGCATCTCCCTCACGACTGCTAGAAAGGGGTGTGCAATCGAGTGCGGGCAAAGTTCGACGACATCCGAACCTACAGTATCTGAACTAACAGGACACAGCACAGAACAGATCAAGGGGCGTAACTTTGAGGTCCCAGGCACCGGGGGGTTTCTCCTGACGCAGCATGCGGCACATCTCGAAGACTACTATGAACCCGGCAGGGAAGTCGTCACTTTCCACTCCACCGAGGAGATGATCGAAAAGGTTCGCTACTACCTCATACATGACGCTGAGCGCACTGCCATTGCTGAGGCTGGATACCAGCGGACGCTGAGCAACCATACCTACCAACGGCGATTCAACGACATCTTCGCACAAATTGGCCTGGCTGAGCATACCGGTCCAGCTGACGGCGACCGACCTGTGGTCGCTGGACAGACCCACGAGGTGAGATGAACGGAGGGGCACCGGAGGCCGCTGTCGATATTTGATGATGGGAACATAAGATGCCGATGAAACAACGGTTGCGCCTGGCCTTCACGGATTTTTGGGAGGGATTTGATTGTAATCCTACTGGTAAATCGCATTTTGATAACGTGTTGTATCGAATACTGGCAGAACGCTTCGACATTGAAATATCCGACAATCCCGAGTTCCTGATCTACAGCGTATTTGGAGCTAATCACAAACGCTTTACCTGCGCCAAAGTGTTCTATACGGGCGAAAATGTCAGACCAAACTTTGATGAATGTCAGTACGCGATCACTTTCGACTATCTTGACGATGATCGCCATCTACGCTTTCCGTTATCGGCAGTTACCTTGTACGAATGGGGTATTCTAGATGGCTTCGACAAACCCGTCGATTGCGAGCAGGTCAAGCGTGAGAAAACCCGATTCTGCAATTTTCTCTTTTCCAATCCGAACGCTCGCGAAAGAAATACATTATTTCACAAACTATCAAAGTATAAACGGGTAGATTCAGGAGGAAGAGCTCACAACAATCTTGGCTATTACGTCGACGACAAGATGCAGTTCTTAAGCCAGTATAAATTCACTATCGCCTTTGAGAATAGTGAATATCCAGGCTATACCACAGAGAAACTAGTCCATCCGAAGCTGGTCAACAGCATTCCCATCTATTGGGGCAACCCCGATGTTCATCGAGACTGGAATACAAGCGCGTTCATCAATGCCTATGAGTTCTCGAACGTCAAGCGGCTCATCGAGTACATTATGGAAGTCGATCGAAACGATGACTTGTACTTCGCCCTTTTGAATGCACCACACTTCACGACCCCAAAGTCGCACCACCTCGATCGACAGGCCCTCATTAGATTCTTCGAACGGATCACACATTCATGACGCCCCATGAAGCGTAATGTGAGTTCTAGACTGATGTCTGTCGCGACAAGACTGAATGCGATACTTAAGCGATTCGACATGGTCATTACACGACACAGTCGTCTTGAACGCTTAAGACAACGGCTGAACGCAACCAGTGACACCGATATCGAGTTTCTGATCAATACTCCCTCCGAGCATATCCCTGATCTGATCAGATACCTCCCAAAGTCCACGGCCCAGAGCAGACAGGACCTATTCGTCCTCTCACAACTCAATTTTAAGCGAGGTGGATTCTTTGTGGAGTTTGGGGCTACCAACGGCATCGATCATTCCAATACGTATTTATTGGAGAAGGAATTCGACTGGACGGGCATTTTGGCGGAACCAGCCCTCTGTTGGCACGGAGCACTACAACGAAATCGCTCAGTCGCTATTGACACGGAGTGTGTCTGGAAAGAATCGAGCCGGACTGTACCATTTTACGAAACTGACACCTCAGATCTCTCTACGATCGACATGTATCGAGGTGATGATCTTCACACACATAAGCGTGCACAGGGCATACGATATGACGTGCCGACCATTTCACTGCAAGATTTACTCATCAAACATCAGGCTCCACCGCTCATTGACTATCTGTCGATTGATACGGAAGGAAGTGAGTTTGACATATTGGAGCACTTTGATTTTAAACGACACCAGTTTCGTATCATCACATGCGAACATAACTTTACCCCGGCCCGAGACAAGATTTACACCTTACTTTCTCAGAATGGGTACAAACGAGCCCTTGAACGCGTTTCGAAACAGGATGACTGGTATGTATTAGACACATGACGGACCAAGGGTACCGACATCCCTTCGGAATAGTGGGACACGACCATTGGGAACTACTCGCACCGGGCAGTGTCTACCATAGAAATCAAAAGACAGGACTTAATAGGCCACCAGGTGTCCAATTCACCGAGAATCAGTTGTGTCTTAGCGGTATGGAATGGGGAGGCCTATCTTCCCGAGTCTATTCGAAGTATCCAGGCACAAACATTCCACGACTGGGAGCTGATCGTCGTAGACGATGGGTCTACCGATCGCACAGGTCAGATTCTCGATCACTTTCAACGAAAAGATACACGCATACGGGTCTATCACCAATCGAAACAAGGCCTCGTTGCGTCATTGAATCAAGGCATCCTGGCGGCCAGAGGTGAGTATATCGCACGAATGGATGCCGACGATATCAGTATGCCGGATCGCTTTGCGACTCAACTAAACTATTTGGATCGTGATCACAACATTGGGGTCTGCGGATCATGGATCGAAACATTTGGCGTGGAATCCTCGGAAGTGGTGGAGTATCCCGTCGATGACGGCACCATTCGCTGCCAGTTACTGTTCTCCTCATCGTTGGCTCACCCCGCCACCATGTTTCGGCGAAACCTGATCATTCATCATCAGCTCTTCTACGATGAGCGGGCAGTTCATGCCGAAGACTACGATCTATGGGTGAGAGCGTCTCAACACACCCGTTTCGCCAATATACCGACAAGCTTGCTTCGGTATCGGATACATCCGCAGCAAGTCGGCCGACGTCATAAATTGACAACCCAAGAGTCCTCACAAGCGATCCGATTGAGTCAGCTTCTTCGTCTAGGCATCAACCCTACACCTGAGGAAGCACAACTACATCACCAGATCAGTCGCTGGCAGCTTGAGTCGTCAACGACATTTCTCTCGGCGACTCGCGCATGGTTTGATAAGCTGAGAGACGCGAATAGACTGCATACGGTCTACCCAGGCAATGAGTTTGTGACGGTCTTGGGTCGACGATGGAGCGAGATATGTTCGTTGGCGACTCAGGAAGGATTTCAAACAGCGATCGGCTTTTGGCGCGCGCCGCGCTTGGCGGCCTCCGTCTGGAGCCCGAGCCAACACGTGAAGTTTGTCGTGAAATGCCTCCTCCGAAAGGATCCCCATACGAAATTCATGAGGATGGGTCGTGGCGCAAACTGAATCGTTACTGATGAGTGTGGTGCTCTGCACCTATAATCGTTGCGATCTCATGTCGGCTGCACTAAAAAGTCTCTGTGAGCAGACCCTCGCACCATCGCTCTATGAAATCATAGTGGTCGACAATAATTCGACTGACGGAACAAGGCAACGCGTCGTCGAGATAGGCCGACAGTATCCGCATGTTCGGTATTGTTTTGAGCCACAACAAGGACTCTCGCATGGACGAAATACCGGCTTCCAATCGGCTCGGGGCCAGTACGTCGCCTATGTCGACGACGACTGTACCGTACCACGAGAATGGTTGGAGGTCGCTCAGGATGTCATCGCGCACGTTGCACCCGCGCTCTTTGGAGGACCGTACCAACCATTTTACGTTTCACTGAAACCGAAGTGGTATTTGGATCGGTATGGGGCATATGATGACGGACCCGTCGCTCGCATCCTCGACCAAGACGAATATCTGTCCGGCACAAATCTTTTCATTCGACGCTCCCTCTTAGAACAACTCGGCGGCTTTCATACTGGGGTGGGGATGGCAGGAACCCGACTAGGATATGGTGAAGAAACTGCGTTTCAGCGACAAGTTCGCCATGAACGTCAGGATGAGATGATCTACTACGAGCCGCGCCTTACCGTCTTGCATCTTGTACGATCGGACAAAATGCAGCTGAGTTGGTGTGCCAAACAAATGTTTATATCCGGACGAGATTGGCAACGGGTCTTGTATGAGACGGCGACCGAGCGAGCCCATGCTATTCGTTCCTGTCTTTACGGCCTTCGCGCGTTGCTCGCATTGGTCAAAGACATGGCAATCGGAATCTTGACCAGAGACCGCACCAGATATCCCTTCATAGAAAACTATCTGTATGAAGTGGTCTTTGTCCACCTCCAAACACTTGGCAGCACATACGAACAGGTCACTCATCGCACTCACTAACCACAGGCGCCTAACCTGACATGTGTGGAATAGCTGGAATAATCGCCGCAGAACCGCTGACACCGGATCACCTCTCCCGCGTCGTGGACATGAGTGCCGTCATGGTCCATCGAGGACCTGACGGACAAGGCAGTTTTCATGATGGACCGGTCGCGCTGACCATGCGCCGATTGAGTGTCATCGATCTTCATGGAGGACAACAACCGCTTTTTAATGAGGACGGCTCCCTGGCGCTGATCGTCAACGGAGAGACCTACAATCATGTCGAACTCCGCGATCAGCTCAGATCCAAAGGGCATCGCTTCCGGTCTGGCAGTGACTGCGAAGTCATCGTACATCTCTACGAGCAATATGGCCTGGATTGCGTGAAGCACCTCAGGGGCATGTTCGCATTCGCCTTGTGGGACGCCCGTCTCCAACGGTTAATGTTGGCGCGTGATCGAATGGGGGAGAAGCCGCTCTATCTCCACATCGGACCACGCGAGATCTATTTTGCGTCCGAGCTCAAAGGACTCCTGGCCGCCGGCTGTGTCCCCTTTGCGCTGGATCCGACAGCGGTGAACCTCTACTTTCACTATGGGTATATTCCTGAACCGATGACGGCGATACAAGCGGTGCACAAGTTGCCGGCAGCTCATATCCTGACAATCGATGCGCACAGCTGGGAACAAAAGCAGTGGTGCTACTGGCATATGGAAGATGTTCCGGCACGGACTGATAATCCTGTCGAAGCCATCCGACATGAATTGGAGACGATCAGTTCACTCATCGTCCGTTCAGACGTTCCAATCGGAATTGCCTTGAGTGGTGGACTCGACTCGAGTGCCATTGCCGCGATGACCTCTCACCGATATCCCGGCGTGATGCAGGCATTCACCGTCGGCTATCGGGAGGAGAGCCCCTTCGACGAGCGAAACGCCGCAAAGGCTCTTGCAAAACATCTCAACATGCCCGTTCACGAAGTCGAGCTGTGTGCCGATGATGTCGCAATATCCTTTCCTGAATTGACGTATTGGCTCGATGATCCGATCGCAGATATTTCCGCATTTGGCTACTACGCAGTCATGAAGGCGGCCAAATCTCACGGAGTGTCCGTGATGCTTCAAGGACATGGAGGCGATGAACTGTTTTGGGGGTACCCCTGGGTGCAGGAGGCGGTGACACAGACGAGGCGAAAGTTGAGAGGACAGGCGTCAGGATCCTTTAACTTCCATGACTACCTGACACTGAAGTCTCCTGACTATTGGTCACCATGGGGGGTGAAGGAATGGCTACGATCTGGTGCGGGACTTCGCCCTGCATGGGAAGCCTATTCGCGCGACCGGTCCACTCCGAACGAACAGGTCGTGTTCTATGATCTCACACCAGATTTTCAACTGGCCCGTAAGGGAGTCGGCAACCTATATACCAAGACGTTTCTTCACCAGTTGCAAGAGACAGCGGTGTACGATGTCTTTAGAATCCCGTTTCCTCGGCCCTCGGTTGACATTGTCCTAACCCAGCTCATCTGCAAAACCTATTTGCAAGAGAATGGCATCGCCCAGGGAGACCGGCTCAGCATGGCCTCCTCTGTGGAACTACGACTTCCATTCGTCGATTACCGACTAGTGGAAACCGTCATCGGATTGCGCAAGGCTTCGTCCGATCACACGCTGCCCCCGAAGGCGTGGCTGCGTCAGGCATTGAGCACCATGGTGCCCGAATGGGTATTGAACCGTCCAAAGAGAGGGTTTACTCCTCCCCTCAACGAATGGCACAAGGCAATCTTCACTGCTCATGGGGCGACACTTGGCGACGGGTTCCTCGTCGATGCCGGTGTGCTGAGACCTTCGAGCGCACGAGAACTCTCCAACGGATTCTATCCGGCCGGAGCCGGAGCGCCGCTTTCGTTCAAAGCCCTCACGCTTGAACTCTGGAGCAGGAAGCTTGCCGCGGTGACAACACAATCACAGCGGTTTGGCCCGCGGACGCAGCTTGAACAAGGGAAGGCTGCCTAGATTTCCAGAGTTTCACGTTGTAAAAATCGTACGGTCTTGATTCAAGAGGACATCGCGCTATGACCCCTGCGCCGATTGCGTTGTTTGCCTACAATCGCCCAACACATCTTGCTCGTACGCTCGAAGCATTACGAGATAATCCGTTGGCTCACAAGAGCCGGCTCTATATCTATAGCGACGGTCCGAAGACTCCGCGTGACGAAACCGCTGTCACTCAGGTTCGACAAGTGATCAAGAAAGCCGACGGGTTTGCAGCGGTCACCATTCATGAACGGACAGGCAATAGCGGGTTGGCACGTTCGATCATTGCCGGTGTCACCGAGTTATCCGCACGGTACGGATCCGTCATCGTCCTGGAAGATGATCTCGTTGTGGCACAGGGATTTCTGACATTTATGAATCAGGCGCTTGAGCACTATGAACATGCTTCGCGAGTCATGACGGTATCAGGGTATCTCTTCCCCGTTGAACATCCTGAGCACCTTGCCTCAACATTCTTTTTTCCTGTTCCGGCCAGTTGGGGATGGGGCACCTGGCATCGAGCATGGAAACAGTTCGAGCCTCACGCGGCTCAACTACTGGCTGGGTTGAGCACGAAAGCAGACCAGGACCGCTTCGATGTGGATGGAGCCTATCCCTATTTCACACAGCTGAAGCTCCAGGCTGCTGGAAAACTGGACGTGTGGGGAGTTCGCTGGTATGCCAGCATGTTTGCGGCACAGGGACTCTGCCTCTACCCAGGACAATCACTGGTGCAGAATATTGGGATGGATGGAAGCGGTATGCATTGCAACACATCATCACAGTTTGATGTACGGCTGAGCAAATCTTCGGCGTGGCATTTTTCAGAGCGCATCGAGGAATCGCCTATGGCGCGGGATGAAATTCGCTCGTTTTTTATCAGGTTAGGTGCTCAGAGACAAAAAAGCAGGATAGCTGAATTGGCTTCGCGACTCCGCATGGTGGTGGGTAGAATGAGTCAGACAGTCTCTTCTGCCATCAGGCAGGAGAAATAGAGGGGGCAATTGTCGCCCATGCCAACGCATCGTTGGTTACAACAGGAATTCAGCTACGGCTACAACAGTGGCAACGTGCTGTCGTGGATACCAGGAAGAGTCAGATTTTCAGAAGAACGGAGAAGCGGGGGATCGTATAGACAAGTCTTCAATAAGGCATTACGACCTTATCTCAATCCGGGCTCACGGGTATTCGAATTGGGACCGGGCAGGGGGTCATGGTCACGCGCGATTCTCAGGTTTATTCCTCATGGCGAACTACACACCGTCGACTTCCAGGATGTCACCCCGTGGTTGAGCCCTGAGGACTATACCGGGCAACTCACCTGTCACCGCGTCCAAGACAACAGTTTTAGAGAATTACCCGACGAGTACTTTGACATCTTCTGGTCATTCGGAGTGCTCTGTCATAATGAATCCGCTTCGATTCTAGACATTCTTCGTTCCGCTCGACGCACCATGAAGCGGGGTGCGGTCTCAATCCATCAATATGGTGATTGGATCAAATTGGAGCGCTTCGGCTGGAATCGTGGGGGCGTTCCACTGGCGTTCAAGTCCCAGAGCGACCGGGATATTTGGTGGCCACGCAATGATCAAGAGGCCATGACGAAGCTCTCGACGGAAGCCGGTTGGGACGTGCTTTGCGCCGACCTAGGCCTCCTTCAGCGAGATTCCCTCATCGTCCTGCGTAACCCATAGTCACTGTCTTCGCTCACCGACGAGGTCACCGTGTTGGGTAAACTAGTTGCCCCTCTGCATGCTCTAGTAGAGCAGTGGAATGCGAACCGCCGACACAACGCGGGCCACGCCACCTGCCCTGCACTTCAATACAGGCAGCAGGGCGACGACGAAACGGTTCAATTCGTCCAGCCTTATACCATGACGTCTCCGGAGCGGATTCGTGCGCTCTGTTCAGCCGTCAGATACATTGAACAGACAGAGATCGAAGGGGCCGTGGTTGAATGCGGCGTCTGGCGTGGGGGAAGTATGATGGCGGTTGCACGAACGCTCATGAACTCCGGAGGACCTGCACGGGAGCTGTACCTCTTCGACACCTTCGAGGGAATGACCGAACCAGGACCGCTCGATATTTCTTTGGAGGGAGATACTGCAGAAACACTGCTGAAGCAATCGGCTCGAACCGAAGAGGATATGGTGTGGTGCTATGCACCAATGGGGCGAGTTGTTGAGTCCCTCGCCCTGACGAAATACCCCGAATCACATATCCATTGTGTTCCTGGACCGGTTGAACAGACATTGACTGTCTCTCCCCCTAAACACATCGCGCTCTTGCGGCTAGACACAGACTGGTATGCATCGACCAAGCATGAATTGGACGTACTCTTTCCAAAGCTCTGTCCAGGCGGAGTGTTGATTATCGACGATTATGGTCACTGGCAGGGTGCCCGCCGAGCCGTTGACGAATATCTACATGAACACCAGATCAAGATGCCGCTCCACGCAGTCGACTATACGGGTCGAATCGGAGTGAAGCCATTGTGAACGAGAATGGATCAGGTTCAAGGCTTCCCATGTTGGTTAATCTCGGCTGCGGTTCGGTCTGGCATCCAGCGTGGGTCAACCTGGACGTGCGTCCTGTGGGTCCGGAGGTTCAAGCCTGGGATGTGGAGAACGGGCTTCCGTTCGTTGACGGGTCCGTTGACGGATGCTATGCCTCGCATCTTCTCGAACATCTTCCTACCGAGGGTGCTCGAAGATTGTTGCGGGAGTGTCTTCGCGTGCTTCGCTCCGGTGGGGTCGTTCGATTGGCCGTCCCAGACCTTGAGGCCATCGCAAGAGAATACCTCCGTGTGCTGGCCCACGCACGGACAGGAGATCCGGCTGCAGTGAAACAGTATGAATGGATCACGCTTGAGTTACTGGACCAACTGGTACGTGTGGAGTCCGGCGGTGAGATGGGGCGGTACCTCCGAAGCCTGGCCTCCTCACAGAATGTCGACTATGTCGCATCGCGAATCGGATGCGAAGCTGCTCCCTATTTCAAGCAGGATGGCAAGAGCCACGGTCCTTCAAGTCCGTCACAGCGCAATTCATCGAATAACTCAACCTGCCGACGGGTTCAGCATACATTCACGGCGCTCCAAGAACGGCTCGTGACAGGAGTCTGCAGCCTCCTGATCGGGCGACGTGGGCGCTCGGCAGTCCAGGAGGGGTTGTTTCGGGCATCCGGTGAATGTCATCGATGGATGTACGACCAGTTCTCACTGAAACAATTACTCGAACAGTGTGGGTTTTGCGACATCCGACGCTGCACGGCTTTTGACAGTCGTATGGACACATTTGATTCCTACAACTTGGATGTGGTGAGCGGGGATGTACGAAAACCTGATTCACTGTTTATGGAAGCGGTCCGACCATAATCAGCCGGGGCGATTGATGGCGAGCGTGCTCCTCTCAGCTTGGAACGGATGAATCATGAAGCGATTCCTTCAGCGGCTCTTTCGACGGTTTGGATTGGAAATTTACCGACGCGAGGGTAGGGCTCGGACCCATCTTGGGCCGGATCGAGATTCCCTCGAAGGTGTGCTGCGACAAATTCGCGAAGCAGGATTCGCTCCAGCCACAGTCATTGACGTCGGAGCTGCCATGGGGATGTTTAGCCGTACCTGCCATGCGGTATTCCCACAGGCCCACTATCTCCTCATTGAACCACTTGAGGAATTCTTGCCGTCGCTGACGAAGGTCTCAAGAGACATTCCTGGAACACGATTTGAACTCGCGGCTGCCACAGCCAGTGGAGATTCAACAACGCTCAACGTGCACGCTGACCTTCTCGGATCTTCTCTGTATCGCGAAACCGAGGAGGGGTCAAATGTCAACGGCGCACCACGACAGGTGCATACGATCACGCTTGATCAATGGGTAGAAGAGCAGGGTGGGATGCCACCCTATCTCATGAAAATCGATGTGCAGGGAGCTGAGCTCGATGTACTCGAAGGTGGACAGGCGATTCTAACCGATACGGATGTCGTGATTCTGGAGGTTTCTCTGTTCAGGTTTTTTCAACGTGGGCCTGTCTTCCACGAGGTCCTGGAGTATATGAAGGCCAAAGGATTTGCTCCCTATGACTTCCTAGGCCTTCAATACCGCCCCATTGATGATGCGCTGTCACAGGTTGATGTGGTGTTCGTGAAAGAGGATGGTCCACTCCGGAAAATCCACTCCTATGCCACTCCTGAGCAACGGAAGCGACAGAATCAGCGATTCCGTTCTTCCGTCTTAAGCGGAGTGTCGAATGAGCTCGCGTGCACACATCACCCTTGAAAATATCGATCGTCACGCCATCCTTTAATCAAGTCTCGTTTCTTCACGAAACGATCGACTCTGTGTTGTCACAGCGGGACCCCAACTGTGAGTATGTCATTATCGACGGGGGGTCGACCGACGGCAGTGTTGATCTGATCAAACAGCATGCCGGACGATTGAGGTATTGGATCAGTGAGCCTGATCAGGGGCCCTATGATGCAATCAACAAAGGCTTTTCCCATACGACGGGAGACATTATGGCCTGGATCAATAGCGACGATAAATATACCCCATGGGCCTTTTCCGTCGTACGGGACATCTTTACACAGTTTCCAGAAATACAGTGGCTCAGTACGGTACAGGCACTCGGGTGGAATGCGAAAGGGCAGGCCACATCCATCAATTTCGGCGGAGGATTCAATCGGACCTCCTTCTTGAAGGGAGGCAATCTCCCGACGAAAGGATCATTTCAACGGCGTTTTATTCAACAGGAGTCGACATTCTGGCGACGATCGCTATGGGAACAGGCCGGTGGGCGATTGGACACCACCTTTCACCTGGCTGCCGACTTTGACCTATGGGCCAGATTTTACCAGCATAGTGAACTCTATGGAGTCATGGTCCCATTGGGCGGCTTTCGGTCTCATGGGAATCAGCGATCGGTCTTGCATGCACAAGAATACCTCGCCGAAGCCGAAATGATTTTAAAACAGAATGGGGGCAGCCCCTGTCCCTGTCCTGAGGCGGTCCTGCGAGGAGTACTGTGGAAAACCTGCCGGTACCTGTCGCTGAAGCCAATACCGGAATGGGTTCGGATGGTGGCGCAATGGTCAGGACTGACCTTCCCTAGCAAAGTGATCGTCTGGGGCGGCACAGAATGGAGAATGATTTCTGGATTCGTGGTGTAGCCATGTAATCTAGGCGAATGCGGATACTCCAGGTCAGCACGTACGATCAGGGAGGTGGTGCCGAATCCATTGCCCGACGGCTCTTTGAGCACTATCGGCGCCGAGGACATGACTCCACCCTGGTCGTCGGTGAAAAGGTGGGCAATGATCCTCAGGTCATTTCTCTCTCCGGAACCGAAGCCCATCTTGCAGACGGTGCCTCTCTTGCCCATTTCAGCCGATGGCTTGCAGCGTATGAAGGACGTCTTCGTGGCGTCTGGAGAATGCGTCGGTGGCTTGAAGCTTATGTGGCACACCCAGGTAACTGGTGGGAGACCTGTGCAGGGAGGGACCACTTCACCTTTCCTGAAACTTGGAAACTCCTCAGTCGCATGCCCGACCGCCCGGACATCCTTCATTGCCATAACCTGCACGGCGGGTGGCTCTCACGTGGCGGTTACTTTGATTTGAGAGCGTTGCCCGAACTCAGCCGGAACATTCCAACCGTCATGACCTTGCATGATACCTGGATGCTGAGCGGACATTGTGCATATACCCTTGGATGTGACCGCTGGAAAACAGGGTGCGGGCATTGCCCTGATCTTTCAATCTACCCGGCAATCTCACGAGATAACACGGCTGATAACTGGCGGCGCAAGCGAGATATCTATGCGGCCAGCCGGTTCTACGTTGCGACCCCCTCACGATGGCTGTTGCGTCAAGTCGAACAATCCATCGTGGCACCCGCAATCGTTCAGGGCCGCGTCATTCCGAACGGAGTTGACCTTGCTCATTTTCGTCCCGGTTCCAAACAGGCAGCACGGGCGTCACGTGGCCTCTCACAAGAGGTAGCGATCCTGCTCTTCGTCGCCAATAAGGCCAGAAGCAATATCTTCAAAGATTATCGAACGGTAGAACGCTGTGCCGTCGCAACCGCAGCCGCCTATCACCAGCGCAGGGTGATCTTGCTGGTCCTAGGGGAGGAAGGGGAGCCGGTTGTCTTCGAAAACGGCGAGATCCGATTTATTGAGTTTGAGAAAGATGTGAACACACTGGCTCAGTATTACCAGGCAGCAGATGTCTATGTACATGCTGCCAAGTCCGATACGTTTCCCAACACCGTACTTGAAGCACTGGCCTGCGGCCTTCCGGTTGTCGCCACCGCAGTCGATGGTATTCCTGAACAGATAGAAGAGAATCGTTCCGGATTCTTAGTTCAGGCCGGAGAGGCTGACGCCATGGCCAATCGCGTGATTCATCTGCTTACGAGCGAACAGATACGAACCTCCATGGGGACAGCCGCTGCAGAAATCGCATCACGCTCGTTCGGTATTCAGAAGCAGGTGCAAGCGTATTTGGATTGGTATGGCCATATTCTCTCCTCCTCACAACTAACCGGCAAAACCGCTCATGCCTGCTAAGGTCATGTTATTGGCAATTGGGCTTGGAGTGGGAGGGACGGAGACCCATATTCTGGAGTTGGCCTCGCGACTGGATCGCTCACGATTTACGGTCACGGTCTGTACCTTCAAACCTGGCGGGACAATGGCGCAGGAACTTCAACAGAGAGGAGTCCGGGTTCTATCCTTGGACGGTGCCGGGAAGCTCGATGCCCGCGTCATCCTCAGATTGTTCAAGCTCCTTCGAGCCGAACAACCGGATGTCGTACAGGCATTTCTCTTCTGGGCGAATGCCGCTGCCCGTGCGTGCGGGCGAATTTTGCGGGCATTTCCGGTTATTTCGTCATATCATGATGAAATCGTCAGTGAGGGATGGTGGGTACGCTTGGTGGATCGACTCACACTCAATTGGACTGACCGCATCGTCTGCTGCTCTGGCGCAGTCAGTCGATCGGTCGTCTCTCGGATTGGTGGACAAATCGAACACTGTGCCATTATCCCCTTCGGCGTGAACACCGATCAGTTTGAGCCTGCCGCAGCGGCGACAAGGCGCGAACTCGGGCTTCGAGATGACGGAACAGTGATCGGAACAGTCTGCCGTCTCGTCGAACCCAAAAAGGGACTCAGAGTCCTCCTACAAGCAATGGCCGAGTTGGCCAGACGGTATGGGCAACCTCCCTGTCAATTACTGATAGTCGGAGACGGGCCATCACGTCACGAATTAGAATTGCTGCGTGAACAATTGGGGCTGTGCTCCTGGGTCGTGTTTACAGGGTCCAGACGGGATATCCCTCGCGTGCTGCACGCGTTGGACGCCTTCGTGCTTCCATCGTTATACGAAGGGTTCGGCATTGCGATTCTCGAAGCGATGGCAGCGGGAAAGCCGGTGATTGCGACTGCCGTAGGAGGAATCCCCGAATTTGTTCTGCCAGACGAAACAGGACTGTTAGTCGAGCCGGGAAATGTTGACGCGTTGGCTGACGCGATCGACCGGCTCTTGAGTGACCCACAGCAGGCTCACACCATGGGGACCAAGGGGAGGATGAGAGCACGAGAGCGCTATCACATCTCGAAGGTCGTACGACAACATGAGGAGGTCTATGCGGCGTGCCTTGCTCAAACTTCGTGTGGCAGCTTGTGATCTCTCAGGCTCATCGGCTCACGTCTAGCACAACGCCATGAAAGTAACCTCATGTACTTGTTGAGCTTAACATTCCTCGTTGCACTCCTCCTGTCGCTCTATGGCGTTCCCATTGCCAGACAGGCTGCGTTGAAATACGGCATTGTCGATGCCCCTGACGGACGTCTCAAACACCAGAAGGAACCGGTCCCGTACTTCGGAGGGCTTGCGATCTATCTTGCCTTCTTAATGAGTCTCGCATTCACCTTTGAATTCCGGCAGGACGTCCTGGGTATTATTCTCGGCGCAACGATCGTAGTCATGCTGGGACTCATCGATGATTTTGGGGTGCTCTCGCCTACGACGAAACTGATCGGACAGCTCCTTGCTGTGTTTGTACTGATCAAAAGCGGCATCCGTATTCAGATCGCCGCACTCCCGGAATGGCTGGACATCGCGTTGACCGTACTGTGGATGGTCGGGCTCATTAATGCCTTCAATCTCTTAGATATCATGGACGGCCTTTCCGCTGGAATCGGAGCCATCAGCGCCGCCTGTTTACTCTTAGCGGCCTTGCTCCAGGGCGATCAGGTCATCGCCTTCATGCTGGCCGCTTTGATTGGAAGCCTCGTCGGCTTTCTAAAATATAATTGGCAACCGGCCCGAATATATATGGGTGATACCGGAGCCATGTTCATCGGCTTATTGTTGGGTGCCATGGCGATGATCGGACAATTTCCAAGCACGCATCCTCTTTCACTGCTCACACCCGTGTTCATTTTGGGCATTCCAATCTTCGATACCCTCTTCGTCATGTATATCCGCTATCAACGGGGCCTCCCGATATTCTTGGGGAGCCCTGACCATATCGCCCTTCGACTCCGGCATTGGGGGATGTCGACCAAACACATCGTCATCGTCAGCTATCTTGCCACCGCTGCGGTTGGAGCCGTCGGTCTCATGCTCATGATGGTGACGTATGAGGTGGCCTGGGGACTCTGTCTCGGGACCGTGGCGATATTACTCGCCCTGACCTTGACGTTGAAACGAATCGAGGTCAAGAAAACCAGGACACTGGAGGTCGAGACATCCCTCGAAGAAAGAAGGCGAGCGGCATGATCCTGATCGTCGGCGCCGGCCTTGCCGGGTTAAGCACCGCTTATCATCTTGCGGGAACTCCATACCGACTCTATGAGCGCGAGTCGGAGGTCGGGGGGCTGTGCCGATCCTATCGCAAGGACGGGTTTACCTTCGACTACACAGGACATCTGCTGCATTTCCGCCAGCCACAGATCAAGGCCCTCGTGGAGCAACTGCTCGCGGACAAACTCCAGAAGCACGATCGCAAGTCGTTTATTTACTCACACCGAACCTACACCGAATATCCCTTCCAGGTGAACATCCACGGTCTTCCGCCTGAAGTCGTACGGGAGTGCGTGATGGGATTCATCACCACACTGCTGCAACCAGCCTCTGCGAGCGACGCAAAAGATCTTTGCTTCAAACAGTGGATCTTGCAGAACCTCGGAGAGGGAATGGCCAAGCACTTCATGGTTCCATTCAACGAAAAGCTGTGGAAGGTGTCGCTGGATGAGCTCACATCCGATTGGGTATCGTGGCTGGTACCGAAGCCGGAGCTGAAAGACGTGATTAATGGGGCACTGGGCATCAAGGATAAGGCATTCGGGTACAATCCGTCATTCCTCTATCCTGCAGCCGGCGGGATCAGTATCCTTCCAGAATCTTTCCTCCCGAATATCACCAGTGTCACCACCGATATCGAACTCCTGGAGGTCGATACAAAACGTCGGCTCGCACGGTTTCACGATCGGCTCAGCGGTACAACCATCACCGAACACTATGAGTCGTTGGTCTCGACGATTCCTGTTCCGGAACTTGTGCGCCGCTGCCTCGATATGCCCGTCCACCTCAAAGAAGCCGCTGACGGGCTACGCTGGGTGTCGGTCTATAACCTCAACATGGCCGTGGCACGTGAGCAGGTGTCGGACAAGCATTGGCTCTACTTCCCTGAACAAGAATTTCCGTTTTACCGAGTCGGATTTCCCATGAATTTCTCCCCGTCGTTGGGGCAACCTGGCTGTAGCTCGATGTACGTTGAGATCTCGCACCGGCCGACGGAACATCAATCAGCTGACCAGCTCGCCATCGAAGCCAGGGCCGGATTGGAGCGGGCAGGTATCCTACGACCCAGCGACGAACTAGTCGTCTCGGATGTGAAGGATTTGCACTACGCGTATGTCTACTTTGATCATCATCGCGCACGTACGATTCCCGCCATCCTCTCCGAGCTCGAGCGGAGAGGCATCTACTCCATCGGCCGATATGGCCGTTGGGAACATACCTCTATGGAGGATGCCATCGGGCAGGGGAAGCACCTCGCTGAACGACTCAGAATGGAACACGATCAAGCCCTCTCGGCCTAGCGGAACATGTCGTGGATACGATTTGCCATATCATCACCAAGCTTGAACTTGGAGGAGCGCAGGAAGTGGCGCTCCATGTCGTGTCACATCTGGATCCCGCAAAGTACCAGGCCGTACTCATCAGCGGACCTGGCGGACTTCTGACGGAGGAGGCCCAACGCTTACCTCACATCGAGTTGTGTCTTCTTCCGGAACTCGGTCGACGGATCCATCCGGTGGATGATCTGATCGCTCTGGTTCGGCTGACCAAACTCCTTCGCCGAATTCGTCCATCAATCGTCCATACACACAGTTCAAAAGCTGGTATTCTTGGTCGATGGGCCGCATGGGTCGCCGGAGTTCCTGTCATAGTGCATACGGTCCATGGCTATGGAATCACTCCGGCCCAGCCGCCCTGGCTTCAACGTCTGCTCACCATGGTCGAACGATGCACCGGTTGGATCACCACTCATTGGATCGCTGTGGCACAGACCGATATCACCAGGGGCCGTTCCTGGGGCCTATTTCTCGATAACGTCATGTTGGTGAGGCCTGGCATTGACCCTGAACCATTTCAGCAAATGATGACTCCCTCCGATCGAGAGCGAGTTAGAATGGACCTGGGTGCACAGCCCGGCACATACCTGGTGGGAACCGTGGCGTGCCTTAAGCCACAGAAGGCCCCTGAAGATTTCGTTGAGGTGGCGAAGCTGGTCCTTGAGGCGCGGCCGGATGTCCGATTCGTCCTCATCGGCGATGGCGAGCTGCGGGAGAAAGTGGAATCGCTGATAGATCAGTATGGGCTTCAAGATCGTGTGTATTTGGCAGGATGGAGACGTGATGTTCCGGCAATCATGCAGGCGCTCGATACGTTTCTCCTGACATCCCATTGGGAGGGACTGCCGAGAGTCCTTCTGGAAGCACGAGCGTCGGGCTTGCCGATCGTTGCCACGAATGTGGGCGGAGTCGAAGAAACAATTACAGAGAGAGGACACGCATTCTTATACGAAGCGGGGGATTGCACGGGGCTTGCACAAGGTGTCCTTCACATATTGGAAATGTTCCGTGCAGCGCCAAAACCTGTACGGACGGCTATGGAGGACTTTCCCCAAGAGTTTCATATTACCGAAATGGTGACACAGTACGAGTCCCTCTATGGCTCGTTGTGTGAGCGACTCAATCGCAAGATTCGGCATCGGCCAGACCGTGGAACTTCTCATGCGTAGAGGTGCTGCGGAGCTTTGGCCTACGGTTTGCCGTTAGACAACACGATGAGCGATACGCGGAAACAACAGTACGAGTGCCAAGCGAACATCTTCCAACGATATGCCCAGGGGGGACCGGAAGAGGATTTGGCGAAATCATGGATCGACGGTCGATATGGTTGCGATGCGGCCTATCTCAACAGCAAGGGGCTTCCGGTGTTGGCGACCGATATCGATGACATTCTGCTCCGAGAATTCCTTGTGGCTCCAGTGCCATCTCAGTAGCGCACCGCTATGCCTATTCAGCGAGGTCGAGCCCAACAGCATGATGCTCGGCATACGTGGCTAGATGAAGAGACGGTAGATCAGCCCGCCTGTTTCTGTACTGCCCGTGCGTCCTGCAAATGATGTTTATTCTAAAAGAAGTATTTCAAAACTTGCTCATGGGTTTGCGACCGGTGGCAAAATTTGCCCAACGGCACCATTCAACCGGTCTCAATGCCGATCCAGTGCTGGCCAAGCGAGTTTTTGAAATGTTCTCACGGTTTGTGCCGGTCATAGGGGTAGATGTCTTGGAGATCGGACCTGGCCACACGCTTGAAGTGTTAGAGTATGCGCGTGCAGCTGGGGCAAGAAGCTGTGTGGCGCTCGATATCAACGACTATCTCGTGGCCGACGCGGGGAAGAACGTTGTTCAGTACCTGACCTACGATGGAAAACGCTTACCGTTCGATGGACAGCAGTTTGACCTCATTTGGTCCCATACGGCCTTTGAGCATCTTCGTTATCCCTCGGTTACTGTGGCGGAATGTTTCAGGGTATTGCGCCTAGGTGGGAAGTTGGTTGCGGTGATCGATCTGGGCGACCACTCAGTATATGGAAATTCTGACCTCCTTCCAGAGCAGTTGTTTCAGGGGCTTCGGTATCCGGAATGGCTCTGGAACCTCATGAAGTGGAACCGCAGTTCATATACAAACCGCCTCAGGAAATCGGAGTGGTTGACGCTATTCAAGGAGGCAGGGTTTATCGTTCGGCATGAAGAGTCACAGCGAAACGAATTGATTGACAACGCGTTGCCGTCCTTACCATATCTCCATCGATTGACTCGCGAAGACGCGGTTACAAGTGTCGTAACCGTCTGTCTGGAGAAGTCGCAAGGACCGCACGTTGCTAGCTCGTGACCGCTCCCTCAGAAGCCGATGACACATGCCGCGCATACTTCCCCATGACTCCTGAAGTGTATCGCGGAGTTGGTCGTTTGACTTTTTTCAGTCGAATCGCGATCTCTTTTTTCGAGAGCTTTACATCGAGCCGGCGCTTGGGAATATCGAAGGTAATGATGTCGCCGTTCTTGACTGCCGCAATGGGCCCGCCTTTCACCGCTTCAGGTGCTACGTGGCCAGCCATGAGCCCATGCGTGGCTCCAGAAAAACGGCCGTCGGTAAGTAAGGCGACAGAATCACCGAGCCCTGCGCCAACGATCGCTGCCGTCACGCCGAGCATCTCACGCATCCCTGGACCACCTGACGGGCCTTCATACCGAATGACGACGACGTCACCGGGTTTTATTTGCCCAGCCTTGACCGCCACGAACGCGTCCTCCTCCTGATCATATACCTTTGCTGGTCCTTGAAACTTCGTCATCGAATGGCCGGCGACCTTCACGACACACCCCTCCGGTGCCAAGTTTCCTTTCAGAATGACAAGGCCGCCGGTTGGCTTGATCGGATGGGCGAGGGGACGCAACACTTGTTGGCCGGAGGCTTCACGAGCCTGCGATGCCTCTTCACCGATCGTCCGACCGGTGACGGTCGGTTGGTTCCCATGGAGCAATCCGGCATCGAGCAATCGCTTGGCGACCAAGGTGGTCCCCCCAGCCGCATAGAGATCCGCTGCGGCAAAGCGACCGCCCGGCTTCAAATCGGCCAGCAAGGGGACCTTGCGGTTGATCCTATCGAAGTCGTCGATGCTCAGCTTGATCCCCGATTCGCGGGCAATCGCGAGAAGATGCAGCACGGCATTCGTCGAGCCTCCGGTGGTGGCGACAGCAGCAATCGAATTCTCCAATGACTTGCGCGTGATGAGCTGACGCGGGCGAAGATCCTGCTTCACCAGCTCCATCACCATCTTGCCGCACTCGAACGCCACATCATCCTTCCGCCCATCCATGGCGGGCACTCCGTTGCGCCCCATGGGAGAAATACCAAGAAACTCAAAGGCAATGGCCATGGTGTTGGCCGTAAACTGGCCGCCACAGGCTCCAGGCCCCGGACAGGCATGGTCCTCCAGGTCTTTCAGTTCGGCGTCGGTCATCCTTCCGGATGCATGTTTCCCCACGGCCTCAAAGACATCTTGAATGGTCACATCATGTCCCTGAAACTGTCCCGGCATAATCGACCCGCCGTACAGCATGATCGACGGCAAATTCAACCGGGCGAGGGCCATGACGGTTCCAGGGATCGTCTTATCGCAACCGGACAGGGCCACGACCGCATCAAACAAATGTCCACGCGCCACAAGTTCAATCGAATCAGCGATGACCTCACGGCTGATGAGCGAGGCCTTCATGCCTTCGGTCCCCATGGAAATTCCATCGGACACGGCGATGGTGTTGTATTCGATCGGAGTCCCACCGGCAGCTCGGATGCCGGCCTTCACGCGCTCGGAAAGCCGGCGCAGATGGAAATTACAGGGCATGACCTCTGTCCATGTATTGGCAACACCGACGATCGGCTTCGTCAAGTCGTCGTCCGTAAAGCCCACGGCTTTCAACATCGCCCGAGCCGGGGCACGTCCGGCTCCTACCAAGAGATCATGACTTTGAAGCTTGACTTGTTTTTTCATCGGTCGTTGAGGTCCTCTTACTGCACAGCCGAGCAGGTTGTTAAAAACTATGTCGCAGCCTTTGTTGCCTCGATAGCGTAGGTATCACAACTCGAAGCAGAAGAGCCAGCGTCTCGTATTCGACAACTGAACGACGCGTCACGTATGTGAACACGACGTGAGCACAACGCCAGCGGACGTTGTCACCATCCAGCTAGTGTAGTGTCTCATAAACTCCTTCACCTTGCGTTCGTGGTGAGCCTGTCGAACCATGAACGGAATCAGTTGAAAACACTTGCCCTTCGACAAGTTCAGGGCGAACCGCCACTGCCAAAGCACTAATGAAACACTACACTAGTTGCCTGGTGTTGTCGGAGGTACAACCTCATGAGGGTTCTTTCCGTGTGGATTGCCGCCATGCGGGTTGGCTCCATGAGGATTCGTGCCATACGGCATCGTCCCTCCATGAGCCCCCCCTGACCCCTTGTGTTGCTCCATCGACTTGACGTGCTCGGATTTTTCTTTCGCACGTTGTTCCGGAGTCAGTAACGCCATCACGTCTCGGCGCGTCTTGATGGACGTCATCCGAAGCCCGATTTGTAGATCTTCACTTTGCTTCAGCTTCGCTTCGATCGTTGAGAAATCCGATTCCTCATTATCAGTCAATGCTTTGAGCTCGCGCTCCGCGATTTGGATATCGGCTTCTGCCTTGATCCGCGCCTTGTCGAGACCGAGTTGGATCTCCTTCAGTTTGGCGACCTGATCGGCTGTGAGCCCGAGATTCTTTTCATGATGGAGCAGGTGCCGAATCAAGTGGCCGGTTCCGCTATGCATCATCCCTTTCCCGTACCCATGACTGCCACCGGCACCATGTCCGCCGCCCGCATGCCCATAGCTTGGATCATTCGCCCACAGACTGGGTATACCCAACACCAACAGACAGGCGGATAGAACCGCAACGGTTATCGTCTTCGTGACTGACCTCATGAATTCCTCCTTGGTTTGGAAGCCCCTCGCCCGAAGCTTGCCACAGCACGCGCTGCAACGCAAGCGAGCCGTTCGACTTCATCACGAGTGTCCAAGCGGCAACCCTGTCGGCTCTAATAAGCGACGGGAAAACTCATCGTAATCTCTGATGTCATCAGGGATATCGAGGAGAGAAACAAAGTTCGGCGACTATGCAGAATTCACAAAACCGAGAGCTAGGCCGCAGTATGGAAAGAGATGAGATCGTACGCTGAGCTGTACAATGCGCCTCTGAGCTAAGCGAGAACGCCACCGGCGATCCTTCATCCCGCATTCCGCTAGTGTCGTTGAGCCTGATGGAGTAGTTCCGCGCGAGGATCGGGATGCCGTTGTTTGCTCAACCGTTCATAGAGGATTCGTTCTTCCTCCGTGGCCATCGTCGGCATCACAATCTGTAACGTCAAAAAGAGATCTCCCGCCCCACCGGTGGCCGAGGGAAGCCCTTTCCCCTTGAGTCGAAGCTTCGCATCCGCCTTGCTGCCAGGCGGCACTTTGACTTTGACCGGTTCTGTTAAGGTGGGCGCGGTCACATCGGCGCCAAGAATCGCTTCCCAGGGATAGATGGGGAGGGCGACATGGAGATCTGAACCCTGCCGACGAAAAATCGAGTCGGTGGCGATACTCACCTGAAGATAAAGATCGCCACGCTTTCCACCATCGCTCCCAAGCTGACCTTTCCCCGCGACTCGGACACGAGTTCCGTCCTGCACACCGGCGGGAATCCTCACTTCAATGGTCTTGTGTTCGGTGACTCTCCCAGTTCCCTGGCAGGTCCCACAAGGCCGTCCTCGCACCATGCCGTGGCCATGACAGGTCGAACAAGCTTGCGGTTCCCTCAAATTTACCCGTTTAACGACACCGGTCAAGACTTCCCGTAAGGTCAACTGCACTTCCGTCTCTAAATCCTGTCCAGCCCGTCCGCTCGTACTTCGTCCTCCGGTCCCTTGTTTACGATTCCCAAACAGACTCTCAAAGAAATCGGAGAAGTGCTCCCCGGAACCGCCGCGACTATTGGGGTCTTGCTCAAAGTCCCACGGACTGTTCGCGCCCCTGTTCCAAGCCTGCTGGCGAGCCTTTTCAAATGCTTGGGCTTGGTCCCACTCGCTCCCGTACTGATCATACTTCTTTCGCTTCTCAGGATCGGTGAGGACTTCCTGTGCTTCATTAAGCTCTTTAAATTTCTTTTCCATCTCAGCCTTCTTCGCACCGGAATGAAGGTCAGGATGGTATTGGCGAGCAAGCCGCCGAAAGGCTTTCTTGATCTCCTCGGCAGAGGCTGTTCGGGAAACACCGAGCGTCTGATAGTAATCTTGCGGAGCCGTCCCCATACCACGTCCGTTCGAGGAGAGTAGAGTCAATGCCGTTACGACTCAGCTTACGGAGTGCGCACGAGATTTGCAAGAGCCGAATGGCTCAGCGAGCGGGTGATGCCTTGGCTCGCGCCATGAGCTTGCAGTAGGAGCAAGTTTCGGCGGTGGTGGGTTGCCCACAAGTGGGGCAGGGGTGGAGCGAGGCTTGGTCTTTCTCCGTCATGGTCGCTACGGGAGGCGCCTTCTTGCGTTGCTTTTCCAAGAATCCCCAATAGAAATATTGTTTCGTCCCTGGCGATTCAGTCTCCAGTCGGTTGAGAACCTCCTTATACAGCAGAGTGCGCGCGCCCTGAGCCATGGGACACTCATCCACGATGTAATCGATCCCATTCAGCACGCAGTAGGCAGCCAGTTCACGCTCCGTCAATCTATAAAGGGGCTTCACCTTTTTCGCAAAACCATCGATCGATGCAGGAAGATTTGGGCTCTGTTTATCGAGGTAATCTTCCTGCCAATGGAGCACGTTCCCGAGGAGCCGGGCAGCCTCATCATCGAGATTGTGGCCGGTCGCCATCACATCATAGTCCTGCTCGATCGCAACACGATTGAATTGATAACGCTTGATGGTACCGCACGTACTGCAAGTTGGGCGATGAACGAGCTGTGCGAGCTCTTTGATCCCGGCGCCTTCGGTTTGTTCAACGGTGTGGAGGTGCAGCGTGGCACAATAGGGTGCGGCCACCGTTTCGGCATAGCGCTGAACTTTCTCTTTCGAGCGATCCGAATAACCAGGGATGCCGAGATTCACATAGAGTGCGTCGGCCTTGTAGCCGAGCTTCAACAGAATATCCCAGAGCGCCAGACTATCCTTTCCTCCCGACACGGCCACGAGAATGCGGTCATCCTTACCGAACATCTCTTGCGACTTGACCGCGCGTACCACTTGATCCTGGACAAAACAATTAAAGCAGCCCTTGCAGAATGCCGCGTTGTGACGGGGCAACTTCAGCACGGCTTTTGTCTTACATTTTGTACAATTCATTGCGCGTTGATCATACGGACGAACCAGGCTGATTGCAAATTGAGACTGGTGCGGTTCTGACAGCCTGCGGGAACACCTTCCGTCCATCTTGAGTCTTTCGATTTCCCTGGTCAGGCCGGTCAAAACACATATAACTTCTTGTGATGTGCATGCTTGAACGCGACCGCGCTTGCCGCTGCCTAAAAACTGGAGTCAGTTCGGAAACTACTTCCCGCCTCCACTCACTTCACGGAGTCTATCCTGGTCTATGAAGCTCAGTAAATTCTTGCAGACATGTTGGCGGACTCAGCGACTTCACGTACAGTAGCTCAGTGAGATGCCTGCACCATGTCACGGGA
>NIUT01000230.1 GCA_002254365.1 Nitrospira sp. UW-LDO-01
CCTTAGAATAGAGAACGGTTACCGTGGAGGATGTTCAAAACGAGTCGCCAGCAAGGCCGCAGCAAGCGAAGTGCCGAGGCGTACAGTGGTGGGTACGTTGAGGCGCTTTGCGATGCGAGAACGCCGCTGGCGGCCGTTTTCAACATCCGACTAGTGGCGGAAGTGACGCATACCGGTGAGAATCATCGCCATCCCATGTTCATCCGCAGCCTTGACGACCTCCGCATCTCGAATCGATCCACCAGGTTGAATGACGGCGGTAATGCCCACTTCAGCGGCCGCATCGAGACCATCGCGGAAAGGAAAGAATGCATCCGAGGCCATCACACATCCCTTCACCGGCATTTGCGCTTTCATGGCGGCCAACTTCACGGAATCGACACGGCTCATCTGCCCGGCTCCAATCCCCACTGTCTGGCCTGGCTTCGCGTAGATGATGGCGTTCGATTTCACGTGTTTACAGACGATCCACGCAAACGCGCAGGCGGCATACTCCTCGTCCGTCGGTTTACGGAGCGTCGGCACCGTCAGTGCGCGAAGATCCGGCAAGACGCCAAGATCGCGATCCTGCACGATGAGCCCACCGACGAGTTTCTTGAGATCGAATCCTTCCTGCTTGACCTTCGCCAAGGGGCCGATATCCAACAACCGTAGATCCTTCTTGCGCTTCAACTCAGCGAGTGCATCGTCCGCAAACCCCGGAGCGATGACCACCTCAACAAATGTGGACGTAATTTCTTTTGCCGTAGCCAAATCCACAATACGGTTAAACGCCAGCACGCCTCCAAACGCCGAGACCGGATCGGTCTCGCGGGCCTTCACATAGGCCTCCACCGGTGTGGCTCCCAGTGCGACGCCGCATGGATTGTTGTGTTTAATGATGGCGACGGCAGTCTCATGATATTCCTTCACCAATTCGAGGGCAGAGTTGGCATCCAGGAAGTTGTTGTACGACATCGCCTTCCCATGCAGAATCTTCCCTCGCGACACGGATGGTTCGTGGCTGTTGAGTTCCCGGTAAAATGCGCCCTGCTGATGGGGGTTTTCGCCATAGCGGAGCGTTTCGCTCAGCTCAAACTGCAGCGACAACACTTGGGGGAACTTCACCTCTCCGCCTTTCGTCTGCTTTTCCAAGTAGCCGGCGATCAACCCATCGTAGCGCGCAGTATGTTGAAAGACCTTCATCGCCAGTTCACGACGAAGTGCCGGTGTCGCGGTATCGGCCTTCAGCGCATCCAGCACCCGGGAATAATCGGCGGGATCAACCACAACCAGCACATCGTCGTGATTCTTAGCGGCTGAGCGCAACATAGACGGCCCACCGATGTCGATATTTTCAATGGCGTCCTCAAACCGGCAATCAGGCTTGGCAATGGTGGCTTCAAAGGGGTAGAGATTGACGATCACGACATCAATCGGACCGATCCCATGTTGATTCATCTGTTCAATATGGGCCGGGAGGGAACGCCGACCCAGTAGGCCTCCATGGATCTTGGGATGTAAGGTTTTCACCCGCCCATCAAGAATCTCCGGAGAGCCGGTATAGGCAGCCACATCCGTGACGTTCACCCCGGCATCGCGAAGTGCCTTCGACGTTCCTCCGGTCGACAAAACTTGGGCCCCAAGTGCTTCCAGCCCCTTGGCCATCTCGACGACTCCAGTCTTATCCGAAACACTGATCAACGCCCGCTTGATGCCGGCCATATGAATACTCCTTAAAGAATCATGTGCAATGTAGGAAGAGATCCGTCGGCTGTGAAAGGTGGCGAAGGATAGCAAATGGGTGGGGTAAGTTCAAGACAACAGGGGCTCCGCTTCGCATGCGCAAACACATCACGTCGTTCGGTGTCCGTCGACAGTCGACTCGGTGTTCTCCTCGCAGGGCATGTTTTGCTCGATCATGGCGTGAGGGGCAACAACTTGCCCAAACAAACGTGTCATTGACGTGGGTACTATCATTCAAGTAATGTCTTTGAAATGGATACTGCATTGTATACATGCAGTCCTCTCCCTCAACCACTCACAAGAGGAGGTGCGCTATGTTGGCTGGCCGATTGGTGAGGCTGATCGAGAAGAACTCCGAAAAACTTGCTCGAGAGTTGAGCGAGAAAGTATGGAATTCTCCACGCTGTAGCGATTTACGAAAAGTCCCACCCGACGAGCTCCAAGCGCGCACCCGCGAAATCTACCAAAACCTAAATAACTGGTTGATGGACATGACCGAGACCGAAATTGAGCACCGCTACACAGAACTTGGCGCACGGCGAGCCGCACAGGGCGTCGCCTATAGCCATTTCCTCTGGGCGATTACGGCCACCAGAGATCATATGACGGGCTTTGTCCAACGCGAAGGATTCTCTGATAGCCCGATGGAGCTCCATGGGGAATTGGAACTCCTGCACATCCTCGGTCAGTTTTTTGATCGGGCCTTGTACTACACGGCCATGGGGTATGAACAGGAACGGGCCCGCATCGGAACAAACCTTCGCCGCCGCCGGGATGATCATCAGGCAGCACACGCATAGGCCAGCGCCAAGGAATAGGCATGAGCGCCCTACTGGCGGGCTCACAGCAAACAGGTGAGCCCGTCTCAGTTCCCTTCACAAACACTTCCTTCCGGAACAACTCACCCTCCGGATACGACTCAAAAATGTCCCGTAGCACCGTGGAGAATACGCCCGCCGCTTCAGCCACCTCGGAAGAAGTGATCGTCTCCCTTACACCGACAGATTCCGAAGAGACCGCTAGCGACGTGCCTACTCCTATATCAGGACGATCCATCCTCCCAACAAGCATGCGCAGCACGAGCCCCGCACTCTTCCGGTATAACCCAGACCGAACACAAGCAGGGCCCCTCCTCCACCAGTATCGACGGCCATTGAATTTGGGCAAATTTCATCCTAGTACATGCCTGATCAATTGTGGTACCGTCACATGTTGAACCCCTGGCATCACATCATCCACAGTGGGCATGACCTCATGAAGCACGCGGAGATTATCACCGGCGGCATGGCGTTGAGACCCCCTCCTGCGTCCCGGATATCCCACAACCTCATTCTTCTTCATCAGAGACAAGCGGCATCTTTGCCTACAAGCCGATCCAGTGATGGTTCGATGCAATCTCTCACTCAGCAACCCACGAGCATATCTTCAACCGCATCATCTACAAAGCTGCAGTAAGGACTGATTAACTATGAGCACACTGGGCAGATGGTTACAACCTCCTCCGAAGGGCTCGTTGGAGCAACAACACCAAGAGCTTGTCAATCTGCTACGGACCAAGGAACGAGCACTGGAAACGACGTCCCATGATCTGAAAGTCAAGACTGCGGCGATGCAGATTCTCGAGCAGAAGGTCATGTCATCGGAGACGCAATTCAACTCAGCCCAACGAGAGCTCGTCTCTCGCGGCGAGCAGATCAAGGCGCTTGAGGCAGAATTGGCCCTCCGATCGAAACGCGTGTCGGAGATAGAGACTGATGGAGTCGCAGCACAACAACAGGCGGGTGAGCTGAAGTCGATCATTGCGGCCCAGACGGAAGAGCTTCGGGGAGCTCAGCAAGCTCGCGAGGTCCTGAAGGAAGAGATTCGCGTGCTGCGCGAACATGTTGCTCAGCTCAATGCGGGACTGGCGGACCGGGATCAAGTCCGAGTCCGCATGGAGAAGCTGGAATCGGCACAAGATCGTGTCCATCTGCTGGAAGTGGAACTGAGTGACAGAGAAGCCGCTCATCGTCGTAGGATTCAGCAACTCGAACAGCTTCTCACCGAACGAGATCAGCGGATCGATACGTTTGACGTCAGCGCGGCTGCCCACGCGGATGAACTCCGTGCGGCGCAGCAGGCTTGTCAGTCGGCCGAACAGACTCGCGAAGTCCTCAAGGAAGAAATCCGCATCCTCCGGGAACAGATCACTCAACTCAACGAAGGCCTCCCCGCCCGGGAACGCCTTCGCGCTCAAGTCAAAGAGTTGGAGTCGATGCGAGGCCGTGTCCACCAGCTGGAAGTCGAACTGAGTGATCGAGAGGCCGCCC